>CAIXHE010000043.1 GCA_903919205.1 uncultured Opitutaceae bacterium | reverse complement strand
TCTCCTTCTCGCGCTGGAGGGCGTTGTCCTCGGCGTGAAGGATTTCCCGCTCCTTCTGCCGGAGGGACTCGGTCACGTAGCGCTCCCCGCCGACGGTGGTCTGGCGCCGGACGTAGTCGGCGGGAACCAGGTGCAGGTTGGCCTTGGTGACCTCGATGTAGTAGCCAAAATGGTTCGTATAGCGGACCTTCAGGCTGCGGATGCCCGTGCGCTCCTGCTCGCCCCGCTCCAGGTCCGCGAGCCACGCCTTGTTGCCGCTCATCAGCGAGCGCATGCGGTCGAGCTCCGGGTCGTAGCCCTCGCGCACGAAGTTGCCCTCGGCGACGTCGGCCGGCGGCTCGTCGGCGAGCGCCCGCTCGAGGAGGCCCCGCAGGTCCGGCAGCTCGACGATCCGCCCGCTGAGCGCCGCGCCGCGGGTGCCCAGGCCCTGGAGGAGGTCACGGATCCCGGGAACTCGGGCGAGCGTGTCGCGGATCCCGCAGAGCTCGCGGGGGTTGCGCAGCCGGTTCTGGAGGCGGCCGAGGATCCTGGGCACGTCCCGCACCCCCTTGAGCGCGTCCACGAGCTCCGCGAGGCGCGCGGGCTGGGCGAGGCACTCACCGACGAGGGCGTGGCGCCTGCGGATCTCTGCCGGGTCCATGGAGGGGGCGGCGAGCCAGCGCTCGAGGAGCCGCGCCCCGGCGGCCGTCGCCGTCCGGTCCATGGCGGCGAGGAGAGAGCCCGCCCGGCCCCCGCGAACGGAGGCGAAGATCTCCAGGTTGCGCAGGGTGGCGGGGTCGAGGAGCAGGCTCCCCGAGCTGCGGTATTCCCTGAGGCCGCGCAGGTTCTCGGGCTTCGCGCACAGGTTGGCGGTTGCGTAGCCGACCAGGGCGGCCGCCGGGCCGAGGCCCGGGTGGCCGCCCTCGATCCCGAAGCCCTCGAGGTTGAGGACCCCGAGCGCCTCGGCGACCGCGCGGCCGCCGGCGGCCGACTCGAACCGGTAGGCGGGAAACTCGGTCAGGACGCGCACCGAGGCGAAGGCGTGGAGCGCGTGGAGGCCCGCCTGCTCGTGGGGAGCCGTCCTCCAGCGCTCCAGCTCCCCCTCGGGCGCCAGGATCTCGGCGGGGTCCAGCGAGGTGAGGACCGGCAGCAGGTCCTCGATGCGGCCCGCGGTCGCCACGCGGAACTCCCCGGTCGACAGCTCGATCCAGGCCGCGTGCAGGCCCCGCCGGTCGAGCGCGACCGCGCAGAGGTACCGGTTGCGGGAGGCCTCGAGCTGGTTGGCGGCGAGGGTCGTGCCCGCGCTCAGGATCCGGGTCAGGCGGCGGCGCACGAGCTTGCCCGCCTGCGCGGGCTCGTCCTGGTCGCAGATCGCCACCTTCTTGCCGGCAAGGAGCAGCTTGCCCACGTAGGCGTCGGCCGCGTGGTGGGGGAGGCCGGCCATCGGGTGGGCCTGGCGCTGGGTGAGCGTGAGCCCGAGGATGCGCGAGGCGACGACCGCGTCGTCGAAGAACAGCTCGTAGAAGTCCCCGAGCCTGAAGAGGAGCAGCGTGTCCCTGGGAAGCCCGCGCTTCACCTCGAAGTACTGCTGCATCATCGGGGTGAGTTTCTCGGGTTCGGCCATCGCTCCCATTCGAACGGCTGCGCATGCAGAATTCAATGTTGGAGCGGCGGCCTCCTTGGCCACGATGGGACCCCACCGTCATGCCCGAAGGCCCCCCTCCCACGCCCGTTGCCCTGTTCCACCGCGATTTCGGGGGCAGCGCCCTGCCGCCGGTGGTGATCCTCCACGGGATGCTCGGTTCCTCGCGCAACTGGCAGACGCTCGCGAGGGACCTCTCGGCCGAGCGCCGCGTCTACGCGCTCGACCTTCGCAACCACGGCCTGTCGCCGCACGCGGAGCCGATGACCTACGAGGCCATGGCCGCGGACGTCACGGCCTGGCTCGAGCGCGAGGTGCGCGGGCCGGCGGTCCTGGTCGGCCACAGCATGGGGGGCAAGGTGGCGATGCTGCTCGCCTGCCGCGAGCCCGGCCGGGTCGAGCGCCTGGTCGTGGTCGACATCGCGCCGCGGGACTACTTCTGGCCGGCCCACCGCGCGGAGTTCGCGGCCATGAACGAGCTCTCGCTCGGCGACCTTCGCTCCCGGGCCGAGGCCGAGATGCGTTTCGAGGCCCGCGTGCCCAACTGGGCGATGCGCAAGTTCCTGGCGACGAACCTCGAGAGCACCCCGGAGGGGGGCTGGCGCTGGATCATCAACCTGCGGGCGATGACGGCGGCGCTGCCCGACCTCGAGCGAAACCCGCTCGGGCCCGGGGACCGCTACCTCGGCCCCGCGCTCTTCATCGCCGGCGGGGCGTCCAACTACGTGCAGGCGGGGGACCTGGCCGCCATAGCCGAGCACTTCCCCGCGTCCCGGGTCGAGACGCTGCCCGGGTCCGGCCACAACCCGCACATCGACGCGCGCGGCCCTTTCCTGGGCCTCCTCGCGTCGTCGCTGCGGTAGCCGCTCAGACGTCGGCCTCGACGCGCTGCTCGCGCAGGTTCCTCCAGCGCTCAAGCACGCGCCGGTACATGGCCTCGTGCGAGAGCCCGTAGGCCTCGCGCAGGATCTCGACGTTCGAGCCGTGCTCGACGAACCGGTCGGGCCAGCCGATGCGCTCGACCGCGGTCGGGCAGTCGGCCTCCTGGAGGGCCTCGAGGACGCAGCTGCCGAAGCCGCCCGCCAGAACGTGGTCCTCCAGGGTCACGATCAGCGGCACGACGGCCGCCTGGCTCAGGAGCAGTGTGCGGTCGAGCGGGCGGATGAACCGGGCGTTCACGACCCCCACCGAGAGGTTCTCCTCGGCCTGGAGGCGCTCGGCGATGGCGAAGGCGTCGGCGATCATGGGCCCGAGCGCCCAGAGCACGATGTTCGAGCCCTCGCGCAGCACCTCGGCGTGGCCGACCTCGAGGAGCTGCGGCCTGTCCTTCAGCCGGACGCCCGGGGCCGGGCCGCGGGGATAGCGGATGAACGCCGGGCCGCCGAGCTCAAGGCTCGTGTGCAGCATGTCCACCAGCTCGTCCTCGTCCTTCGGCTGCATGAGGGTCACGTTCGGCACGCATCGCAGGTACGCGATGTCGAAGAGCCCGTGGTGGGTCGGGCCGTCGTTGGGGGAGAGGCCCGCACGGTCCATGCAGAAGGTGACGGGCAGGTTCTGAAGAGCGACGTCGTGGATGATCTGGTCGTAGGCGCGCTGCAGGAAGGTGGAGTAGATGGCGCAGACCGGGCGCAGGCCCTTGGTGGCCATGCCGGCGGCAAAGAGGACGGCGTGCTCCTCGGCGATGCCCACGTCGAAGAACTGCCTCGGGACCTCGGCGGCGAGCTTGTTCAGCCCGGTGCCCGGGGGCATCGCGGCCGTGATGCCGACCACGCGCGGGTCGGCCTTCGCGAAGCGCACCATCGCCTGGCCGAACACGTCCTGGTAGGCGGGCGGGGTGCCGGGCTTCGAGCGCACGACCTCGCCGGTCGCCGGGTCGAAGCCGCCCACCCCGTGGAACTTCTCGGGCGAGTTCTGCGCCGCGTCCAGGCCCTTGCCCTTCATCGTGATCACGTGGATCAGGACCGGCACGTCGCACTGGCGGGCGAACTCAAGGTTCTTCTGGAGCTCCTCCAGGTTGTGGCCGTCGATCGGCCCGATGTAGCGGAGGCCGAATTTCTCGAAGAGGCTCGAGTTGACGAAGAAGTCCTTGGTCTCGCGCTTCCACTTCACCCAGATCTGGTTCATCTCGTGGCCGTGAGGCAGGCCCATGAAGAACTTCTCCAGGTCGTGGTGGATGCGGTTGTAGGTCTGGCTCGTGCTCAGTCGGTTCAGGTTCTTCGCCATCGCGCCCACGTTGCGGGCGATCGACCACTGGTTGTCGTTGAGGACGACGATCAGGCGCTTGGTCGACGTCACCACGTTGTTGAGCGCCTCGAAGGTGATCCCGCAGGTGAAGGCGGCGTCGCCGCACACGGCGACCACGTGCTCTCCCGTGCCGCGCAGGTCCCGCGCGGTGGCCATCCCCAGGGCGGCGCTCAGAGCCGTGCCCGCGTGCCCGGCCCCGAAGGCGTCGTGCTCGCTCTCCGCCCGGTACAGGAAGCCGCTCGCCCCGCCGCTGTGGCGCACCTTGCCGAAGAAGTCCCCTCCTCGCCCCGTCAAGAGCTTGTGGACGTAGCCCTGGTGGGCCACGTCGAAGACGAGCGAGTCGGCCGGCGTGTTGAACACCCGGTGGAGGGCGATCGAGAGCTCGACGACGCCCAGGTTGGGACCTACGTGGCCGCCCTGGCGGGCCGTGACGGAGATGATCTCCTGGCGGATCTCCTCGGCCAGCTGGGGCAGGCGCGAGGCCTCGAGCGCCTTCACGTCGGCGGGTCCCCGGATCGAGTCGAGGATGCGGGCGGCCGTCTGGCTCATGAGGCCTCGCGCTCCGTGTCGAACTTGGTGAACGTGACCCCGTCGCGCTCCTTCTTCAGCTGCTCGATCTTCAGCTCGGCGTCCTTCAGCCGGCCCTCGCAGTGCTTCAGCAACTTGTTCCCCTCCTCGAACTTGGCCAGAAGGTCCGCCAGCGGGACCTCCCCGGACTCCATCGACTCGACGATCGTCTCGAGCTTCGAGAGCGCCGCTTCGAACGACAGTTTCGCGTCCTTGGTTTCCACAGGTTGGACGATATTCCGCTCCCCCCGCGTTTCAAACAATCTTTGGCGGACGGGAGCCCGCGGGGGAGGGGCCTTACCTGCCCGCGGCGACGGACACGGGGACCGTGACCTCGCCGTTGCCGTAGCCCTTCAGGAAGAGGCTTCCGCTGCCCGGCTTGCCGCCCTCGACCGGGATGGTGACGGAGGTCTGCCCCTCGGGCACCACGACCTCGGGCATGATCACGCTCTCGGGCACGTCGGTGGTGACGTCGAGGAGGAGCCCGCCCGCGGGGGCTGCGTGGCTGATAGTAAAGGTGAGGGTCTGCTTCTGGCCGGGGGCAAGCTGCAGGGACGCCGGCTCGGCCGTCACCTCGCTCGAGTCGATCCGGAAGCTGCCCACGTCGGAGTTGCCCGCGGCGCTCGAGAGCGTGACGCGGTAGGACTTGCCCGGCGAGAGCGCCGGCACGAAGAAGCCGATCGAGGTGGGCGACTCGTAGATGGTGCGAACGGGCGTCCCGTCGAAGCCGATCTGGTCCTGCGGAGTGAAGCCGCGCCCGAGGACGCCGATCCTCGCGCCGACCGGCCCGCGGTTGACCTCGAGGGAGAGGACGTAGCGGCTGACGATCGAGGCGCGGGACTCCGCGGTGTAGGCCTGGTGGGCGGAGTCGATGCCGTTGCCGACGGTGCGGTAGTCGACCAGGTAGTAGTAGCCGATCTGGCTCTGCGCATAGGGAAGCTTCAGGTCGAACTCGTAGACGCCGGGCACCGAGTCGTTCTTCTTCATGTCGTGGACCTCCGCCCCCACCACCACGTGGGGGACGATCGTCTCGGGCACCACCGTGGAGGACTTGGGCGTCACCCGCAGCGTCAGGGTGTAGATCCCCGACGGGTTCTCGGGGAGGGACGACGGCGTCAGGTTGGTCAGCGAGACCGTGTTGCAGCCGGCCGCAAGCGCCAGGGCCAGCACCGCGACGGACGCGGGCAGGATTTGTCTCGCGACGGAAAATCGTTTAAGGTCCATATCGATGGTATTAATGAGGGCTGACGCCGCAGTGGAGCAAGCCAAAGCTGAGGTGGCCGCGCCCCTCGGGCTCTACATCCACGTTCCGTTCTGTGCCAGCACCTGCGACTTCTGTGCGTTTTACCAAGTCAGTCCGACCGCCGAAACGATCGAGGGTTTCATCCGGGGCCTCGGGCAGGAGGCCCGAGGGGTGGAGTGGACCCGGCCCCTGTCCACCGTGTTCTGGGGTGGGGGGACGCCCGGCCTCCTGTCGGCCAGGGACCTCCTACGGGTGGCTGAGGTGGTCCATTCCCTCCCCGGGGGCCGTTCCCCGGCCGAGTGGACAGTCGAGATGGCCCCGGCCTCGGTGACGCGCGAGCGCCTGGACGCCCTCCGGCAGGCGGGCGTCACCCGCGTCTCGCTCGGCATCCAGAGCTTCCACCCCGCGCTCCTCGAGGCCCTGGGGCGGGCGCACACGCGCGAACAGGTCTACCGGGCCTACGAGCGGATCCGCGCCGCGGGATTCCCCAGCGTCAACGTGGACCTCATGTTCGCCTTGCCCGGTCAGACGGCCGGCGAGTGGGATGCGGACATCGACGAGGCGGTCTCGCTGGCCCCCGACCACATCTCCACCTACTGCCTCACCTTCGAGGAGGACACCGCCCTCTGGGTGAAGCTCTCGCAGGGCCGGGTGCGCCTGGACCCCGAGAACGAGGCGCGGATGTACGAGCGCACCTGGGAGCGCCTGGGGGCAGCCGGATTCGCCCAGTATGAGGTCTCCAACTTCGCGCGGCCCGGGCACGCCTGCCTCCACAACGTGAACACCTGGCGGATGCACGAATGGGCGGGCCTGGGGCCCTCCGCCGCCTCCCAGCACCTGGGAATCCGGGGCTCCAACGTGGCGGACCTGGGGCAGTGGCTCGAGCGGGTGGGGCGCGGCCTGCGCGCGACCGAGGACCGCGTGGAGCTCTCGGGCCGCCTGCTGGCCGAGGACGCGCTGGTCTTCGGCCTCAGGATGAACGCCGGCGTGGACCTGGCCCCCCTGCGCCTTCGGTGCCCGGAGGCCCCGTGGGAGCGCGTGGACGCGCTCGTCGAGCGGCTGGTCGAGGGCGGCCTGGCGCGCCGGGAGGGCACGCGGGTGCGCCTGGAGCCCAAGGGGCGCCTCCTCGCCGACTCAGTCGGCTCGGAGGTGATGGTGGCCTTCAGCCCGGGTTCCTAGGCGGCGACCTGCTTGGCGCCCAGGTGGGCGAAGAAGGCGTCGCGGCGGGAGCGGGCGAGGTTCAGGTCCTTGGTCCCCAGGGACCGGCGGATGCGGTCCTTGGTGAACGGGGTCGGGTGCACCGTGTAGTGCAGGAACCAGGTCCCGTGGTTGTTCCAGAGGTGGTGGTTGGGATTGTCCGCGGCGATGCGGATCCCGGAGGTGTCGGCTTGGGTGGTCATGTTGCGTGATGATCGTGTGGGATGAATCGCGCAGCAGGGCTGAAAGCAAAAGACCGACCTGGCATCAGGTCGGTCATCGCTTTCGGGAGCGTTTCGGTTCGGGGCCTTGTGGGTCCCGCACATCCGGGCTTTCGCCCGATCCACCGTGGCCGCTCCCGGCCCGGTTGGCAGAACCCGCTTGTTGAAGGCCGGTTCGTTCCTGATGCGGGGGTCATCTTGTAAAACTCGCGGCTTCCGTCCAGAATTTTTTTCGTTTTGGGGCTTGGTTAACCGCAACTCGTTGGTTATCAGAAGCCACACGTTGCTGCCAGACCCGCAGAAACATGCCGAGCCTCCCTGTCACCGTCGCCCTGATCACCTACAACCGCGCCCGCTTCCTGAGGGAAACGCTGGCCGGCGTGGTGCGTCAGAACTACCCCACCGACCGATGGGAACTCCTCGTGATCGACAACGCCTCGACGGACGACACCCGGCAGGTGGTGGCCTCCTTCGCCGGGTCGCGCCCGAGCCCGCGCTGGATTCTGGAGACGCGCCAGGGCCTTGACCACGGGCGCAACCGCGCCGTCCAGGAGGCCCGGGGTGACATCCTGGTGCTGGCCGACGACGACATCCTGGTGGAGTCCGACTGGCTCGCCCAGCTGGTGGCGCCCTTCTCCCGCGATGACGGCCACAAGATCGGGGTGGTGGGCGGCGAGGTGATGCCGGTGTTCCCGGACGGGATCCCGAGGTGGCTCGAGGGATCCCACCGTCCGCTCGCGTTCCGACGGGACGACGGCCCGCTCCCGCCGACCCAGACCCCCATGGGCGCCAACTTCGCGTTCCCGCGGGAGGTCTTCCAGCGCTTCGGGGTGTTCAACGCCGACCTGGACCGCCAGGGCGCGAGCCTCTTCGGGGGCGGCGACAGCGAGATGATCCGCCGCCTGAGGCACGGCGGCCTGGAGGTCTGGTTCGCCCCCGGCGCGAAGGTGCTGCACCAGATCCCCGCCCGGCGGCTCACGTTCCGGTACGCGGCCCGTCACGCCTTCGACTCGGCCCGCTCCCGGGTGGTCGACCGCGTGAAGAGCCTGCGCGACCAGGGCCGGCCGGCCGCGGGCTTCCTCGCCTCGCGCGCCGCCGGCAGCCTCCTCAAGCTCGCGGGCTTCGTGCTCCTGGCCGCGGCGCAGGGAATCTGCCTGCGCACGGGGGAGGCGAAGCGCGCCCTCGTGCGCGCCTGGCGCTCGTGCGGCTACCTGTATCAAATCGCTCGCTCCAGCGCGGGAAAGGTCTGATCGTCCCGCCCTCCAGACCCCCATGGCGCCCCCCCCTCCGGTATCCGTGTTCATCCTCGCCCGCAACGAGGCCCAGAAGATCGGCCCGGCCCTGGAGAGCGTGTCGTGGGCCGCGGAGATCGTGGTGATCGACTCTTTCAGCACCGACGGGACGCCCGAGATCGCGGCCCGGCACGGGGCCCGGGTCGTGCAGCTCGAGTTCAGGCGCTTCGGCGAGCTGCGCCAGGCCGGCATCGAGCATACCCGCGAGCCCTGGATTTTCAGCCTGGACTCCGACGAGCGCTGCACGCCCGAGGCCCGCGACGAGATCCTGCGGCTCGTGGCCGACCCGGCCTCGGCCGACGCCTACCTGGTCCCGCGCCGCAACCTGCTTCTCGGGCGGCGCATCCGCCACAGCGGGTGGTACCCGGACTACCGCCAGCCGCAGCTCTTCAGGCGCGGCCGCATGGCCTACGAGGTCGAGGATGACGTGCACGAGGGGTACCGCCTCGCGGCCGACGGGCGCCTTGGGTGCATGCGCTGCGCCATCGAGCAGATCCCCTACCGTACCCTGGCCGAGGCGATCGGCAAGATGAACCGCTACACGTCGCTCGGGGTGCCGAAGCAGGTGCGCAGCGGTGCGGCGTCCGGCTACGCCAAGGCCTTCTTCCGCGCCTCGTGGGCCTTCTTCAAGGCCTACGTGCTCCAGCGCGGCTTCCTCGACGGCGGCCCCGGGCTCGTGATCTCGGTGCTGCGCTTCGAGAACTCCTTCTACAAGCACGTGAAGCTGATCGAGCACCGCCAGGCGCCCGACCCCAGCCCGCCGGCCTAGCTGAGCGCGACGCCGCGGGCCGTGGCCACGCGGATCAGGGCGTCGGCCATGTCCGAGGGCGTCACGGCCACCTCGATGCCGCACTCTTTGAACACCGCGATCTTGGCCGCAGCGGTGTCCTCGGCGCCGCCGACGATCGCGCCGGCGTGGCCCATGCGGCGTCCGGCCGGGGCCGTCGAGCCGGCGATGAACCCGGCGACCGGCTTCCTGCAGTGGTCGCGGATCCAGCGGGCGGCCTCGACCTCGGCGTTGCCGCCGATCTCGCCGATCATGACGATGCCCACCGTCTCAGGGTCGTCGTTGAACATGCGGATCACGTCGAGGTGGCTCGTGCCGTTCACGGGGTCGCCGCCGATGCCGACGCAGGTGCTCTGGCCGATGTCGCGCACCGTAAGCTGGTAGACGGCCTCGTAGGTGAGGGTGCCCGAGCGCGAGACCACGCCGACATGCCCCTTGCGGTGGATGTAGCCCGGGGCGATGCCGATCCTGCAGCCGCCCTGGGAGCGCTCCCCGGTGCCCGGCGTCACGATGCCCGGGCAGTTGGGCCCGAGAAGGCGGGTGTGGCCGCCGGCCATGGCGCGCTTCACGCGCACCATGTCCCTCACGGGGATGCCCTCGGTGATCGCCACGGCGAGGTCGAGGCCGGCGTCGGCGCACTCGAGGATCGCGTCCGCCGCGAACGGCGGCGGCACGAAGATGGCCGACACCGTGGCGCCGGTGGCGCGGGCCGCGTCGGCCACGGAGTTGAAGATCGGCACCCGGTGGGCCCCGTGCTCGAAGAACTGGCCGCCCTTGCCCGGGGTGACGCCGGCCACGACCTTCGTGCCGTAGTCGAGGGAGAGCCTGGCGTGCCGCGCTCCAAAGTCGCCGGTGATGCCCTGGACGAGGACCTTGGTATCGGGAGTGATGAGGATCGACATGGGAAGGCGGGGGTCAGGGCACGAGCTTGACGATCTTCTGGGCCGCGTCGGCCATCGAGCCGCCGGAGACGATCGGCAGCCCCGAGGCGGCCAGGGTGGCCTTGCCGGCCTCGACGTTGTTGCCCTCGAGCCGCACGACGAGGGGCAGGCTGAGCCCCACCTCCCTGACGGCCTCCACGATGCCCGAGGCGATCACGTTGCAATCCATGATGCCGCCGAAGATGTTCACGAAGATCCCCTTCACGTTCGGGTCGCCCAGGATGATCTTGAAGGCGGCCACCACCTGCGCCTTCGAGGCGCCGCCACCCACGTCGAGGAAGTTGGCCGGGTTTCCGCCGAAGTGCTTGATGATGTCCATCGTGCTCATGGCCAGGCCTGCGCCGTTCACCAGGCAGGCGATGTTGCCGTCGAGCGCGATGTAGCTGAGCCCGTGCTTCGAGGCCTCGACCTCCTTCGGGTCCTCCTCGTTCAGGTCGCGCAAGGCAACGATCTCGGGGTGCCGGAAGAGGGCGTTGTCGTCGAAGGACACCTTGGCGTCGAGCGCCAGCACCTCGCCGGTGGGCGTCGTGATGAGCGGGTTCACCTCGATCATAGCGGCGTCGGTCTCCCAGTACATGGCGTAGAGGGCCCGCAGCAGCCGGCCGCCGTTCTTCGCCTCGGCCCCAGTCAGCCCGAGGCGGGTCAGGAGGTCGCGCACCTGGAAGTCCGCCAGCCCGTAGGCCGGGTCAACGACCACCTTGAAGATCTTTTCCGGGGTCTCGTGGGCGACCTTCTCGATTTCCACGCCGCCCTCGGTCGACGCCACGATCACGGGGCGCGACGACGCTCGGTCGAGCAGCACCGCCAGGTAATACTCCTTCTTGATGTCGCTCGCGACCGTGAAGTACACGGTCTGAACCTTCCGGCCCGCGGGGCCCGTCTGCACGGTCACCAGTGTCTTGCCGAGCATCCCCTTGGCGACCTCGAGCGCGTCCGCCTTGGTCTTGCAGAACTTGACGCCGCCCTTCGTGCCGTCGGTGAACGTGCCCTTGCCGCGCCCGCCGGCGTGGATCTGGGACTTCACCATCGTGGGTCCCTCCGGGAGCTGGGCCAGGGCGCCGGCGAACTCCTCGGCGGTCTTCGCCGCCGCGCCCTTGGGCACCGGGACGCCGAATTTCTCGAAGAGGGCCTTGGCCTGGTACTCGTGGATGTTCATGGACGGTCGCCTAGGGTGTGACAGAGGAGCCCCCGGGGAGGCACGACAAAAAAGCCTCCGGGCCGGCTGGCCGGGGCTCGGGGCCCCTGCAAGAAGGCGGCCTCATGTGGCGAGTAGCTGCCTTGCTAGGAACGAGGCCTGCGCGGCGGAGATCTCCCTGAGGCCCTTCTGGGCGAGCGCCAGGAGCTCGTTAAGCTGGTCGTGGCTGAAGGTCGACTCCTCGCCGGTACCCTGGACCTCCACGAACTTGCCCTGCCCGGTCATCACGACGTTGAAGTCCACCTCGGCGTCCTTGTCCTCGACGTAGGCGAGGTCGAGCAGGCTCTGGCCCGCGAACGTCCCGACGCTGACGGCCGCGACGGAGTCGATGAGCGGGTTCTCGCGGATCTTTCCGGCGTCCAGGAGCTTCTGGACGGCAAGGCGCGCGGCGACGTAGGCGCCTGTGATCGAGGCGGTGCGGGTCCCCCCGTCGGCCTGGAGCACGTCGCAGTCGAGCCAGAGCGTGTTCTGCCCCAGGCGGTCGAGGTCGATCGCGGCCCTGAGCGAGCGGCCGATCAGGCGCTGGATCTCGACCGTTCGCCCGTCCAGACGGCCCTTGTTGATGTCACGCGCCTTCCGCTCGTGGGTGGAGTAGGGCAGCATCGAGTACTCGGCCGTGAGCCAGCCGCCCTTCACGCCCTGCTGCTTCATCCAGGTGGGCACCCCCGGCTCTATGGTCGCGGCGCAGATCACCTGCGTGGCGCCGTAGCGCACGAGGACCGAGCCCGTGGAGTTCGGTGCGAAGTTGGGGACGAAGGAGACGGGCCTGAGCTCGTCAGGCTTGCGCCCGTCGGCGCGTGCGGGGATGGACATGAAGTTATTCGGAGCCGAACGGGCCCGGTGCCCTCTCCTCGCGCTCGACCGGCTTGATTTTCATGCGCCGTGACGGGCCGTCCTCGGACATGAACGCGATCAGTCGGTCGTTGAAGTCCTTGGCGGGGTCGTGCCCCATGCGCTTGAGGGCCTGCGTCAAGGCGGCAACCTCGACCAAGCGCGCCATGTCGCGGCCGGGACGCACGTAGAGCTCGATGTGGGGCACCTTCTTGCCCAGGATCTCGTAGCTGTTCTCCTCGAGGCCCGTGCGCTCCTCGACCGCCTCGGGCGTCCACTCGTGGAGCGAGATCACGAGGTCGATGCGCTTTTCGAGCCGGATCGACTTCACGCCGAACATCTCCGCGATGTTGATGATCCCGATGCCGCGGCACTCCATGTAGCCGCGGTTGAGCGCCCGGCTGGAGGCCATCAGTTCGCGCTCGTCGAGGAGCTTGATGATCGTCAGGTCGTCGGCGACGAGCGAGTGGCCGCGCTCGATCAGCGCCAGCGCGCACTCGCTCTTGCCGACCCCGGAGTCGCCCCGGAGCATCACGCCGACGCCGCGCACGTCGAGGGTCGTGGCGTGCTCGATGCCGCTCGGCGCGAACTCGTTGTCGATGCAGAGGGTCGCCAGGTTCACCAGGTTCATGGTGATCAGGGGCGTGCGCAGGATCGGCAGGTTCATCTCGGTCGCCACCGCCGTCATGGCGTGCGTCGGCAGGAAGTTGCGGGTCAGGATCACGCAGGGGACGCTTCGGCGCGCCATCTCCTGGAACGTGAGGATCTGGTCCTGCTGGCTGCGGGTCTTCAGGTAGGTCATCTCGGCCGCCCCAACCACCTGGATGCGCTTGTTCGCGAAATACTTGAAGAAGCCGGTCAGGGCCAGGGCCGGGCGGTTGATGCTGCCCTCGCGTATCAGCCGGTGCATCCCCGCCTCGCCGGTCACCAGCTCGAGCTTCAGCTTCTCGCGGTAGGTCTCGTAGAAATGCGCGACCGTGATGCCGTGGATGGCCTTCTGCATGGGGGCAATTCAGGACGCTTGGCGAGGGAAACGCACGGAAAAAGCGAGACCCCAGGCCCGCGCGCTAGAGGTTGAAGTCCTCGCCCAGGTAGAACTTCCGGGCCTTCGGGTCCCGGATCAGGAAGTCCCCTGTGCCCTCCGTCAGCACCTTGCCCTTGTGGATCATGTAGGCGCGGTCGACGATGCGCAGGGTCTCGCGCACGTTGTGGTCGGTGACGATGATGCCTATGCCGCGCTGCTTGAGCTGCAGGATGATCCTCTGCACGTCGGCCACCGAGATCGGGTCGATCGCGGCGAAGGGCTCGTCCATCAGCAGGAACTGGGGCCGCGTCACGAGCGCGCGGGCAATCTCCAGGCGGCGGCGCTCGCCGCCGGAAAGGGTGTAGGCCTTCTGCTTGGCGAGGGGCCCGAGGCTGAGCTCTTCCAGGTGCTCGGCGAGCCTCGCCCTGCGCTCGCGGCGGGGCACGTTCACCGCCTCGAGGATCGCCAGGATGTTCTCGGCGACCGTCAGCTTGCGGAATACGGATGCCTCCTGGGGAAGGTAGCCGATGCCGAGGCGCGCTCGCTCGTGCATCCTAAGCGAGGTGATGTCGGCGCCGTTGAGCAGCACGCGCCCGCGGGTCGCGGGAACGAGACCGACCACCATGTAGAAGGTCGTGGTCTTGCCGGCGCCGTTCGGGCCCAGCAGCCCCACGACCTCGCCGCCGCTGATGTTCAGGTCCACGCCGTCGACGACGGCCTTGGTTCCGTAGACCTTGACCAGGGAATCGGCGACAATCGAGGGGGTGGCCATCTTACTTGGAGGGCGTCGGCGAGGGCGCCGAGACGCCCGCGGGCTTCTCGTCCGCGTTGAAGCCCAGGTTCTTGATCGAGGGCAAGGTCACGTGGGTCTGCTGGTTGGGCGCCCCCTCGATCACGACCCTGCGCTGCCCCCGGTAGAGCACCATGCGCGGGCCGGTGACCTCCGAGTGCTGGCCGCTGTCGACCACGACCGGGTGCTCGGTGAGGACGATGCGGTCCTCGTCCGGGAAGATCTCGGCGCGGCCGCACGTGGCCGTCCGGTCGCCCTGCACGATCTTCACGTGTCCGGTCGCGAGCATGTACCGGAAGCGCCCGTATTTGCTGAGCGTGGCCGACTTGTCGCCGAAGCGCGTCGCGATCACTTTCAGGAAGTCGCACTCGAGCCGGATGCCGTTGCCGATCGCGACCACCTGGTCGTGGAAGGAGGTGGTCGTCTCGGTGTCGGTGCTGACGGACTCGGCCAGGCCGGCGCAGTCCACGGTGGTCGGCGGGGGCTCGTCCGCTGCCCGGCAAGCGGGCGCAAGGGCCGCCGCGGCGGCGGCGGCGAGAAGGAGGGGGATTCTCATTTGAGGATGTCCGGCAGCCCGGCTCGGAAGACTACATGCGCGTGGTGGTAGATGAGAACTTTTTTCTCGTTGTAGAGGTACATCCAGCCGATTCCCGTGACGTCGACGTCGTCGCGGATCACGCGCACCGCCCTGTCGCCCCGGGCCACCTTCTCGTTGAGCATGAAGGTGGCCTCGGGGCTGAGCAGGACCGAGTCCACCTTGGCATCCGCCGTGCCTGTGAACACGGTCACCTGCATCCCGGTGATGTCGACCTGGTCCGCGCTGACCGGCTTCACCCAGTCGCCGCGCAGGGTCATCTGCCGGAACCCCTCCTTCGTGAAGAGGGGCAGCGTCCAGTCCTTGGCCGGGGGCCCGACCGAGGGGTCGTCGGCGGCCGCGCAGGCGCCAGAGGCGGACAGGGCCGCAGCTGCGAGGAGGGCGCGGGTGGGAATCTTCACGGCACCAGAGTCACGCGCGGATCGCCTGGGTTCCCATTCAAGGGGCCTCGGGAGGCGATCATCAGCTCGCAGACCTCCCGCACCGCCCCTAGGCCGGCCGGGCGCCGGGTCACGTACCTCGCCGCCGCGATGGCGGCGGGCAGGGCCGTGGGCACCGATATCCCGATCCCCGCGGCGGCGATGGCGGGTGCGTCGATGAAGTCGTCGCCCATGTAGGCGCAATCCCGGAGCGGGATCCCGAGCGTCGCCGCCAGCTCGGTGAGCGCGGAGAGCTTGTCGTGGCGTCCCTGGATCAGGTGGGGAATCTTCAGCTCGGCGGCCCGCAGGGTCGTCGCCCCCGAGGGCCGGCCCGAGATCCAGGCGACGTCGACCCCCAGCTTGCGCAGCATCACCAGCCCCAATCCGTCTATGATCGAGAAGCGCTTGGTCTCCGTGCCGTCGGAGCCGATGTAGACCGACCCGTCGGTGAGGACCCCGTCGACGTCGAGCGCGAACAGGCGCACCCTCGACCACGCGCGGCGGGTGGGGGCTCGCCTCTTCATTCCATCCACCCCGTGATCCGGGCGATCACCTTGTCGCGCGTCGGCCTGAACTCGGCCTCGAGCTCCGGCGCAAACGGCACCGGCAGGTCGAGGGAGCCGATCCGCAGCGGCGGCGCCTTCAGCGGGCTGCCCGAGCCCTCGACCACGCGGGCGACGATCTCGGCCCCGAAGCCGTGGGTCAGGCGACCCTCGTGCAGCACGATCAGGCGGCCCGTCGCGGCCACGGCGGGCGCGATCTGCGAGAGGTCGAGCGGCGAGAGGCAGCGAAGGTCGAACACCTCGATCTCGACCTCGTACTCCGAGGCGAGGTAGTCGCTGACGTCGGTGGCCAGGTGCACCATCTCCCCGTAGGTGACGAGCGTGGCGTAGCCGCCGGCCCTCACCCGTCTGGGGTGCCAGACGTCTCGGAAGGACGGGTCCCAGGCGACCGGGTGCTTGCCCCGCCTGTAGAGGCCCTTGTGCTCGAAGAGGAGCACCGGGTTGGGGTCCTCGTAGGCCGCCAGGAGCGCGTTGAAGGCGTCCTGCGGGCTGCTCGGGTAGAGCGCCTTTATGCCGGGCATGGACAGGAGGAACGAGTCGAGATCCTGCGAGTGGAACGAGCCGAACGTCAGCCCGCCGCCGGTCGGCAGGCGCAGCACGAGCGGGCACGCCGCGCCGCTGCGGAAATGCATCGTGGCCGCGTTCATCGTGATCTGCGTGACCGCCTCGGTCGCGAAGTCCGAGAACTGGAATTCCTCGATCGGCCTGTGGCCGTTGAGCGCGAGTCCGATCGCATACCCCGTGCACGTGCTCTCGGCGAGCGGGGTGTTTAACACGCGGCCGCGCCCGAACTCGGCGTAGAGGTTCTCGGTCACCTTGAAGGCCCCGCCGTAGGTCGCGATGTCCTGGCCGAGCAGGATCGAGCGGGGGTCCTCGGAGAGGATCTTCCTGAGGCCGCGGTTGACCGCCTGCGCCATCGTGAGGCTCTCGGGAGCGGCGGGCTCGGGCTTCCAAGAATGCCCGGGCCTGGCGGGCGCGAAGAGATCCTCGCTCATGCCGGCCGGGCTCGGGCGGGCGACCGCCAGGCTCACCTGGATGCAGGCCTCGACAAAGGCGTTCACCCCGGCCTCGAGGGCCTCGACCCGGTCCGCGCCGGCCTGCGCGCACACCCGGGCGCGGAAGGGCGCCAGGGGGTCGCGGGCGTTGAACGCGTCCGCCTCGCCCGGCCTCAGGTAGTCGCAGGTGTCGTAGGCGGCGTGCCCGCGCAGGCGCAGCGTGCGCGCCTCGACCAGCATCGGCCGCGAGGTGGTGCGCACCTTGTCGATCACGGCCCCGAGCTCGCGCGCTGCCTGGGCAGGGTCCCCGCATTCGAGCACCACCGCCTCCATCCCGTAGCCCGCCGCGCGCCGCCAGAGCTCGGTGCCCTGCGCGAACTGCTCGTCGGTGGGCGTCGAGTAGGCGTAGCCGTTGTTCTCGATCACGAAGACGACCGGGATCGACAGGAGCGTGGCGAGGTTCATGGCCTCGTGCACGTCGCCCGTGCTCGACGACCCGTCCCCGAAGAACGTGAATCCCACGGCTCTGTGCCCGAGCCTGCGCTGGGAGTCCGTGGAGCCGAGGACGGGCCCGAGCATGGCCCCGAGGTGGCTGATCATCGGCAGCGAGCGGCGCGCGGGGTCGCCGTGGTGGATGTTGCCCTCGCGCGCCCGGGTCGGGCTGCCCGCGTTCGCGAAGTACTGGTTCAGGTGCTCGCAGAGGTGGCCGCTCCAGACAAGGTGTCCTCCGAATCCCCTGTGTGTGAAGGAGATGGAATCGATCGACTTGTCGGCTAGGAGCGCCAGGGGCACGATCATCCACTCGTTGCCCTGGCCCCCGGTGACCGTGCCGCGGATCAGGCCCTGCCTGAAGAGATCAAGGATCCGGTTGTCGGCGTACCGCGCCAGGTGCATCCAGGCGTAGAGCTTGAGAAGGGACTCCGTGGGATGGGCCTCCAACTCGGCGACGCTCAGGTCGTGCGAGGCAAAAGTGGCGGGAGCTTGGGGGAAATCCATGGCCGGTCAGCAACCCTGATGAGCGCGCGACACCTGGGCAAGCCCTGCGTCGCCAGACCCCGCGGCGCGGCCGCCCGGGTCCTCAGACCCCGTCAATCTTGCGGATTCGAGCGATGTGGCGGCCCCCTTCGAACTCGGTGGCGAGCCAGGTGCGGGTGATCCTCAAAGCCTCTTCCTCGCTGATGGTCCTCTGGCCCATCGACAGGCAGTTGCCGTCGTTGTGGGCGCGGTTCCAGATAGCCACCTGCTCGTTCCAGCAGAGCCCGCAGCGCACGCCCTTCACGCGATTGGCGACGATCGCCTCACCGTTGCCCGAGCCTCCGAGGACGATGCCCCGCTCGAACTCGCCCCGGGCCACCGCCTCGGCCACCGGGCGGATGAAGTCGGGATAGTCGCAGGGGACCTCCGAGTCGGTTCCGAGGTCGCGCACGCTGTGCCCGTCGGCAAGCAGCGCGGCCTTGAGCAGTTCCTTGTACTTGAAACCGGCGTGGTCCGATCCAATGGCGATCGTGAAGGTGCGGGGCATCGGGCTTGGGGGGTTGAGACGAGCGAGCTTTCCGGAAGCGCCTCCGGCGGCAAACAAATACCGAGGACCTCCTAGGCGCCTATCGCCGCCCAGAAGGCCCCCGCGTCGGAGAGGTCGGGCAGCGCCGCGTCGGGTCGGTGGCCGCGCAGCTCCTCCAGGCTCGACATCCCGGTCGCCACCGCCAGGGCCCGTGCGCCGCACGCGCGGGCGCAGGCGATGTCATGGGGCGTGTCGCCCACGATCCACACGCGCTCGAGGGAGAAATCGACGCCCCAGTGGCCCCGCGCACGCTCGAGGGCGTAGGGCCCCAGGTCGTTGCGCTGCTCGCTGTCGTCGGCGAAGGCGCCCACGGGGAAGAAGTCCCAGAGCCCGTGGTGGCCGAGCTTCACCTGGGCACCCCGCCGCACGTTGCCCGTGAGGAGCCCCTGCGCGACCCCGGGCCTGGCGGCCGCCTCCTCGAGGCGCGAGGCCACCCCCGGCAGCACGCGCGCGTCGCTCCCCGCCAGCACGGTCGGCAGCAGCGCGACGTACCCGTCCAGGTAGCGCTCGATGTTCTCGGGCGTGTGCTCGATCCCGAAGCGTGCGAACACCTGGCGCACGATCGCGCGGTCCGTGCGCCCGGAGAAGTCGATGCCCTCGAAGGTCCCCGAGAGGCCGAAGACGGTCGTCAATGCCTCGTTGAGCGAGCGCATACCCGCACCCGAAGAGTGGAGGATCGTTCCGTCTATGTCCCAGAGTATCAGTGTTTTTTGCATTTCGGATGAAACCTTGGCATCTTTCCCCCGTCTATGTTCGTAACTCGGACGACCGAGTCCAAGGAAATGAACCCACAGACTTCTCCCAACGCTATGAAAGTTTCCAGAACTATCGCGTGCGCGTCGGCAGCCCTCTGCCTCGCGTTCCTCGCGGGCTGCGCCACGCCGGAGGCCCGCATCAAGTCGAGCCCCGAGGCCTTCGCGCGCCTGAACCCCACCGAGCAGGACCTGGTGAAGCAGGGCAAGATCGCCCCGGGCTTCTCCATGGAGGCCGTCAAGCTTGCGCTCGGGGACCCCAGCCGGATCACGATCCAGACGGATGCCTCGGGACAGCATGAGATCTGGCACTACATCGAGTACGAGGACGCCCAGGGGGTCGTGATCTACACCGGCTACTACCACCGCTACTGGGGCTGGGGCGGCCCGCGCTTCTGGGCCGGGGGCCCGTACTACAACGGCTTCCCGGTGCGCATCCACGACCGCATCAGCGTCGTGTATGACAACGCAGGCCGCGTCTCCGCGATCCAGGAAGACAAGCCCTAGCAGTCCACCCGCGCGGGCTGGGCCGCTCTGACTTCCACCTCTACCTTGAGCGAACGGGTCTTGCCGCCGCGGTAGGTCCCGCTCACGGGCCGGATGTCGGCATAGTCCCGGCCCGTGGCGGCCTTGATGTAGCGCTCGTCCGCGGGGCGGTCGTGGGTGGGGTCGAAGGACGCCCACCCGAACGTCGGGATATAGGCCTCGATCCAGGCGTGGGAGGCCTCGTCCTCGCCCTCGCGCCGACTCGTGTTGATGAAGTAGCCGCTCACGTACCGGGCGGGGATCCCGGAGCACCGGCACAGGCCCAGAGCCACGTGGGCGAAATCCTGGCACACGCCCGACCTCAGCTTGAGGGCATCGCTCGCGCGGGTGCCGACCCCGGTCGACTTGGGCTTGTAGGCGAAGTTCTTGTAGATGTGGTGGCCGATGCGCTGGACGTTGGTCCAGACGTCCGCGGGCCCGCTCGAGAGCGCGTCCTTGGCCTCCTTCCAAAGGTCGACGTCGAGCTCCACGTAGTGCGATCCCGAGAGGAACTCGGCGTTCATCTCGATCTCCTGGTTGGACTCCGGTGCCGGCATCATCACCTCGGGCACCTTGGAGCGGGCCGCGTCGGGGGTCGTCTCGACCTCCGAGATCGCCTCGATCAGGAGCGAGCTGTGCTCGGCCACGACGTCGAAGTAGTGGACGGTGTTGCCGTAGAAGTCCACGTACTCCCGGGCCTGCGAGGCGGGATTGGTGCGAAGCTCGAAGCTGCGGCATATCTGACCCGCGTCGTCGAGGGGCTTCAGGTGGACCTCGTTGAAGCTGTCGCGCGCCTTGCCGACGTAGGCGAACTTGGTGCGGTGAACGAGGCTGATCAGCATGGGTGCGGTCGCGTGAGGGCTCTTGGGTCAGCAGACTACTGCTGCTGCTGGAGCTGCTGGCTCTCCTGAGTGGCCTCCTCGCTGCTGAACATGGCGGCCTGGACGACCTGCTCGCCGATCTTGTCCAGGGATTGCCCGGTCTTCACCAGGAACTCATGCAGGCCCTCCTTCAGGATCTCGTCGATCGTCAGCGACTCCAGCTCGGCCACGAGGCGGCGGGCGGCGCGGGCCGCAGCGGAGCGGGGCCGAGTGCCGGTCTCACCCAGGATCCTCCGCAGGAATTCCTCGATCTGGATCACGCAGAAGAGGACCGAGCGCGGGAACGAGTCAGAGAAGATGAGGAACTCCGCCACCTTCCAGGGCAGGATCTCGCGCACGTAGAAGCGGCGGTAGGCCTCGAGGGCGCTCGCCGAGCGCAGGACGGCCTGCCACTGGGCGGTGTCCAGGGCGCCGCCGACGTCGGTCGCGTCGGGCAGCAGGATGTGGTACTTCACGTCGAGAATGCGCGTCGTCTTCTGCGCCCGCTCGATGAACTTCCCGAACTGCATGAACTCCCAGCCCTCGCTGCGCGAGAAGGTGGAGTCCGTGAGCCCCTGGAAGAGGTGCGAGTTGCGCTTGACGTCCTGGAAGAACTCGTAGGGGCCGGTGGCCCACACGTCCTGCGTGCTGGTCGACTTGAGGAAGAGGTACAGCTCGTTGATCGTCACCCACATCTCGAGCGAGATCTGGTCGCGGATCATGCGGGCGTTCTCGCGGGCGGCGAACACGCTCGTCAGGATCGAGCTCGGGTTGCGCAGGTCGAACGCGAAGAACTCGGTGACGGACTGGCTGTCGGCGATGTCGTAGTGCTCGTGGAAGAGCTCCTCGTCGCCCGAGCTCGCGAGAATCGACCCCCAGTGCTCGCGAAGGTGGGCGTCGTCGTACTCCTTGAAGTCGACGATGAACTGCAGGTTGACCTCGAGCAGACGGGCCACGTTCTCCGCGCGCTCGATGTAGCGGCTCATCCAGTAGAGCGAGTGCGCGACCCGCGAGAGCATCACGTTGGTCTGCGGGCGCTGGTCGGCGGACTTTGGCTTGGGAGGCATGGGTGGGGTTCCTTTGGATGCTATTCGTTGCCCTTCAGCACCCACGTGTCCTTCGATCCTCCGCCCTGCGACGAGTTGACGACGAGGGAGCCCTTGCGCAGGGCGACCCGGGTCAGCCCCCCGGGCGTCACCACGGTCTTCGCACCGCAGAGCACATACGGGCGCAGGTCGATGTGGCGCCCCTCGAGTCCGTTCCCGAACCACGTGGGCGAGCGCGAGAGGGCCACCGGCTCCTGGGCGATGAAGTTCCTGGGGTTGGCGGCCACCTTCGCGCGGAAGTCGGCAACCTCCTCCTTGGTCGAGGCCGGACCGATCAGCATCCCGTAGCCGCCCGCCTCGTTGGCGGACTTGACGACGAGACCCTCCATTTTCTCGAGGATGTACTTGCGGTCCGCGGGCTCGGAGGCGAGGTAGGTCGGCACGTTCGGCAGGATCGCCTCCTGGTCGAGGTAGTACTTGATGACCTTGGGGATGTAGGCGTAGATCACCTTGTCGTCGGCGACGCCTGTGCCGATCGAGTTTGCGAGCGCCACGTTGCCCGCGCGGTAGGCGGCCACCAGACCGGGAACGCCGAGCATCGAGTCCGAGCGGAACACCGCCGGGTCGAGGAAGTCGTCGTCGATGCGGCGGTAGATCACGTCGACGGGGATCAGCCCGGCCGTCGTGCGCATGTAGACGAACGCGTCGCGCACCAACAGGTCGCGGCCCTCCACGATCGGGATGCCCATCTGCCGGGCGAGGAAGCAGTGCTCGAAGTACGCGCTGTTATAGACTCCGGGGGTCAGCAGCACGACGTTGGGTCGGTCGCTCCTCGGGGGGGCGATGTGCAGCAGCGACTTGAGGAGCGTGTCCGAGTAGCCCTCCACCGGGCGCACGCCGTAGCTCTGGAACAGGTTCGGGAACGCCCGGCGCATCGCGGAGCGGTTCTCGATCATGTACGACACCCCGGACGGGCACCGCAGGTTGTCCTCGAGC
>CAIXHE010000042.1 GCA_903919205.1 uncultured Opitutaceae bacterium | reverse complement strand
AGGGCCAGCCTCTCCCACTCGGGTGGGTTCAGGTCGCGCTTGCGCCCGGGCGAGGCCTGCCGGTGGTCGGTCATGCGCTCGGGCGTCCAGCCGAGCCGTGTCCAGCGCAGCCCGAGCCACTCGAGCGCCGAGGCCACCTGGGCGTCGGTGAGCGGCGCCCGGTAGGTGTCGCCCGAGAAGGCGAGCCCGAGCATGAAGTCGTTGCAGCGCTCGCGGCCCAGGAAGCGGGAAGCGCCGGCGTGCCAAGCGACCTCCAGGTCGGGCACCAGCTGGCAGCGCGTGCCGTCGAGCCCCACCAGGCAGTGATAGCTCACCTGGCTCGAGCGCCGCAGCATGAGCTCGATCGTGGCGTCGAAGCCGAGCTCGCTGTGGTGGAAGAGAACGCCGAGCCTCTCGTGGCGCGCGGGGTCGCGGTTGGGGGAGGCTCGCTCGATCTCTCGGAAGGGCATCGGCTCCTAGAGGTGGCGCCACGCCATGAAGGACAGGGCGAAGAGCAGGCCGATGCGGATGGCCCCCTCGAAGGTGAGCACGATCAGGATCAGCTTCAGGCCGCAGTTGCGCCGGACGGGGTAGGCGACGGCGGTGACGATCACCATGCCGAGCGCGTAGACCCGGATCCCGGGGCTCGACAGGAGCAGGATTGTCCACACGCCGTAGACGACGAGGGTCGAGCTCCAGAGGCAGGCGACCCACTCGCTCGGGCCCATCTCGCGGGGGTCGCCGCCGCGCGCGATGTGCTTGATCCCCACGTAGCGCTCGCACATCGCCAGCTGCCACACCTCGAAGGCGAGGAAGACGGGCGCCAGGAACGAGAGGCTGTTCACGGCGGGACCGTGTCGGAAGGGCGCCCGCGAGGCAAGTTTACGACCGATGGTTGCGCTTGCGCCCGGGGCGATCCCTGTTAGAAATGCACATAGATTGCCTGTACGTACTGTCATAATCGACGACGAGGCGGTGTTCCGGCAGATGCTTTCATCCGCCCTGAGCCGCGTGAGGGGACTGGTCGTGGCCGGAACGTTCAAGGACGGCGCGACGGGCCTGGCGCATTGCCTCAAGGATCCCCCGGGGCTCCTCGTGGTCGACCTCTACCTGCCCGGCATGCACGGCCTCGAGGTGATCCGCGAGGTGCGCAAGAAGCTTCCCGCCACCCGCATCCTCGTGCTCACGGGGCATCCCGACGGCGACCTTCCCGCGCAGCTGATCGAGCAGGGCGTGCACGGCCTCGTCGACAAGAGCGCCCCCCTCAACTACGTGCTGCAGGCGATCGAGTCGGTGATCGCGGGCGGCATGTTCTTCGCCGCGCACGTGCCGCCGAAGCAGCCCGCCGCCGCGGCCGGCGCGGTGGCCTCGAAGGTCGAGCCCCAGGTGAAGACGGGCCCGGTCACCACCTCCGTCGACGCCGTGCAGATCCTGTCCGTGCGCGAGCTCGAGGTGGCCCGGCTGGTCGCCGAGGGCTATTCCTCCAAGGAGATCGCCGACCGCCTGGACCTGAGCGTGCGCACGGTGGAGAAGCACCGCGCGAACATCATGGACAAGATCAACGTGCGCGAGGTCGCGAGCCTCGTGCGCTGGTGCATCCAGGCCGGCCTCGTGAAGTCCTGAGCCGGCCGCGGCTCACTGCCCGGCGTAGGCCCTGAGCCCCGGGGCGATCGCCTCGAACTCGGACACGGCGACCGCGACGTCCTGCGGCGACACCGAGCGGGAGGGGTCGGAAAGCGTGTCCTCGAAGTCCGCCATGCGCTTCGCGAGCACCGGGGAGCCCATGAGGCCCGAGCTGCTGCGCAGCCCGTGCACGATCCTCAGCTGCTCCTCGCGCCCGGCCTTGATGAACCGGGAGACCGACTCCGGGAACTCCTGGAGGAAAAGCCTCACGATCTCCTGGGTGGACTCGGTCCCCAGGACGACCTCGAGGTCCTCGATGGCAGCATTCGGCGGCGGGCAACTCACGGCTCTATGGCTGCCGGTTACGCGGGCCGTCCGCAACCGATTTATTGGCCGCGCGGCCGCCGCCGCCGCGGACGGTCCTGCTGCGCCGGGGGGTCCTCCGCCGCGAGCTGGGTGCGCCCCGGGGCGGGGGGTTCCTCCGGATAGAGGTGCCACTTCCCGTCGGACTTGTGCGCGTAGATGTCGGGCTGGAAGCGCAGGTCGTGCTCGACCAGCATCTGGAAGTACTGGCTGCGGCCGAACTTGAGCGCGCGGCAGCGGGCCTCGATGCGCGCCCACATGTCATGCGTGAAGGAGATGCCCTGGGAGCGAGTGGTTTGGCCCATGCACAATTGTCGCCAATCATTGAAAGCGTGTTGACCCCTTTCACCTGAAAACGGTTGCGAGCCGTAGTCATCCGTTTTCAAGGGCGTGGGCCCCCTCGGGGCCTAGTGGCCCTCGCCCTCGAGGTCGCCGGGCTTGAGCAGCCCCGCGAAGGCCGCCTTGTTGGCGGCCTTCATGTAGGCCTCCTTGGCCTCGATCGTGCCGTCCTTCACCCGGTTCATGAGGCTCGTGTCCATCAGGATCATGCCGTCGGAGCCCCCGCTCTCGATGATCTGGCGGATGTTGGCGATCTGGCCCGAGCGGACGGTGTTGGCGAGCGCCTCGTGCTGGAGCAGGATCTCGTGCACTGCGCAGCGGCCCTTGGGCACCCGCTTGCAGAGCAGCTGCGCCACGATGCCCGCCAGGCAGCCCGCGAGCATCACCCTCACCTGGTTCTGGTCGTCGGCGGGGAACGCGTTGATGATGCGGTCGACCGTCTTCGGCGCGTTGTTGGTGTGCAGCGTGCCGAAGACCAGCATTCCCATCGAGGCGCAGCCGAGCGCGAGCTTGATCGTCTCCAATTCGCGCATCTCGCCCACCAGCAGGATGTCGGGGTCGTGGCGCATGGCGCTCTTCAGCGCCGCCGCGAACGACTCGGTGTGCTCGCCGACCTCGCGGTGGATGATGACGCTCTTCTTCACCGGGTGCACGAACTCGATCGGATCCTCGATCGTGATGATGTGCCTGCACATCGTGGAGTTGATGTAGTCTATCATCGCCGCGAGGGTGGTCGACTTGCCGCTGCCGGTGGGCCCGGTCACGACGACCAGGCCCTCGTTCAGGTGGCAGAGCTTCTTGATCGCCTCGGGCAGCTTGAGCTCGTCGAAGGACAGGATCTTGGCGGGGATCTGGCGGAACACCGCCGACTGGCCCCAGTGGTTGTACAGGAAGTTGCCGCGGAAGCGCGCGAAGCCGGGGATCTCGTGGGCGAGGTCCAGGTCGTGGCGCTCGAGGTACTCCTTCCACTTGCGCTCCGGCACCAGCTCCTTCAGGAGCCGCTCGAGCCGGGCCGCGTCGAGCGGGGAGTCGCCGAGCGGCGTGATCGAGCCCGAGATGCGCGCCTTCGGGGGCAGCCCGATCATCAGGTGCAGGTCGGAGCCGCCCTTCTCAACCATCGAGCGCAGCAGGGAGTCGATCTCGGCCATGGTCAGGTGATGCGCGCGCGAAGCGTGCGGTTCGTGATGTTCGAGAGGGCGGTCTCCTTCGAGACCTTCTTCTCCTGCCAAAGGCCGAAGATGACGTTGTCCATGAGGCACATCCCGTCGCGCACGCCGGTCTCCATCGTGTTGCGAAGCCCCGTCGTCTTGCCCTCGCGCACGAGGTTCGAGATGGCGACCGTGTTGACGAGGATCTCGCAGGCCATGACGAGGCCGCCGCCCTGCGCGGGCAGCAGGCGCTGGCAGACGATGCCGCGCAGGCTCTCCGCGACGCTGGCCCGGATCTGGGTCAGCTGCGCGGCGGGGAAGACGTCGAGCAGCCGGTTGAGCGTCGTCGCCGCGTCGCTCGTGTGCATGGTGCCGATCACGAGGTGCCCGGTCTCGGCGGCGCTCACCGACATCTCGATCGTCTCCAGGTCGCGCAGTTCGCCGATCACGATGACGTCGGGGTCCTCGCGCAGAGCGCCCTTCAGCGCCGTGAAGAAGGTCTTGGTGTGGTCGCCCACCTGGCGCTGCGTCACGTTGCAGCCCTTGCTCCTCTGCACGACCTCGATCGGGTCCTCGACCGTGATGATGTGGTCGGAGCGCGTCTGGTTCAGGTAGTCCACCATCGACGCCAGGGTCGTCGTCTTGCCCGAGCCCACGGGCCCCGTGATCAGCACGAGGCCGTTATGGTAGCTGAGCATCTTCTTGAGCGTGTCGATGTGGGAGGCGAAGCCCAGGTCCTGCAGGGTCCTCACGTCCTTCGGCACCATGCGGTACGAGCCGGCCGCGCCGTCCTTGTGGAAGAGGAGGTTCACCCGGTAGCGCTCCTGCTCGCCGACGGCGAGGGCGTAGTCCAGGTCGTGGTCCTCGAGGAACGCCTTCTTCTGCTCTGCGGTCAGCAGCACGGTGTTGATCCGCAGCGCGTCCTCGGGGCTCAGGATGCGCTCGCTCAGGAAGCGGATCTCGCGCTCCTTGCGCAGGAAGGGGCGCCGGCCCGTCGTCAGGTGAAGGTCGCTGGCCCCGAACCTGACCGAAGAGGTGAGGAGCTCCCTGAGCGCGGCGCCGAGCGCGCGGTCGTCCATGTCCGCCGCCCCGTCAAGGGCGAAGGGCGGCGCGGGGGTGGCCGGAGTTGCCTCGCGCTTCGGCGTCGGGGGCGGCGGGTCCTGGATCCGGTCCTCCGGGGCGACGAAGGGGTCGTGCGGGGGCGCCCCCTTCCTGGCCTTCTGGGCGGCGAGGCCGCCCAGGCGCTCCAGGGCGTCACTGTCGGTCACCACCTCGTCGTCGATCAGCTTCTGGGCCAGGTCCACCATGCCCGGCCGGCCCCCGAGCGCGATCCTCGCCCGGATGGCCTGCACACGCGTAAATAGCCCCTGCTCAAGGCCAAGCTGAACGAACCATAGGGTGTCGGGATTCACGGCGGGCGGGTGCGGCGGGGGTGAATCATGCCGGGCGGCAACCCCCTGCCAAGCGAGAATCCTCGCGGGACCAACCGACGGAATGGGAGGTTGCAAATGCCCTGGAATGCACGGACCATGGTCCTTTCATACAGATCATGCTACGGAAGTTTATTGCCAGGCTGCGCGAATCGATTGCGCCCAAACCCAAGTCGTCGACCCAGGCCGCCCCCCACGGCGCCCCGCGGCCGCAGGGCACGCCGGGCCCCCAGAAGGGCCCCCAGGCGGGCGGAGGCCGCCCGCATGCGCAGCATCCCCGGCCGCAGGGCCAGGGCCGCGGCCGGGGACCGAGGGCCGAGGGCCCGGGTCCTTCCAGGCCGCACGAGCCCCGCCTTCCCCACGAGCCCCACGCCCCGCGCGAGGAGCGCCGTCCGGAGCACCGCGGTCCCGCGAGATCCGGCCCCGCCCGCGGCGCCGACGGCCGTCGCGCCCGCCCCGCCCGCGATGACTTCGAGCACCCGGGTCGCGTCGAGAAGCCCGCGGTCCCGGTCGACGTGCCGAAGATGGACACCCCCTTCTCCCAGCTCGGTCTCTCGGACGCCCTGGCCTACGCGGTCCAGCAGAAGGGCTACACCGCGCCGACCCCCATCCAGGCCAAGGCGATCCCGCTGATCCTGGCGGGCCGCGACGTGATCGGCTCCGCCCAGACCGGCACCGGCAAGACGGCCGCCTTCGCGCTCCCCATCATCCAGCGCCTCGGCACCCACGGCAAGCTGCGCTGCCTGATCCTCGAGCCCACCCGCGAGCTGGCGCTCCAGGTGGAGGAGGCCTTCCACAAGTACGCGCAGTTCACGGACCTCCGGGTGACGATCGTCTACGGCGGCGTCGGATACGGCAAGCAGACCGAGGATCTCAAGCGCGGCATGGACATCCTGGCCGCGACGCCGGGTCGGCTCCTCGACCACCTTGAGCAGGGCAACTGCTCGCTGGCGGACATCGAGATCCTGGTCCTGGACGAAGTCGACCGCATGCTCGACATGGGCTTCCTTCCCGACGTGCGCCGCATCGTGCAGAAGTGCGCCACCAACCGCCAGACGCTCTTCTTCACGGCGACCCTGCCCCCCGAGCTCGAGCAGCTCGCCGGCTGGGCCCTGCGCAACCCCGAGAAGGCGGAGATCGGCCGGGCCCACTCCGCCGCCGACACGATCGCGCACTGCTTCTACCCCGTCGTGGCCTCGCAGAAGTTCGACCTGCTCCAGCTGATCCTCGAGCAGACCGACTTCAAGAGCGTGCTGATCTTCTGCCGCACCCGCATGGGGGCCGACCGCATCGCCGCCCGCCTGGTGCAGAAGGGCCACCGCGTCGGCGTGATGCACTCGGACCGCAGCCAGCGCGAGCGCGTCGAGGCCCTCGCGGACTTCAAGAGCGGCAAGAACGAGGTCCTGGTGGCCACCGACATCGCCGCGCGCGGCCTCGACATCGCCGGGGTCTCCCACGTGATCAACTACGACGTGCCCGAGAACGCGGAGGACTACGTCCACCGCATCGGGCGCACGGGGCGCGCGCAGAACACGGGCGACGCGTTCACGCTGGTGACCGAGGACGACGTGCGCGACGCGCGCAGCATCGAGCGCTTCATCGGGGCCACCATCGAGCGCAAGAAGATCGACGGCTTCCCGTACGTCTACTCCGCGCTCTTCGACCAGAAGGTGCTGGACGAGGCGTCTGCGCCGAAGCCCGCAGGGCGTCTGCACCGCGGCACGCGCCGCTAGGGCCGCGAGCGGGCCCCGTCCCTTTTTGGGGTTGCGGGCCCGGCGGATTCCGTCGTCGTTGCGGACTCCGATGCACCTAAAGATCCCCGAGGGACCCTTCGACGGCTACATCTTCGACCTGGACGGCACGCTGGTCGACACGATGCCCCAGCACTACCTGGCCTGGCAGGAGGCGCTGCGCCACGCGGGGCTCGTGGGGCCGCTCGACGAGAATCTCTTCTACCAGCTGGGGGGCGTCCCCTCGCTGCGGGTGGCTGCGCTCCTCGCCGCCCACCACGGCCTCGCGATCGACCCCGCCGCAGTGTGCCACGACAAGGAGGAGATCTTCAAGGGCTCGCACCGGGAGCTCGGCCTGATCGCCCCCGTCGTGGACTTCGCTCGGCGCGTGGGCCGCACCCACCCCGTCGCGATCGCCTCGGGCGGCACGCGAGACGTGGTGGAGAGCACGCTTGGCAAGACGGGCCTGGCGCCGCTCTTCCCGGTCGTCGTGACGGCGGACGACGTCGTGCACGGCAAGCCCTCGCCCGACATGTTCCTGCTCGCGGCGCGCCGCATGGGCGTCCCGCCCGCGCACTGCCTCGTCTTCGAGGACGGCGAGCCCGGCATCGAGGCGGCCAGGGCCGCGGGCATGGAATGGGTCTTCGTCGCCAGCCGCTCAGGGGGCCGCGGCCCCGGCGGGGTAGCGCACCAGTGAGACCGCGTCACCGGGCTTGAGCCCGGCGGCCGCCGCGCCGTCCGCGAGGTAGCGCGAGAGCACGGTGTGGCCCTCCGCGTCGGGGAAGGCCACCCACTCGCCGATCTTCACGTCGCTGTAGGTGCGCCCGTAGAGGGTGCGGTAGACCTTGCCGCCGGCGACCAGCTGGAAATAGGTCATGGGGGTGATTCCCGCGGCCGCGAAGTCCGGCGCCTGGGCCTCGATCAGCATGTTGCCGTAGACCCGGTCGACGTCCGAGACCCGGCTCTCGAAGCCCATCCCGTCCAGGTGCATCTGCGAGGTCGACGGCCCCGGCAGGGGCTTGAGCGTCGCGTCGAAGTAGCGCGACGGCGGCTGGGGCTGCGGCAGCGCGTCGGCCCCGCCGTCGATCCAGTCGTTCATCGCGCGGATCGCCTCGAGGTGCTCGGCCTGGTTGATGTTGGTGTGGCCGTCGCGCGCGATCAGGAAGAGGGCCGGCTGCACCGCGGGGTCGGGGCGCGCGCTCAGCGTGGTCATGTAGCTCGTGGGGCCGGCCGCGTCCTGTCGGGTGGCCACGAAGAGGAGCGGGATCCTGGGCAGCAGCGAGAGGCCCACGGTCGAGTTGCTCTCCTTGGCGGAAAGCGTGGGGTCGTACGCGATGGCGCCGTCGTAGGGGCCCTTGTCGCGCTCGGCCATGATCGTGACGATGAGGCCCCCCAGGGACTCGCCCTCGAGGATCACGCGGTTGGGCTCGCCGTAGGCGCTGGCGACGTAGGCGCGCAGCGCGTCCACGTCCGCGATCGCGTCGGCGACCACGAGGCCGTTCCTGCGGAAGCTCGTCGTCGCGACGATCCAGCCCTCGCCGAGGAGCACCTTGTTGGACTCGCGCTCGGGGTGGAGGTCGGGGATCAGCGGCGCGGACTCGGGTCGGTAGCCGTGCACGAGGAGCAGCAGGCGGTGGTTCCAGCTGCCGGGGGGCACCGCGATCGCAAAGCGCGCGCCCTGGATCTGCCCGGTCTCGACGCCCGCTTCCTGGCCGGGCTCGTCCGCGGCCCGGCAGGGCCGCCCGGCGAGCGCCAGGGCTGCGGCCGCGAGGGCCGCCCGGAGGCAGGGGGTCACGATCCGCTTCGGCATGGGCCCGCAGTGTTGAGGGCCCCGGGCGGGGAGGCGAACCCCTTTTGGCTTCATGTGGGGCCCCGGATCGGCTCAAATCGACGCTTCCGCCCGTGAAACCCTCCGACCTAGCGAAGCCGTTCGTGCACGCCTACCCAGCCTACCAGGCGGGCAAGCCGATCGAGCACGTCGCCCGCGACCTGGGGCTGGACCCCTCGGGCATCATCAAGCTCGCGTCCAACGAGAACCCCTTCGGGCCGTCGCCGCTCGCCCTCGAGGCGGCGCGACGTGCGCTCGAGCAGGGGCAGCTCTACCCCGACGGCGGCTGCTACGCGCTGCGCGAGCGCCTCTCCCGGGCGACGGGGCTCGCGCCGGCGCAGTTCGTGATCGGCAACGGCTCCAACGAGGTGATCGAGCTGATCGGCCACGTCTTCCTCTCCCCGGGAGACGAGGTGGTGATGGGCCTTCCCGAGTTCGTCGTGTACCGGCT
>CAIXHE010000041.1 GCA_903919205.1 uncultured Opitutaceae bacterium | reverse complement strand
GTCTCGACGGGCGTCGGCGTCTGGGGCCACAGGAGCCCGGTCAACTGGGCCTGGGACATCGTCAACTTCGTGTTCTGGATCGGCATCGGCCACGCCGGCACGCTGATCTCGGCCATCCTCTGCCTCCTGCGCCAGAAGTGGCGCACCTCGATCAACCGCTCGGCCGAGGCGATGACCATCTTCGCCGTCGTCTGCGCCGGCATCTTCCCGGTGTTCCACATCGGCCGCGTCTGGTACGCCTGGTTCCTCTTCCCCCTGCCGAACTCGAACTACATCTGGCAGAACTACCGCTCGCCGCTCGAGTGGGACGTGTTCGCGGTGTCGACCTACGGCACGGTCTCGGTGCTCTTCTGGTACGTGGGCATGATCCCCGACCTGGCCACGATGCGCGACCGCTTCGCCGCGGTAGGCAAGACGCTGAAGGCCCGCATCTACGGCTTCTTCGCCATGGGCTGGCGCGGCTCGAGCCGCCACTGGAGCAACTACGAGATGGCCTACCTGATCCTGGCCGGCATCTCGACGCCGCTCGTCCTTTCCGTGCACACGATCGTGTCGTTCGACTTCGCGGTCTCGCTGCTGCCGGGCTGGCACACGACCATCTTCCCGCCGTATTTCGTCGCGGGCGCCATCTTCTCGGGCTTCGGCATGGTGCTCTCGCTGCTCCTGCCGCTGCGCGCCGTCTACCACCTGGAGGACCTGATCACGCAGTACCACATCGACTGCATGTGCAAGGTGATCCTGGCGACCGGCACCATGGTCGGCTACGCCTACTCGATGGAGTTCTTCATCGCGTGGTACAGCACGAACCCCTACGAGGGCTTCGCCTTCATCAACCGCGCGTTCGGCCCGTACTGGTGGGCGTACTTCATCATGATCAGCTGCAACGTGATCACGCCGCAGTTCTTCTGGTTCAAGTCCGTGCGCGAGAACACGACCCTCGTCTGGGTGCTGGCCTTCTTCGTGAACGTCGGCATGTGGTTCGAGCGCTTCGTCATCATCGGCACCTCGCTCGCCCGCGACTTCCTGCCGTCGAGCTGGGGCTACTACAGCCCGTCGATCGTCGAGATCTTCACGTTCTTCGGGACGTTCGGGGTCTTCTCGGTCCTCTTCCTCCTCTTTGTGCGCTTCCTGCCGATCATGGCGATCGCGGAGCTGAAGGCGGTCACGCCCCAGGCGGACCCGCACGCAAGCCACGGTCATTCCTGAGCCCCGGCCATGCCTGAATCCACCTACGGACTGATCGCCACCTTCGAGACCCCCGGGGATCTCTACCACGCCGCCGAACTGGTGCGCGACGCGGGCTACCGCCGCTGGGACTGCATCAGCCCGTTCCCGATCCACGGCCTCGACAAGGCGATGGGCATCGGCCGCTCGCGGGTGCCGAGGATCTCCCTCTGCGGCGGCATCACGGGCTTCTGCACGGGCATGTCGATGATCTGGTTCATGGACAAGTTCGACTACCCGATCACGGTCGGCGGCAAGCCGCTCTTCAGCCCCCTCTTCGCCTTCCCGGTATCCTACGAGCTCACGATCCTCTTCACCGCCTTCGCGACCATCGGGGGCATGTTCGTCCTGAACGGCCTGCCGATGCACTACCACCCGGTGCTCAACTACGAGCACATCCGGCGGGGCACCGACGACCAGTTCTTCCTCGTGATCGAGAAGACCGACCCGCGGTTCAACGCCGCCAACACCCGCGCCCTCCTCGAGAAGGCGGGCGGCAAGCAGATCGTGGAGATCGAGAACTGAGCCATGCGCTACGTCTACCTCTTCACCGCCTTCGTCTGCGTGCTCACCGTCTCGATCCTGGGCTTCCGCGGCAGGACCTTCACCCATCCCCCGATGGACGTGTTCCCGGAGTGGCTCTTCCCGGGCATGAAGTACCAGCCCCACCACGTGCAGCAGACCGAGAGCGCCTTCTTCGCCGACGGCCGCTCGGACCGCGTCGCCCCGGAGGGCACGGTCGCCTCGAGCTTCGGCCCGGCGGGGCAGCCCCTGCGCAACGACGACTTCCTCTACCGCGGCAAGGCGGCCGACGGCACCTTCGCCCGCGGCTTCCCGCCGGTCCTCAAGGTCGACCGCCGCATGCTCGAGCGGGGCCGCGACCGCTTCACGATCTACTGCTCGCCCTGCCACGGCAGCGTGGGCGACGGCAACGGCATCACGAAGAAGTACGGCATGGGCGCCGTGCCGACCTACCACGACGACCGCCTGCGCAAGATGGCCGAGGGCGAGATCTTCAACACGATCACCTACGGCAAGGGCAACATGCTCCCGTACGCGGACAAGATCGCCCCCGACGACCGCTGGGCCGTCGTGGCCTACGTCCGCGCGCTGCAGAGGGCGCAGACCGGGAGCGTCTCGGACGTGCCGGCTGACCACAAGGCGGAGATCGGACTACAATGACCCCTCCCTCCACTTCAAAGGCCCTGGGAATCGGCCTGGCCGGCATCGCGGTGACGGCCGCGGGCCTCCTCGTCTCGGGAGCCCACGTGGTCGCGACCGCCTGGCTGGTCGGGATAGGCTTCTGGACGGCGATCGCCATCGGGATGCTGATGCTGATCCTCATCCACCACATCTTCGACGCCTCCTGGTCGGTGGTGCTGCGCCGGCAGTTCGAGCACGGGGTGGCCGCCTTCCCGTGGCTCCTGCTGCTCTTCCTGCCTCTCATTGCGGTGTCGTTCCTCGGGGCCAAGGACACGATCTGGCCCTGGATGAACCCGGCCCACCAGGTGAACGCGGTTCACACCGTGCGAACGGACATCCTCTACGAGAAGAAGTCCGACTTCCTCAACCTGCCGTTCTTCGTCATCGCCTCGCTCGGCTTCTTCGCCCTCTGGATCTGGATCAGCTCGCGCCTGCGCAAGGCGTCCTTCAGCCAGGACCAGGACGGCGACGTCAAGTGGACACGCATGAACGGCCGCACGGCCGGCTTCGGCATCCCGATCGTGGCGCTCACCCTCACCTTCGCGGCCATCTACTGGTACAAGAGCCTCGAGTACCACTGGTTCTCGACCATGTACGGCGTGTGGTACTTCTCGGACTGCATGCGCGGCGCCCTCTCCTGCGGCGTGCTGATCCAGCTCTGGCTCTACGCGCGCGGCGACCTGAAGGGGATCCTGAAGACCGACCACCTCTGGGCGATCGGCCAACTGATGCTCACCTTCACGGTGTTCTGGGCCTACATCTCCTTCTCGCAGTACTTCCTCATCTGGAACGCCAACGTCCCCGAGGAGACCTTCTGGTACAACATCCGCGAGTACAAGGACTGGTGGTACGTGAGCCTCTTCCTCGTGTTCGGCAACTTCCTGCTGCCGTTCCTCCTGCTGCTCTCGTACCGCTTCAAGGTCACGCACCGCATCATTCGCCGGATCGCGTACTTCGTCCTCACGGTCGTCTTCGTCGACATCACGTACAACATCCTGCCGGCCCTGAAGGACCCGACGGGCCACCCGCTGCCGTTCTTCTCGCTCAACCTGCTCTGGGCCGCAACCTCGGTGATCGGCATCGGGGGCATCTCGATCTGGGCCTACCTGCGCGACCTGCCGACGACCAAGCTGATCCCCATCCGCGACCCCCGCATCGGCGAATGCCTGAACCACGATGAGTGATACGCCTTCACCCAGCCCACGCCCGGTCTCGACCCTCGCGGTCGCGGGCATCTTCGTGCTCCTCGCGATCTTCGGCGTCCTGGCGCGCTCCTACTACCTGCCGACCCTGCCGGCCGAGCCCCAGAACGAGGCCCCGGACCACCTGCCCAAGGACCTCGCCTGGAGGGCGACCCACGACAGCCGCCGGGCCTACCTGCTCTCGCTCCGCCAGAAGCAGGCGGACCAGGCCGCGGCCTATGGCTGGGTCGACAAGGCGAACGGCGTCGTGCAGCTGCCCCTCGACCGCGCGATGGACCTGGTGATCCAGGAGAACGCGCCGAAGCCCACCCCATGAAGGCCGAATACTCACCCATCGACCGGGCCTCGAGCGTGCCGCTCATCCTCCTGCTGCGCAGCGGGGTCGCCTGGCTTGCCTTGAGCGGCGTCCTCGGCCTCGTGGCCGCGGCCCAGCTGATCTCGCCCCATTTCCTGGACAGCTGGTCCTTCACGACCTACGGGCGCGTGACCGCGCTCGCGGAGACCTCGTTTGTGTACGGCTGGCTCGCCAACGCGGGCGTGGCGCTCGCCCTCTGGTCGCTCGGCCGCCTCTCGGGCGAGCCCCTGCGCGGCCAGGGCTGGGCCCTCGGCGGCTGGCTCTTCTGGAACCTCGGGGTCCTCGCGGCCCTGGTGGGCATCGTCCACGGCGACTCGACGGGCTTCACGCTCCTCGGCCTGCCGCGCTACGTGCACCTCGTGCTCCTCTTCTCGTATGCCGCCCTCGCGGTGCCCGGAATCCTCGCCTGGTCCGGCCGCCAGCGGAAGATCTCGTACGCCTCCCAGTGGTACGCGGTCGCGGCCCTCTTCCTCTTCCCCTGGATCCTGTCGGTCGTGCACGTGACCCTCTTCGCGTGGCCCGCGCGCGGCGTCCTCCAGCCCATCATCGCCGGCTGGTACGCCCAGTGCGCATGGACGCTCTGGATCGCACCCCTCGTCCTCTCGGTGGCCTACTTCGTGGTGCCGAAGGAGACCGGCAAGGTGCTTCCCTCGTACGAGTTCGCGTCGCTCGGCTTCTGGACGCTGATCTTCGTGGGCGGCCTGACGGGCGGCCGCCACCTGATCGGCGGACCGGTCCCGGCCTGGATCCCGGCCCTGGCGGTCGTCTCCTGCGCGCTCCTGCTCTTCCACACCTTCATCGTGTTCCTGAACCTGCGCGGGGCGGTGTTCGCCCGGGGGGTCGCCTCCAGGCTGATCTCGATCGGGCTGGCGGCCTACATCCTCGGCGCGCTCGTCGACGCGGTGACCTCGTTCCACAGCGTGGCCGAGCACACCCAGTTCACGTACTTCGACACGCTCCAGCAGCAGCTGGCGCTCTACGCCGGGGCCTCTACGGTCCTCTTCGGCGGCATCTACTTCGCGCTGCCGCGCATCACCGGCAACCTCTGGACGAGCGCGGGCCTCGTGCGCGCGCACGTGGGGGCGACCGTCGTCGGCCTGCTCCTCCTGCTCATCTCGCTCGGCGGGGCCTACTACGTCCAGAGCCAGGGGCTCCTCGACGCCAAGGTGTCGTTTGCCACGATCACGGCCCAGACCCGCCCGTGGCTCCTCGGCGCCTTCTACGCCCAGGCGATCCTCCTCGTCGGCAACATCGCCCTCCTGGTCAACCTGCTTGCCAGCGCCTGCTGGATCACGGACTTCTCGGCGCCCGCCACGTTCAACCCGGCCCCGGCCCTGGAGACCTCAGCCACGTGAAGAACAACGTCATCTTTTTCCTGGGCCTGTTCACCGCGCTTCTGATCTCGTGGGCGGGGATCGTCCTCGGCTCGAACGCCCAGCTGGGCAAGCTCGCCCCGTACTACGACGACAACGACAGCACGTCCTATCCCCAGTGGCTTCCCGGCGTCGCCGCGCAGGGCCAGCTGGTCTACCGGGACCTGGGCTGCGCCTCGTGCCACACCCAGCAGGTGCGCCGCCCCGGCTTCGGCTCGGACCAGGCGCGCGGATGGGGAGAGCGCCAGAGCGTCGCGCGCGACTACATCTACCAGCCCGCCCCGCAGCTCGGGAGCTACCGGATCGGGCCGGACCTGACGAACCTGGGCGACCGCAAGCCGAGCGCGCCGGATGTGGACGACCTCCTGCACCTGCTCTACGTGGGTGCCCCCGGGATGCCCTCCTACCGCTTCCTCTTTCACACCCGCCAGCTCGGCGTCGGGGCTCAGGCCTCCGACCACGCCCTCAGCCTGAAGGGCGCCCTGAGCCCGCCGGCGGGCACCGAGGTCGTCCCCTCGCGCCGGGCCCTCGAGCTGGCCTCCTACCTCGTGACGCTGAAGACGACCTACGACTATCCGGAGGCGGTGCCGCTCGCGGCCGCCCCCAAGGAGGGTGAAAAATGAGCCAGAAACCCGACAACGACCCGCGCCTGGACCAGGCTGCGGCCAGCGATGACGCCGTGCTCGCCCTCCACGAGAAGGCGATCGGCGAGCACCCCGACAACGGCGCGCGCTACCGGCTCCTGCCGATCTTCATCCTCTTCACGCTCTCGGGCCTGATCCTCTTCGCGGGCACCTACCTGAACCGCTATGCGGCCCACTACAGCCCGCTCGTGTTCAACGAGAACGGCAAGCCCTCGACGGGCGAGGTCGTCGTCAAGATCGACCCGGTGGCGCTCGGCAAGAAGCAGTTCGAGGCCGTGTGCATCACCTGCCACCAGGCGACGGGCATGGGTGTCGCCGGCATCTACCCCCCGCTCGCGGGCTCTGAGTGGGTCAACGGACCCTCGAAGCGCCTGATCGAGATCGTGCTCTACGGCCTCAAGGGCGAGGTGCACGTCGAGAGCCACGTCTACAGCGCCGCCGCCATGCCCGTCTTCGGCCAGGTGGCCGGATCCGCCTACAATTGGAACGACGACCGCATCGCGGCCGTCCTCACCTACGTGCGCCAGGAGTGGGGCAACAAGTCGGGCCCGATCAGCGCCGACGAGGTGTCGGCGGTCCGCAAGTCGATGGGCGACCACAAGGAGATGTCCGAGGACGTGCTGATGGCCTCCAAGTGAGGCCCGCGGGCCTCGCTCCGTAGGGCCACCCTCGGAGGGGGTTCGATCAGGGCCGCCCCTGCGGGAAGCGGCAACGACTTTGGCGTGAGGGGTCGCTTGGGGCATCCGGTGCGCCGGTCCTTGCCCGCCTCGATTACCAGGGCGTGGTGCGCGGGCGGCGCCTAGGGAGGAATCTTTTTTGGGAAAAAGGAGACCTCCCGTTTGACATTACCGTACTGTACCGTTCGGTATTTGCTTAAAATGAGAGCTCCACTCGCATCCCGACCGGCCGCTGAATCCCCCCGACCCGCATTTCGGCGCGTTTGCCTCGCCGTCGGCGCGGCCTCACTGGCCCTCGCCGCCTTGGCCGGCTGCTCCAAGGCGCCGGCCCCCGCGGCTCCTCCGCCCGCGGAAGTGGGCGTGATCACCGTCACGGCGAAGCCGGTGGCGCTCGTCACCGAACTGCCGGGCAGGCTCAACCCCTTCCGGGTCGCCGAGGTGCGTGCGCGGGTCGCGGGTATCCTGACCAAGAGGGTGTTCACCGAGGGCAGCGAGGTCTCCGAGAACCAGGTGCTGGCCCTGATAGATCCCGCCCCCTACCAGGCCACCCTCGACAGCGCCCTAGCCTCGCTGGCCAAGGCCGAGGCCAACCTCCGCCAATACCAGGCCCAGGCCAGCCGCTACGGCGAGCTCGCCCCCATCCACGCGGTCAGCCAGCAGGACTACGACAACGCGGTGGCGGCGGTGGACGGCGGCAAGGCCGACGTGGCGACGGCGAGGGCGAACGTGGCCACCGCCCGTCTGAACCTGGGTTACGCGACCCTGGTGTCGCCGATCGCGGGGCGCATCGGGCGGGCCCTCGTCACCGAGGGGGCCCTCGTGGGCCAGACCGAGGCGACCGAGATCACCTCCGTAACCCAGCTGGACCCGATCTATTTCGACTTCACCGAGTCAAGCGCCGACCTCCTGCGGCTGCGCCGGCAGGTGGAGAAGGGGGAGCTCAAGAGCATCGCCCCGGGGCAGACGAAGGTGACGCTCGTCCTCGAGGACGGCTCGGTCTACTCCCACTCCGGCCGGCTCCTGTTCTCGGATGTCACGGTCGACCAGACGACGGGCATGGTCACGCTGCGCGCGGAGATCCCCAACCCGGAGCACCTGCTGCTTCCCGGCATGTTCGCCCGCGCCCGCCTCGAGCAGGCCGAGGACCAGAACGCGCTCACCGTGCCGGTGATCGGCGTCGAGCACCAGGCGGACGGCTCCGCCACCGTCATGCTGGTCGACCCACAGGGGAAGGTCGAGGTGCGCCCGGTGCAGCTGGGATCCCTGCAGGGCGACTCCTGGATCGTGCTCGGGGGCCTGAAGCCGGGCGACCGCGTGATCGTCGAGGGACTCCAGAAGATCGGCCCGGGGGCGCCCGTGACCGCGGTGCCCTACGCGCCCCAGGCGGCACCCGCCGCCAAGTAACCCCCCACACGACCCCCGCATCCCATGGCACGCTTCTTCATAGACCGCCCCGTTTTCGCGTGGGTGCTCGCGCTCCTCATCTCGCTCGGCGGCCTGCTGTCGATCCGCCAGCTGCCGATCGCCCAGTACCCGAGCATCGCCCCCCCGGCCGTCTCGATCACGGCCACCTACCCGGGGGCCTCGGCGAAGACCCTGCAGGACGCCGTCACGTCCGTCATCGAGCAGCAGATGAACGGCATCGACGGGCTGCTCTACATGTCGTCGACCAGCGAGTCGTCGGGGCAGGCGACCATCACGATCTCGTTCCGGCCCGGGACCAACCCGGACATCGCGCAGGTCCAGGTGCAGAACAAGCTCCAGCTGGCGACGCCCAGCCTGCCCGCCATCGTGCAGCAGCAGGGCATCGCGGTGCAGAAGGCGACGAACAACTACCTGCTCTTCTTCACCCTGTCCTCGACCGACGGCTCGCTCGACGAGACCGCGCTCGGCAACTACATCAACTCCAACCTGCTCGACCCCGTGCGCCGCGTGGCGGGCGTCGGCGAGGCCGACCTCTTCGGCTCCCAGTACGCCATGCGCATCTGGATGGATCCGAACAAGCTGAACAGCTACGGCCTGACGCCGGGCGACCTGATCTCCGCGATCCAGGCCCAGAACCTGCAGGTGGCCGTGGGCCAGGTGGGCAACCGGCCCGCGACCAAGGGCCAGGAGTTGAACGTGAGCCTCCAGGGGCAGACCACGCTCACGAACCCGGAGGAGTTCGGGCGGATCCTGCTGAAGGTGAACCAGGACGGCTCCCGGGTGCGCATTCGGGACGTCGCCAGCGTCGCCTTCGGGGCGCAGGACTACACCCTGCAGGCGCGGGTCCGAGGCAACCCGGCCGCAGCGGTGGGAATCAAGCTGACGCCGAGCGGAAACGCGCTCGAGACGGCCGAGCTGGTCAAGGCCAAGGTGGAGTCGCTCAAGCGCTTCTTCCCCAAGGGGGTCCAGGTCGACTATCCCTACGACACGTCGGAATTCGTGCGCATCTCGATCGAGGAGGTGATCAAGACGCTGGTGGAGGCGATCGTCCTCGTCTTCCTGGTCATGTACCTCTTCCTGCAGAACCTGAGGGCGACCTTCATCCCGACCATCGTCGTCCCGGTCGCGCTCCTCGGCACCTGCGTGACCATGAACCTGTTCGGGTACTCGATCAACGTGCTCACCATGTTCGGCATGGTGCTCGCGATCGGGCTCCTCGTTGACGACGCCATCGTGGTCATCGAGAACGTGGAGCGCATCATGAGCGAGGAGGGCCTCTCGCCGCGCGACGCCACCCGCAAGGCGATGGAGCAGATCACGAGCGCCCTGATCGGGATCACCCTCGTCCTGACCGCGGTCTTCATCCCCATGGCCTTCTTCGGCGGCTCGGTCGGCGCGATCTACCGGCAGTTCTCGCTGGCGCTCGTCTCCTCGATGGTGTTCTCCGTCACGCTCGCCCTCACCCTCACTCCGGCCCTCTGCGCCTCGCTGCTGAAGCCGGTCGAGAAGGGCCACAAGAACGAGCGGGGCGGCTTCTTCGGCTGGTTCAACCGGGCCTTCACCTCCAGCAGCCTCCACTACCAGTCGGGCGTGGGGCGCCTCCTGAAGCGGGTGGGGGTCCTCATGATCGCCTTCGCCGCCATCGTGGCCCTGATGGCCTTCCTGTTCGTCAAGCTGCCCACCTCGTTCCTCCCGGACGAGGACCAGGGGTACTTCGTGACGGCGGTCATCCTGCCGGTCGGCGCCACCCAGGAGCGCACCGTCGGGGTGCTCGAGAAGATGGAGACCTACTACCTGAAGCAGCCGCAGATCGACAACCTGATCTCGCTCGCGGGCTTCAGCTTCAACGGCCGCGGCCAGAACTCCGCGCTGGCCTTCGCCAAGCTGACGGACTGGGGCAAGCGCACCAAGGCGAGCGACCGCGTCGAGGCGATCGTCGGGCGGGCCTTCGTGGCGCTCTCGTCGATCAAGGACGCCATCATCTTCCCGATCAACCCGCCGCCGATCGCCGAGCTGGGCAACGCGTCCGGAATCGAGTTCGAGCTCGAGGACCAGGCCAACCTCGGCCACGAGGCGCTGATGGCCGCCCGTAACCAGCTGATGGGCATGGCCGCCAAGAGCCCGCTCATGGCCGGCATGCGGCCCCAGGGAATGGAGGACACCCCGCAGCTCAAGGTGAACATAGATCAGGACAAGGTGTCCGCGCTCGGGGTTTCGCTCGGCGACGTGAACACGACCCTGCAGGCCGATTTCGGGTCCTACTACGTGAACAACTACGTGAACGGCATCCGCATCCAGCAGGTCACGCTCCAGCTGGACGCTCCCTTCCGCATGTCCCCGGAGGACATCGGCAAGCTCTACGTGCGCAACAAGACGGGCACCATGGTGCCCTTCTCGGCCTTCACGACGCTCTCGTGGATCTACGCCTCCCCGCGCCTCGAGCACTACAACGGCCTGCCTTCGCTCGACATGGTGGCCAACGTGGCGCCGGGCCGCAGCTCGGGCGACGCCATGGACGCGGTCGAGAAGCTGGTGTCCAAGCTTCCCAGGGGCATCGGCCTCGAGTGGACCGGCCAGTCCTACCAGGAGCGCCTGTCGGGCACGCAGGCTCCGGCCCTCTACGGCATCTCGCTGCTGGTCGTGTTCCTTTGCCTCGCCGCCCTCTACGAGAGCTGGGCCGTCCCGCTCTCGGTCATCCTCGTGGTCCCGCTCGGCATCCTCGGCGCCGTCCTCGCTGTCAACCTGCGCGGGCTGCCCAACGACGTCTATTTCAAGGTCGGCCTGCTGACGACGGTCGGCCTCGCCACCAAGAACGCGATCCTGATCATCGAGTATGCGAAGGACCTGATGGAGAAGGGCATGGGCCTGGTGGAGGCCACGCTCGAGGCGGTTCACCTCCGTCTGCGCCCGATCCTCATGACCTCGTTCGCGTTCATCCTGGGCGTGATGCCGCTTGCGCTCAGCAACGGCGCGGGCTCGGCCTCGCAGCACGCGATCGGCACCGGCGTCATCGGGGGCATGCTGGCGTCCACCTTCCTCGGGATCTTCTTCATCCCCATCTTCTTCGTGTTCGTGCGCAGGATCTTTCCCTACAAGGCACCCGCGCATGCCACCCCGGCGGCGGCTGCGCCCGCCGAACCCACCCCGAGCGAGGGCAGCCACCCCTAAGGTGATGACCATGACACCGCGCATCCTGATAGCCTCCACTGCCGCCAGCCTGCTGCTCTCGTCCTGCACGATGGCACCGAGATACGCCCGGCCGGCCTCGCCGGTGCCGACGACCTGGACCGCCCCGGCCGCCCCGGGAGGCGCGCCGGCCGCGACGCAGCCGGCCTCCGACCTTGGCTGGAGGGAGTTCTTCCGAGACCCCGTCCTGCAGAACCTGATCGAGCTGTCGCTCAAGCAAAACCGGGACCTTCGCGTTGCGGCGCTCAACGTCGAGGCGGTGGCGGCGCAGTACCGCATCCAGCGGGCGGCGCTCTTCCCGGCCGTCGACGCCACGGGCAGCCTCGATCGCACGAAGACCCCGGTATCGCTGCTCTATCCGGGCGAAGCCAATCCGTACTCGGTCTACAGCGTCAGCGCCGGCGTCAGCTCCTGGGAGCTGGATTTCTTCGGCCGCATCCGCAGCCTGAAGGACCAGGCGCTCGAGACCTTTCTCGCTCAGAAGGAGAACCAGCGCGACGTCCAACTGGGCCTCGTGGCGCAGGTGGCGACCGAATACCTGACCGAGCGGGCGCTCGCGGAGGAGGTCGCGGTGGCGCGCAAGACCCTCGAGGCCCAGGAGAGCTCCCTGCGCCTGACCCAGAGAAGCTACGAGGTAGGCAGCTCCTCCGAGCTCGATTTCCGCACCGCCCAGGGGCAGGTGTTCACGGCCAGGGCCGACGTGGCGTCGCTCGAGCGCCAGCATGCCGCAACCCTGACGCAGCTGGCGGTGCTGGTTGGCCAGCCGCTTCCCGACGCGGCCGGCAGGCCCGGCTACCTCGCCGACGACGGCCTGCTCGCCGACCTGCCGGCGGGGCTGCCCTCGAGCCTCCTCAACCGTCGTCCCGACATCCTGGAGGCCGAGCACATGCTCAAGGCCTACAACGCCAACATAGGCGCCGCCCGGGCCGCCTTCTTTCCCAAGATCACGCTCACGGCCTCGGGGGGCACGGAAAGCCTTAGCTTCTCGGGCCTCTTCAAGGGCGGCTCGACCGCCTGGTCGGTCAATCCCGCGGTGGTGCTGCCGATCTTCGACGCGGGGACGAACCTGGCCAACCTGGACATCGCGAAGATCGAGAAGCTCAAGGCCGCGGCGCAATACGAGAAGGCGGTCCAGACGGCGTTCCAGGAGGTGTCCGACGCCCTGACGGCCCGCACGCTCTACGAGACGCAGGTGTCGGCCCAGCGCTCGCTGGTCGAGGCCGACCAGAGCGCCTACGCCCTTGCCGAGGCGCGCTACCGCCACGGGGTGGACAGCTACCTGTCCGCGCTCGACGCCCAGCGCACCCTCTACGCCGCGCAGCAGGGCCTGGTGCAGGCGAGGCTCGCCCGCCTGACGAACCTGGTTGCCCTCTACGAGGACCTTGGAGGAGGCTGGAACGAGCACACAAGCGACGCCGCGGCGACCCCCTAGGCGCTTCGCTCGATCCCTCGCCCCGACCCCGGTCCCCACGCGTCGATCCCTCCATGGCCCGAACCCTCAGCAAGGCAGCGCACCAGTCCATCATCAACGCCTTCGTCACGTTGATGACCCGGCAGCCCATCGAGAAGATCACGACGGACGCGATCGCCCGCGCCGCGGGCTCCAGCAAGGGGACCCTCTACACGCACTGGGCGGACAAGGAGGCCCTGTTGCTCGAGGTCGTGGGGCAAATGCTGGCCACCCAACCGGTGGCCGATTCCGGCGACTTCCGCAAGGACACGACCCAGGTGCTCAGCGACATCTTTGTCAGGGATTCGCGCAAGATGTTCGGCCGGATCTGGCCCAACATCTTCAGCTACTCGAGCATGCACCCGAAGTTCTGCCGGGCGGTCACCAAGGCCCTGTTCGACCATGCGCCGAACTGCTCCCTGATCTCGATCATTCGGGCCGCCATAAAGGCGGGGCAACTGCGCGGGGACCTCGATCTCACCCTGGCCGTAGACCTGCTCGCGGGCCCCCTGATGCACCACCGGCTGCTCCACGGCTCGGTCCCGGCAGCGATGCCGGAAAAGGTCGTGGCGACCGTGTGGCCTCACCTCGCCGCCTGAGCGGCCGCGGTGCAGCCGGCCTTTGCGGCTCGCATCGGGCGCTAGGAAGCGCGCGCGGGCTCGTCGCCGAGACGGCGCTCGGACGCCAGGTAGTGCTTCACGTAGTCCGCAACGGCCTCGGAGAGCGGCGTCAGCGGCCGCGTGTATCCGCTCGAGCGCAGCTTCGAGATGTCGGCCTGGGTGAAGTACTGGTACTTGGCGCGCAGCGTCTCCGGCATGTCGATGAACTCGACCTGCGGAGTGCGCCCGAGCGCCGCGAAGATGGCGTCGGAGAGGTCGAGCCAGGTGTGGGCCTCGCCGGAGCCCAGGTTGAAGAGGCCGCCGGCCGAGGAGCCCTTCTCGGCGAAGTGCAGCGTCATCTCGACCGCGTCCTTCACGTAGAGGAAGTCGCGCTTCTGGCAGCCGTCCGCGTAGCGGGGATCGTAGCTCTTGAAGAGCCCGAGTTTCCCGCTCGAGAGGATCTGCTGGTGGGCCTTCGAGACGACCGAGCGCATGTCGGCCTTGTGCTCCTCGTTGGGCCCGAAGACGTTGAAGTACTTGACCCCCACGATCCGGCTGAGCCAACCCAGGTGGCGCGCCTGCAGGTCGAAGAGGTGCTTCGAGTACCCGTACATGTTGAGGGGCCGCAGCCGCTCGATCGCGGGGTCCTTGTCGTCCATGCCCGACGATCCGTCCCCGTAGGTGGCCGCCGAGGACGCATACACGAAGCGCGCCCCCATGCCGAGCGCCCAGCCCGCGAGCTCCCGGGTGAACGCCGTGTTGTTGTCGATCAGGTAGGAGGCGTTGCGCTCGGTGGTCGAGCTGCACGCCCCCAGGTGGAACACCGCCGAGAACTTTCCGAGCGCGGTCTGGCTCTGTGCCAGCTTGGCGCGCAGGGCGGGGCCCTCGATGTAGTCGCCGTAGCGCAGCGGCACCAGGTTGCGCCACTTCTCGTCGGATCCCAGGATGTCGCAGACGACGATGTCCTCGATGCCGCGGGCGTTGAGCGCCCAGACAAGCGCGCTGCCGATGAACCCGGCGCCGCCGGTGACCAGGATGCGTCCGCCGAGGGCGTTCATGCGGACAGCTCGCGGGCGCGCGAGCGTGCGGCCTCCACGGTCTCCCTCACCATGCCCCGGAAGTCCCGGGAGGCCATGCGGGCGAGGCCCGCGGCCGTGACGCCGTTCGGCGAGGTCACCTGGTTGCGCAGCACCTCCGGGTCGACGTCCCTGCGGGCCAGGAGGCGCGAGGCCCCGAGCAGCGTCTCCACGGCCAGGTGGCGGGCCGTGGCCGGGTCGAACCCGAGCCCCACGGCCCCGTCGCGCAGCGCGGCCGCGAATTCAAAGACGTAGGCCGGCCCCGAGCCGCAGATGGCCGTGAAGCCGTCGATCTGGGACTCCGGAAGCTCGAGCGAGCCGCCGAGGGCCCCGAAGAGCTGCCCCAGGAGCGCGCGGTCGGCCTCGGAAAGGGGGGAGGCGGCGCACCAGCCGGTCAGCCCCGCGCCGATCTGGCCCGGGGTGTTCGGCATGCTGCGCACGCGGTTGCGGGCGCGGGGAAAGGCGGCCTCGAGCGAGGCGAGGGTCTTGCCGGCGAGGACCGAGAGGACGAGGCGGCCGGCGGTCAGTTCGGCGAGCCGCGGGTCGGCCTTGGCCAGGTGCTGGGGCTTGAAGGCGACGACGAGGGTGCCGGCGTCGGCGAGGAGGTCGTCCAGGGAGGAGGCGAGGCGGATGCCGGTGCGCACGCTGAGCGCCTGCGCCGTCGATCCGCCGCCGCCCAGGCAAAGTATCCGCCCGGGCGCGTACGCCCCGTTGGCGATCAGCCCCTCCACCATCGCGGCGGCCATGTTTCCGGCCCCGAGGAACGCAATCGATTCCATGTCCTTCTTGGAAAGGGGCCCTAGTCGATTTCGTCCTTCGACTTGTCCCTCAGCCGCCGGTCGCGCACGGGCTGGATCAGGGTGGCGCTGGCGCCGCCCTCGGGCCTCGAGGCCATGGTGACCTCGCCGCCGAGGCTGCGCATCGAGTGGCGCGCGATCGTCAGGCCCATGCCGACACCCACGGTGCGCTTGGTGCTGACGAAGGGCTCGAACATGCGGTCGCGCACGTCCTCGGCGATGCCGCGGCCCTGGTCGTCGACGCGAAGCTCGAGCACCTTCTCGCCGGGCTTGTCGAACAGGCGCGTGTGGATCCAGATCAGGCGCTCGGCCGGCGGCTTCTCGCCGTAGGACTCCCAGGCGTTGATGAGGAGCTTCGAGAGGGCCTCCTCGAAGGTCTCGATGTTCGTGTCGATCTCGAGCTCCTGCTCGGGGCTGTCGATGCTGACCGGCGCCGTCAGCTTGTAGTCGGAGTGGAACCGGCGGATGCCCCCCTCGATCAGGCGGTTGAGCGAGACGCGCGTCAGCTCCGGGCGGGACTTGACGACCAGCGTGCTCAGCTGGCGCACGATGCCGACGATCCTCTGGATCGCGTCGTCGACGTGCTGGGCGTTCTTCTTGACGCTCGCCGGCTTGTCGTAGCCGCTCTTCACGAGGTCCAGGTACCCGATCACGACGCCGAGCAGGTTGTTGAGGTTGTGGGCGATGCCCTGGGCGACGGCGCCGATCGTGGCCGCCCGGCGCGACTCCTCGAGGCGGCGCTGAAGCTCCAGGTTCTCGCGGTTGATGGCGGCGAAGCGCAGCTGCGTCTGCACGCGGGCCACGGTCTCGTCGAGGTCGATCGGCTTCGTGATGTAGTCGACGGCGCCGACCGCCAGGCCCTCCAGCTTGCTCTCCTTGGTCGTGCGCGCCGTGACGAAGATGACGGGGATGGAGCGGGTCTCGCTGCTCGCCTGAAGGCGCTGGCAGACCTCGAGCCCGTCCATGTCGGGCATCATGAGGTCGAGCAGGATCAGGTCGGGCTTGTGGGCCTTGACCGACTCGAGCGCCTCCAGGCCGTTTGTGGCGGTCGTCACCTCCAGGCCCCCACGCTCCAGCTTGCGCCTCAGCAGCTGGACGTTGATCGGCTGGTCATCGACTACCAATATTCGGGCGCTGCACATGGAGACGTTTGCGTGAAGAATGCAGTCGGGGCCGCTGGGAGCAAGCACCGTCAGCCGCCCTTTCGAAGATGGAAGGCCTTGACCGTGTTCTTCATAAGCATGGCGACGGTCATGGGACCCACCCCCCCGGGGACCGGGGTGATCCTGGAGGCGAGGGGGGCCACCGCGGCGTAGGCCACGTCGCCCACGAGCCGGTAGCCCGACTTCTTCGCGGGGTCGGCCACCCGGTTGATGCCCACGTCGATGACGACGGCCCCCGGCTTGACCATGTCGGCCGTGACGAACTCGGGCCTGCCGATGGCGGCGACCACCACGTCGGCGGTGCGCACGAGGGCGGCCAGGCCGGCCGTGCGGGAGTGGCAGACCGTGACCGTGGCGTTGGCGCCGGGCCTCTTCTGAAGGGCGAGGAGGGCGAGGGGCTTCCCCACGATCAGCGAGCGCCCGATCACGACCATGTGCTTGCCCGCCAGGTCGACGCCGCTGCGGGCCAGGAGCTCCATGATCCCGGCGGGGGTGCAGGAAGCGAAGCCCGAAGCGTCCTCCTGGGCCAGCTTGCCGACATTGACCGGGTGGAAGCCGTCCACGTCCTTTTCAGGCGAGATGCGGGCGAAGACGGCGCGCTCGTCCAGGTGCGCGGGCAGCGGCGACTGGACCAGGATGCCGTCGACCGCGGGGTCCGCGTTCAGGCCGTCGACCAGGGACTCGAGCTCGGCCTGCGTGATCGAGACCGGAGGCAGGAGGTTGCGGCTCTCGATTCCGATCTCGGCCGCCGTCAGGCCCTTCTTGCGCACGTAGGACACCGAGGCCGGGTCGTCGCCGACGCGCACCAGGGCAAGGCAGGGACGGCGCCCCGGAATGCGCGCCACCTCTGCCTTCAGCTCGGCGATCAGGTCCGCGGCGATCCGGTTTCCGTCGATGACCTCCATCTACTTGAGACGAAAGCCCTCGACCATGATGACGAGGTCGGAGGTGCCCGGCACCGAGTTGAGAGAGCCGAGCACGACCACCGGGCGGCCGACGTAGTTCTCGATCTGGTCGGTGAGGAGGAGCTTCGCGAGGTCGACGTAGGCGATGCGCTTGCCGGAGCTGTCGTTTAGCTGCCAGTCATAGGGACGGCGCGGGGTCAGCAGGCCGCGCGAGCTGGCAAGCGTGCCCTCGAAAAGGCGCGAGAGCGACACGTCGGCCGCCGGCAGGGCCTCGGAGGGAGCCGGGGCCGCGGGGCGCGCCGGGGCGGCCGCCGGGGCCGGCGCTGCGGCGGGTGCGGCGGGTGCGGGGGCCGCGAGGGGAGCGCCCGCATGGAGGTAGCCCACCAGGGTCTTGTCCAGGCGCACCTGGGTCCACTTTCCGTGGAGGCCGATGATCTCGGCCTTGTCGCCCTTGGCGTAGACCTCGATGACGCCGGCCGTGTCGCTGGGCTCGAAGTAGACCGAGGCGCCGGGCTCGATGTCGAGCGCCTTGTTCAGGTCCTTGTTCTTCACGAACCCCACGAAGGGCCCGGGGACGTCGACCGCCGTCCAGCCGTCCGGGGCGGGCGGCACCGAGGTCGAGAGCGCGGGCTCGGGTGAGCCCGCCTTAAGCACCGCGAGGACCGGCGCAGCGGGGTCGGGGCGCACCTGCACGGCCGTGGCGGAGTTCAGCGTGGCCGCGCGCAGGGCGGCGGCCGAGGCGAGGCCTGCAACAATAAGGAGGTGGTTAATCTTCATGGAGAGTGGAGGGCGTCGAGCGGGTCGCCTGCAGCTCGGCGTTCGGCGTGCGCGGCGACACGAAGAGTTGAGCGATCTCCCTTGAAGCAAGTTGTTTGGCCCCGCGCAACGGGATTCCCTTCAGTCGGACGGCGCCGATCTGGTAGCGCCGCAGGCGGTTGACCACGTAGCCCAGGGCCGAGAAGAGCAGCCGGATCTCGCGCTTCTTGCCGTGGTGCATGTGGATGTCGAGGTCGGTGGCGGTACCGTCCTTAAGCGGGTTGATGAGGGCCGCGCGCTCCACCTTCAGCCGCTCGCCCTCGAAGGTGAGGCCCTTCACGAGCCTCGGCAGGCGCGAGGAGGGGAAGGGGTTCTTCAGCGTCACGTGGTAGCGCTTCACGACCTCGTTGGAGGGGTGCATGAGGCGGTTCGCGAGCTCCCCGTCGGTCGTCAGGATCAGCAGCCCCTCGCTGTCCTTGTCGAGGCGTCCGGCGCAGAAGAACCGGAACTTCGAGTACTCGCGGGGCAGGAGCGTGAAGACGGTGTCGGGGTTGTGCGGGTCGTCGTTCGAGCAGATGAGGCCCCTCGGCTTGTTCACGGCCAGCGTGATCTTCGGCTGCGGCACCGTGCGCACGAGCTTCCCGGAGACGGTCACCTTGTCCACGCCCGGGGTGATCTTGGTGCCCGGGCCGGCCTGCTTGCCATTCACCCAGACCTCGCCCTGGTAGATCAGCGCCTCGGCCGCGCGCCGGGAGCACAAACCCGCCTCGGCGATGAACTTCTGCAGGCGCAGGGTGCCGTCCTCGGGCTCCGACTCTTTCGTGTGGGCATTCAATTGGACCCGAGAGGGTTGAGGCGGCCGGGCCCCATAGCAAACGCAAAGCCCTCCCTGGGGCGCGGACCCTAGGCTCGGCCGGCCGCGGGGCCGATCGGCTTTAGCCCCGCCTCGATCTCACGGCGTCGCGGCTCGAGGAAGGGCGGCAGCGCCAGGCTCTCGCCGAGCGTCTCGGGGCTCTCGTCTGCGGCAAAACCCGGACCGTCGGTGGCGATCTCGAAGAGGATGCCGCTCGGGTCGCTGAAATACAGGCTCTTGAAGTAGTAGCGGTCCACCGGCCCGCTCGAGGAGACGCCGAGCGCGTCCAGGCGCTCCTCCCAGGCCTCGTACTGCTCGTCGTTCGGGGTGCGCAGCGCGATGTGGTGGACGCCGCCTGCGCCCTGCCGGACGGCGGGAGCGCCCGGCTCGACCGCCACGTGGAGCTCCGCGGCCGCCCCGCCGCCGCCCATCTGGTAGACGTGCACGGTCACCCGTCGCTCGGCGGTCACCTCGTAGGTGCGCACCTCCTTCATGTTGAGCACCTCCGTCAGCTGGCGGTGCGTCTGGCGGAGGTCGGGCACGCTGATCGTGATCGGTCCCAGCCCCCGAAGCTGCTGGTCGGCCGGCACGGGGCTGCGGTCCCAGGCCCGGGCGTTGCCCGGGGTGGGGTCGACGACGAGCGCGAGGCGCTGGCCCTCGCGGTCCTCGAAGTCGAGCGTCCAGCGGCCGTCGCGCTCGACGATGCTCGACTGGCGCACGCCCCGCTCGTGGAAGCGCTCCTGCCAGGCGTTCAGGACCGACTGGCTCTCGACCCGCAGGCCCGTGCGCACGGCGCTGCGGGTGCCCCTGCGCTCGGGGCCGACCGGCCAGTCGAAGAACGTGATGTCGGTGCCGGGGTTGCCGAGCGCGTCGGCGTAGTAGAGGTGGTACGCCGATACGTCGTCCTGGTTCACGGTCTTCTTCACAAGCCTCAGGCCGAGGACGCCCGTGTAGAAGTCGACGTTGTCCGAGGCTCGAGCCGTGACGGCTGTCAAGTGGTGAAAGCCGGTGAGAGTAAGTCCTTCGTGGGCCATGCTGCACCATGACCGTGTTGAACCGGCTTGCAAGCCCCCCACGCCGGCCGTTTTATTCGGCCCCCACTCATGTCTGACACCGTTGCCACCTCGGCGTATTCCAAGGACAACCCGTTTCCCGCCCGCGTGACCGAAAACCGGATGCTGAACGGCCCCGGCTCCGCGAAGGAGACCCGACACTTCGTGGTGGACCTCAGGGGCAGCGGCCTCACCTACAAGGCCGGCGACTCGCTCGGGGTGTACCCCTCCAACCGCCCCGAGGAGGTGGACGAGATCCTCCGCCTGCTCGGCGCCACCGGCGAGGAGCCGGTGCTCCTTCCCAAGGCCGCGGCCCCCTTGCCGCTGCGCTCGGCGCTCACGTCCTCGCTCGCCCTCGCGGGCCCCACACGGCGCATCGTCGACACCCTGGCCAACAAGGCCACGGACGCCGCCGAGAAGGCGGCGCTCCAGGCACTGCTCGTTCCCGAGGCCAAGGACGCGCTCACCGCGTGGCTCGACGAGCGCGAGTTTGTGGACCTCCTGGCGGAGTTCCCGAGCGCCCGGCTCTCTCCACAGGAGCTGGTGGACCACATGCGCAAGCTGATGCCGAGGCTCTACTCGATCGCCTCGTCGCCGAAGGCGCATCCCCAGGAGATCCACCTGACGGTCGCGATCGTGCGGTACGAGACGAACCACCGGGCAAGGGTGGGGGTCTGCACGACGTTCCTCGCCGACCGCGTGGCCCTCGGCTCGACGCCGACGCCGGTGTTTGTCTCGCATTCGCACTTCGGACCGCCCGAGGACCCCTCGAAGGACGCCATCATGGTCGGGCCCGGAACGGGCATCGCGCCCTTCCGCGCCTTCCTGCAGGATCGCGGCGCCTCGGGGGCCGCGGGCCGCAACTGGATCTTCTTCGGGGACCAGCGGCGCTCCACCGACTTCCTCTATGAGGAGGAATGGGCGAAGTGGCAGCAGCAGGGAACGCTGACCCGCATCGACACCGCCTTTTCGCGCGACCAGGCGGCCAAGGTGTACGTGCAGGACCGCATGCGCGAGCAGGCGGCGGAGCTCTGGGCCTGGATCAAGGCCGGCGCCTTTTTCTACGTCTGCGGCGATGCCAAGCGCATGGCCAAGGACGTGGACCTCGCGCTGCACGAGGTGATCGCCTCGCAGGGGGGCATGAGCCCCGCCGAGGCGGCCGACTACGTGAAGCTGATGAAGAAGGAGAAGCGCTACCAGCGCGACGTGTACTGAACTTCCATGATGACGTTTCAAAACCGAACAGCCCTGGTAACGGGCGCCGGCCGCGGAATCGGCCGCGCCATCGCCGAGACGCTCGCCCGCAACGGGGTGACGGTCATCTGCGTGTCCAAGTCCGCTGAGTCCTGCGGGGCGGCCGCGGCGGCGATCACCCAGGCCGGGGGCAAGGCGAGGGCGCTCGCGGTGGACGTGGCGGACGGCGCCGCGGTGGCCAAGGCCGCCGAGGCGCTCCTGGCGGAGATCCCGGTCGTCGACATCCTGGTCAACAACGCCGGGATCACGCGCGACGGGCTCCTCTTCCGCATGAGCGACGCGGACTGGAACGACGTGATCACGACCAACCTGACGAGCTGCTTCCACTGGACCAAGCACCTGGCGCGCCCGATGACGCGCGCCCGCTGGGGGCGCATCGTCAACATCACGTCGGTCAGCGGGATCATGGGCAACGCCGGCCAGGCCAACTACTCGGCGGCCAAGGCGGGCATGATCGGCCTCACCAAGGCCCTGGCCCGAGAGTTCGCGTCGCGCAGCATCACCGTGAACGCGGTCGCCCCGGGCTTCATCAAGACCGACATGACCACCGAGTTCGTGAGCAAGCCCGAGCTCGCCGCCAAGATTCTCGAGGCGGTTCCCCTCAAGCGCTTTGGGGAGGCGGCCGACATTGCAAATATGTGCGCCTACCTGTGCTCTGAGGAGGCCGGATACGTCACCGGGCAGGTTTTTACCGTTGACGGCGGCATGGCAATGTGAAGCCTGCACTTACTCGGAACTTCCCCAAATGGCTGACCAAAAAACAATAGACCAGCGCGTTAAAGAGATCATCGTGAATCAGCTCAACGTGAACGAGGAGCAGATCACCCCGACCGCCTCCTTTCTCGACGACCTGGGCGCCGATTCCCTCGACACCGTCGAGCTGATCATGGCCTTTGAGGAGGAGTTCAAGGACGAGATCAAGGGCGAGATCCCCGAGTCCGACGCCGAGAAGCTCCAGACTGTCGGCCAGGTGATCGACTACATCAAGGCCAAGGCCGGCCAGTCGTAGTCGTCACCCGACTCGACCCCTTTCTCAACGGGCCGCCCGCTCCATCCGGATCGGCCACGGGCCCGCCTTCAGCGACCATGACGCAGCCGCTCCCGGATCGACGCGTGGTCGTGACCGGACTCGGGGTCGTGACCTCGCTGGGCCACGACGTGGGCTCCTTCTGGTCCGCTCTCACCGCGGGCACGATCGGGGTCGACCGCGTCACGCTCTTCGATCCCTCGGCCTTCGCGTGCCAGATCGGCGCCGAGGTGCGCAACTGGGACGCTGCGGCCCTCATGGACCCCAAGGAGGCTCGGCGAAACGACCGCTACACGCACTTCGGCTTCGTGGCCGCCAAGCAGGCCGTCGCCGACTCCGGGCTGGATATGGCCAAGGAGGACGGCGACCGCGTCGGCGTCATGATCGGCTCGGGCATCGGCGGCATGCACACCTACGAGACGCAGCTGGTCGTGATGGCCGAGCGCGGGCCTCGCAAGGTCTCGCCCTTCACGATCCCCTCGCTGATCGGCAACATGTGCTCGGGATTGGTGGCGATCGAGCTCGGGGCCCGGGGGCCGAACTTCGGCCTCGTCTCGGCCTGCGCCACGGGCACGCACGCGCTCGGCGAGGCGGCGCATGCCATCCGCCGCGGCGACGTCGACGTCATGGTGGCCGGCGGCAGCGAGGCCGCGATCACGCCCTTCGCCTACGCCTCCTTCTGCTCGATGAAGGCCATGAGCACCCGCAACGACAACCCGAAGGGCGCCAGCCGCCCCTTCGACAAGGGGCGCGACGGCTTCATCATGGGGGAGGGCGCCGGCATCCTGGTGCTCGAGTCGCTCGACCACGCGCGGGCGCGCGGGGCGCGCGTCTACTGCGAACTGGCCGGCTACGCCGCCACCTGCGACGCCTACCACATCACGCAGCCCGATCCCGAGGGCAAGGGCCTCTCCATGGCGATGCGCCGGGCGCTGCGCAGCGCGGGCGCCGAGCCCGGGTCGGTGGACTACATCAACGCCCACGGCACCTCCACGCCCTACAACGACAAGTTCGAGACGCTCGCCATCAAGAACGTGTTCGGCGAGCACGCCCGCACGGTGCCGATCAGCTCCACGAAGTCCATGACCGGCCACCTGCTCGGGGCCGCCGGCGGGATCGAGTCGGTGATCAGCGTGAAGACGATCCAGGAGGGCGTCGTCGCGCCGACCATGAACCTGGACGAGCCCGACCCCGAGTGCGACCTGGACTATGTGCCGAACGTGGCCCGCGCGGTGAAGGTGCGCACGGTCCTCAGCAACAACCTGGGCTTCGGCGGCCAGAACGCATCGATCGTATTCCGGGCGCTTTGAGGCTCGTTGCGTTCGCGCTCCTGCTGCTCCTGTCCGCCTGTCACCCGCGGGCCGGGGGCGAGCGACCGGACGACGCGGCCTCGCGGGCTTGGCACCGGCAGCTCTGGGCCGGCCTTAAGCCCCTCGCGCAGAGCCGGGGCATCGACCCGGGCTTCGTCTACGCGCTCGCGAAGATGGAGTCGGGCTTCGACCCGCACGCGCGCCGGGGAGAGGCCCGCGGGCTTCTCCAGATAAAGCCCCGAGCGTGGAAGGCCGCGAGCCCGCTCCCCTACGAGCCCGCCGTGTGGGACTGGCGGACCAACCTGTCGGTCGGCGTGGAGAGCCTCGCGTCGCTCAAGTCCGAGCTCGAGAGGCGCGGGGTCTTCTCCTACGGGCTCCTCTGGGCCGCCCACCACTACGGCCTCGAGTACGTCGAGCAGCACCATTTTGAACTCGGGCGCATTCCCCGGCCGTCGGACCCGGTGGCCCTTCGGCTGCTCGCGGGCGATCCCCATCCCGTCGCGCCGCCCGAGGAGGAGCCGCGACCCTAGGAAGGCCTGGCGCGTCCCATATGGACACAAAAAACCCGCAAACCCATGGGCTTGCGGGTCTTAAATTGAAAAGAGGGGCCTTAGGCCTTCTGGACGAGCCCGGCCTTCAGGGCCTTGACCGACACCCAGACGCGCTTGGTGCCGCCATTGGCCATGCGGATGCGCACCCGCTGGAGATTCGGCCGGAACTTGCGCTTCGTGATGCTGGTCACGTGCGTGCCGATTCCGCCGCTCTTCTTGGTCTGGCCCTTACGGTTGATGATGCTCCCTTTGACGGGACGGCGACCTGTGATTACGCAAATTTTGCCCATGGTGTGATCAGTTAAAGGGAAGACGTTAGCGACCCGGGCGGGACCGTGGCAAGGGGATTCTTGGGGCCTCGGTGGCAACCCCCGAAACGAACCGCTCCCATTGAGGGCTGTCTGCGTGGAATATCTGGAGTGCGTTTGATGCCGATGGGGTTGGATGGCGACCACCTTCATGCACCCAAGAAAATCTTTGTCGTCTGTGAGGATTGAAAGCGGGTGCTTCACGCCTACGGCACAGATGAGGAAATCGGTAAACGATCCCTGAATGCCGGAGGATCGGCATCGGTTGAAAGGACGGCGGCTTCTTCGGAATCAGCTGTTCCGATCTCGAGATCCGGAAAGCAACGCAACCGGTCGCGTACACACGCGAACTTGGATGGCTCTCGAATTCCGGACAGCAGCTCCTGCCGTATCGGACCGATCATCTCCACAGCGCCTCGTACACGGTCTCCCTCTTGGTACAAGAGCCAAGTAACCTCTTCGAAATTAGAACCTAACAGAGCAAGAGACGCGAATGGAGGCTCAAAGTTGCGCAGAAATACCATGCTGTATCTGTCAACAAACGGGCAATTGAATTGACCGCCCCTTCAAGAGTCTAAGGTCTCTCGTCCACCCCCCCTGGTAGCGGGGGCGGGCGTTCGCGGAGGCTAATTGAGGAATGGTTATTCATCGACCCCCGGGTCTTCGCCATAGTTGTGCCGAGTTCCACCTCGGAGATGACCTAAGCGCTTTGTCGGACCTATCAGCTCTTACCTCGGCAATCCGCGATGGCTCTGCCACGAATGATCTCTGACATCCCAAGCCAATAATGCCGGTGATAGTGGGTTTGCCGCAAACGATTGTCATACATTTGAGTCTCTCTCTGTAGACGGCTCATTTCCAAGCCAGACCCATTATGAAAATTGGAAGAAGCATCGCATTTTTTGTCATTGCTGCCGCTACCTGGGTCGCGCCGGGTTCAGCGCAGGTCTTCTGGAGCAACTACAGCCCCTCAGGAGTCACTGACGACATCTGGTGTGTGACCTACGCCAATGGGACGTTCGCGGCAGTCACCTCCCAGGGGAACTTGCTCACTTCGAGCAACGGGTTGAACTGGAGCAGCGTGGCAGTGGATGTCGGCGTGTGGCTCACATCGATCGCCTACGGCAATGGCACTTGGGTGGTGGTAGGGGACAAGGGCACAATTCTGACATCGCCGGATCTCAAAACGTGGGTGCGCTGCACAGCGGTGACCAACAATAGATTGAACGGGGTCGTTTTCGGACCAAGCAACCACACTGCTGGCCCGTTGACTCCAGGCGGTCCACTCACCAGCAACGGAAGCCTGTGGTGCGCTGTGGGAGAAGCCGCGACAATCATAACGTCGCCTGACGCCCAAACGTGGACGGTGCAGCCGATACCCTATTCGTCACCTGGCGATGCGGCATTTCCTTTTCCCGTCACCGGGTTCTTGCACGGCATAACTTGGGATCAGGTAAATTCCGCTTTCCTTATCACGGGCGAGGCCTCGGCAACAGTACCGGCCGATTCGGGCGGCGGCGGAGTAATACTCCGACTATCAGTAAATGATACTTTTACCTCGAACGGTGGACTGATCTCAAGCCAACTTACTCTTAACATATGGAACGGTAGTGTCCCCTTGGATTCTCCGGTAGAATCGATTCTTGGCGATGAGTCTAACTTTGTTGCTGTTGGGGGAATTCAGGCCACCACAGGAGCGGGTCACGGGTTTATTATCTCGGGTTTGTCCCCAACGACTTCGGTAATTCCAAACGTTGACTACCGTGGTCTTGCTAATGGCAACGGAAATTGGGTAGCGGCGGGGGAACAAGGTTCTATTCTCAGCTCAAAAGATGGCATGAATTGGACGCAGCGTTTCTCCGGCGACAGTCCGTCGACGGTCAGCACGGCCACCCTTCTTAGCGCCGCCTACTCGGCGCAGCTGCAGCGTTTCGTCGTCACCGGAACGGGAGGCACTATCCTCGTTTCCAACCCACCTCCAACGGTATTCGTCAACGTGTCCACCCGGGGTTACGTCAGCAGCACGCAGACCTATATTGGCGGCTTCGTAATTGAGGGCACAGCGCCGCGAACCGTCCTGATCCGCGGAGATGGTCCTGTTCTCAGCGCGTTCGGAGTGTCGAGTCCTCTACCTGACCCGGTACTCACTGTGTACGACAGCAGCGGTACCGTGGTATCAACGAACACCGGCTGGACGACGAACACCAACTCAACAGCCATCGCCACGGCCGCACTGGAGACCGGAGCGTTCGCACTGCCGAACTCGGGGCAGGACTCTGCGTTGTTACTCACGCTACAGCCTGGGGCGTATACGGTGCAAATCACCTCGGCAAAGGGCAATTCAGGTATCGCTCTGTTCGAAGCGTATACCAATTAGCTCAAGCTTCTCACAATATTGGAGGGGCTAGCCACAGTTTCCCTAACCCGCCCGCTTTCTTAGCTCGAATAAGCAGGCGGTCGTCGATTTAAAGATCGGGGGCCTCGACCACGCAATGAGCCACACATCGGTTGTGTCAACGGTTCAACAGATCCGAGGCCATCCTAGTCCCGGAGGGCCCAGAGCGCCTGGAACTTCTGGCCCATGTGTGCGGGGTGCAGGAGCTGCAGGAGCGAGCGCTTCTCGGGGCTCATGCCCGCCGGCGACGAGGTGGTGATGGCCTCGATCAGCGGCGCGCTGTGGCGCATGAAGAAGGCCTCCTGGGACTCGAGGCGGGGCCCGCAGAAGCCCCCCGAGGAGAGCGCCCCACCGATCCAGTCCCAGCAGACATGGCAGGTGAGGTCCTGGTCGCCGGCGTGGGCCAGCAGGTCGCTGCCCTGCTGGTGGCGGCGGTAGCTGCGGGCGGTGCCCTCCGGCGCGGCATGCGCCAGCTGCTCCCAGCTCTTGCCGTAGTCAAAGGCCAGGAACAGGCCCGTCCAGGGTTCGGCCGCGAGGCTTCCGGCGAGCGCGGCCGCACGCAGCGGTGCATCGACCACGTAGCCCTCGAGCGGATCCTTCGGAAGATCGGGCATGGGAGCCGTCGGATCGATCTCAGCCTCCTCCAGCACGCCGTCGCCAAGGCGCACCCCAAGTTCGCGCCAGACGCCCTCGCGGTGCCGGAAACGCCGGAAAGGCTGCGCGTCGAAGAGTTCGTTCGAGAACACCACTGAGGGGCGGGTGATCCGTAGGGGCTCGCCGACCCGCACCTGCCGAACGCAAGCGAACGGGTGGTCGACGCCCGCAAGCACCGAGTCCCCGGGCTCGGCCCCGATCTCGACGAACTCGTGCTGCGCGGCCGGACGGTGCCCGAGCAGGTCCTGGCAGGCCGCCGCCACGAGGCGCCCGAAGAGCGGGGCCGACAGCGCGGACGTGAAGAAATCCGTCCCGGCCTCGGTGCCCACCCGGGGGCGGTCCGCGCGGTAGTAGCCCAGGTCCGGGTGGTAGAGCGCCACCTCCATGAAGGTGTCGAAGCCCACCCGGTCCGTCCCGCCCGCCCGGGCGCGCAGCGCCGCGAGGATCTCGGGGCGGGCGTCGGCGGTCGAAGGCTTCATTTACAAAGGCAAGCCGATGCACACACTTGCAGGGATGTTCAAACGGATTCTGATCCTGACCGGGGCCGCGCTCCTGGGATTCGGTGCATGCCTGGGCGCCCTGCGCGTCTCGGGTGCCTGGAGCCTGCTGCCCAACCGGGACCTGAACCACTCGTCGGACTACGTGAGAGACGTGCTCAAGATCGTGAACGAGAACTACGTGGACCCGAAGCTCTCGAGCTACACCTCGCTCACCCACCTGGCCCTCCACGGCATGGTCGAGTCGCTGGACCCGCACTCGGAATACCTCGAGTCCAAGGACAACCGCGAGTTGGAGGAGGACCTGGACGGCGAGTACGGGGGCATCGGGATCGAGGTCGAGATGCGCAAGGGGGCGTTCCTGGTCGTGGACCCGATCCCGGGCTCGCCCGGAGAGCGGGCGGGCATCAAGGAGGGCGACCAGATCGTCTCGATAGACGGGAAGCCGCTCGAGCGGGGACTCGGGATGGAGTCCGTCGTCGACCGGCTGCGCGGCAAGGCCCACACCCGGGTCCGGGTGGGGCTCGTGCGGCCCGCGACGGCGGCCCACCTGGAACTCGACCTCGTGCGCGAGGTGGTGAAGGTCGAGAGCGTGCGCGGCGTGCGGGTCCTCGACGGGTCGGTCGGCTACATCCAGATCCGCGAGTTCTCGGAGCACACCGGCGAGCAGTTCATCGACGCCATGAACCTCCTCCTGCGAAAGGGGATCGACTCGCTCGTGATCGACCTGCGCAACAACCCCGGCGGCCTCCTCGACTCGGCCGTCGATGTCGTCGAGCCCTTCTTCAAGAAGGGCGAATTGATCGTCTACACGCAGGGCCGCAAGCCGAGCGACCGGGACGACTACCTCTCGGAGAACACCGCCGATCCGCTTCGCATCCCGGTGGCGGTGCTGATCAACGGCGACACCGCCAGCGCGGCCGAGATCGTGACGGGGGCGCTGAAGGACACCGGGCGCGCCGTCGTGGTCGGCGAGCGCTCGTACGGGAAGGGCTCGGTGCAATCGATCTTCAAGCTGAAGAACGGCGAGGGCCTGCGGCTCACCACCGCGCACTATTTCACGCCCAGCGGCGCCATGATCCACGCGAAAGGCATCTCGCCCCACGTGGAGGTCGTCATGACCCCCGAGGAGGACCGCAAGATCGAACGCCAGACCGCGCGCCCCGAGATCACGGACCCGCAGGTCTTCAAGGACCACTTCGACTTCCTCCCGATCGAGGACCGCCAGCTTGACGCAGCGCTCGACGTGCTGCGGGCCGCGCGCTCGTTCAGCCAGTGATCCTCGCCCTCGAGAGCTCGTGCGACGAGACGGCGGTCGCGCTCTTCGACCCAACCTCGGGCGTCTCGGGCGAGTGGGTGAACACCCAGGTGGCGCTTCACGCCCGCCATGGGGGCGTGGTTCCGGACATCGCGACCCGCGAGCACCTCCGGCAATTCGGCCCGATGATCGGGCTCGCGAAGGCCCATCCCGGATGGGCCTCGGTGAGCGAGGTGGCGGTCACCCGCGGCCCCGGGCTCGCCGCCTGCCTCGCGATCGGAGTCGCCACCGCGAAGGCGCTGGCGCTGGCGCTTCGGGTGCCCGTCCGCGGGGTGAACCACCTGCGCGCCCACGCCTGGTCGCCCTTCATGCCCGTGCATGCCGAGGCTCCCGCCGAGTTTGAGGCGCGCCTCTCGGGCCTTCTTCCCCACCTGGGCCTCCTCGTCTCGGGCGGAAACACGCTGCTCTTCAGGATCGACGAGGGGCGCCGCGTGGAGGGCCTCTCGAGCACCCGCGACGACGCCGCGGGCGAGGCGCTGGACAAAGGGGCCAAGCTCCTCGGCCTGGGCTACCCCGGAGGCCCCCAGGTCGAGCGCCTTGCCTCGGGCGGCCGCCCCGACGCCTACGACTTCCCGAGGGGGCTCGGCAGGCGCGGCGACCTGGACTTCAGCTTCTCGGGGCTCAAGACCAGCCTGCGCTACCGGGTCCAGGCGATGGACGAGGAGGCCGTGCGGGCGGCGATCCCGGATCTCTGCGCGAGCTACCAGGCGGCGGTCGTCGACGCGCTCTCCCAGAAGGCGGCTGCGGCGCTCGGCCGCGGGGGCTACCGCAGCGTGGGACTCTCCGGGGGCGTCGCCAACAACCGCGCGCTGCGCGAGGCCATCGCCGCGGTGGCGACGCGCGGCGGCGCCGCCTTCCTGGCCGCGGAGCCCAGGCACACCGGGGACAACGCAGGCATGATCGGGTTCGCCGCGTGGGCGGACCCATCGGACGCCGAGCGGCATTCCGGCAGCTCGATCGCAGTCGACCCCTCGGCCTACTTGTAGTCCCGGCGCAGGTTGCTCGGGAGTATCCCGAGCTCCTCGCGGTACTTGGCCACCGTGCGGCGGGCGATGTTGATGCCCTTCTCCTGGAGCTTGCTGACGAGCTCCTGGTCGCTGAGGGGCCCGGACTTGTCCTCGGCCGCGATCAAATCCGCGATCATCTCCTTGACGCTCGTGTTGGAGACCGAGGCCCCGTTGTCGTTCTGGTATCCCGGGGTGAAGAAGTACTTGAACTCGAACACGCCGTGGGGCGTGCGCACATACTTGTTGGCGATCGCCCGGCTCACGGTCGTCTCGTGCACGCGCACCACGTCCGCAATCTGGGTCATCGTGAGCGGCTTCAGGTGGGAGATGCCGTGCTCGAAGAACGGCATCTGCGCCTGCAGGATCTCGCGCGTGATCCGCTCGATCGTCCTCTGGCGCTGCTCGATCGAGTCGATCAGGAACTTGCCGGAGCGCATCCGGTCCTTCAGGTAGTCGCGTTCTCCCTTGGAGAGGACGCCCTTGGCGATCATGTCTCGGTAGGTGCTCGAGATGCGCAGGCGAGGGATGTAGTCGTTGTTGAGGTGGATCTTCCACTCGTTGCCGTCGTGCTCGACCACGACGTCGGGCACGACCACGCGGTTCTGGTCGTCCGCGAACTGCCGGCCGGGGGCCGGGTCGAGCTTGCCGATCTCCTCGATCGCCGCCTGGACGTCGTCCGAGGCGGCGCCCAGCTTCCGGGAGAGCTCGGGGATGCGCCGGCGGGTCAGGAGCTCGAAGTGGTCGCGGATGATGCGGGCGGCCAGCGAGTCCCGGCGGCCCTTGGAGGCCAGCTGGGCCAGCAGGCACTCCGCAAGGTTCTCGGCCCCGATGCCCGCGGGCTCGAAGGACTTGAGGGCGATCATCGCCTCCTGCACGGCCTCGAGCGCCAGGCCCGTCTGCAGGGCGACGTCGGCCGCCTTCACGGTCAGGAAGCCGCGGTCGTCCAGGCTGCCCACGAGGTGGGCCATGGCCTTCGCGGCGCCCGAGGACAGGTCGTTCATCTCGGCCTGCCGCATCAGGTGCTCCTGGAGCGAGGTCTCGCTCGCGACCGAGTCAAAGAAGTGCTGGCGCCTCTCGGCGTCCTCGGAGGTGTAGCTCTGGGCTCCGCCGGCGCTCGACATGTAGTCGCGCCAGTCGTCGTCGATCTTGCCCAGGATCTCGAACTCCTTGGAGAAGTCCATCTCGTCGCCCTTCGTCTCGGAGACCGGGTCCGGTGTGCCCTCGGCGCCCTCGGCCGCGCTGTCGCCCGCCGCGTCCGACTCCCCGTTGTCCGGCTCGGGCTTCTCCGAGCTCATCCCCTCCATCGGCAGTTCCTCCAGAGTCGGGTTTGACTGGAGCTCCTCCTGGATCACCGAGCGCAGGTCGAGAGCGGCCACCTGCAGGATCTTCAGCGACTGCCGCAGCTGCGGCGCGAGGACCAGGGACTGGTTCTGGCGCTGGCGCAGGTCCTGGCTGAAGCTTCCCGTGCTCATCGAGGTAAGGGCGCGGGCGGCTTAGGGCTGATCCTGGCGGCGGAAGGTGAGGCGGGGGCCCGGGGCAGGCTTGGGGTTTTCGGTTGCGAACAGCTCGCGCATGTAGGTGCCGAGCTTCTCGTTCGTGGGACCGTAGCCGCCACTGTACAGGTAGACCTCAAGGTCGTGGAGGACCTCCGCGGCGGACTGGTAGCGCTGGTCGCGATCGCGCCGCAGGCACTTCTGGATGATGGCCTCGAGCCTGGGGTCGATCTCCGGTCGCAGGCTCGAGAACTGCGGGATCTGCATCGTGAGGATGTTGCGGCGGGACTGGCTGCGTTCCAAACTACGGAAGATGTTCTTGCCCAGCAGGATCTCCGTCAGGACGATGCCCAAAGGGAAGAGGTCCGCGCGCGCGTCGGTGACGGCGTAGCTCGCCTGCTCGGGCGAGAGGTACTCGTCCTTTCCGGCGATCACCTTGCCCTCCTCGTTGTACATCAGGTTGAGCGCCTTCGCGATCCCGAAGTCGGTCAGTTTAACGTCGCCCTCGAAGCCGATCAGCACGTTCTTCGGGCCGATGTCCCGGTGCACGATGTTCAGGTGGTTGCCCTCGCGGTCCCTCTTCTGGTGCGCGTAGGCGAGCCCCCGGGCGATGCGCGAGACCATGAAGGCGGCCAGGTCGACCGGCACGAGGCGTCCCAGCTGGCGGTGCTTGTCGAGGAACTGCTCGATGTTGTGGCCACCCACGTACTCCATCACCATGAAGTATTGGCCGCCCGTGTGGCCGAGGTGGTAGGTCTGCACGATGTTCGTGTGGATCAGGTCGGCCACGAGGCGCGCCTCGCCGATGAAATTCTTCTGGAACTCGGGGATCGCCGAGTACTCCTCGCGAATCAGCTTCACGGCTACGGTCTTGCTGAACTGGCCCGCCCCAAGCTGGCGGGCCTCGTAGACAACCCCCATCCCGCCTTCGGCCAGCTGGCGAACCATCTCATAATGGATCTCGCTGAGGATTTGCTGAATCGCCGCCACGGGGGATGATCGAAACGGCGTCTTTCCGCGCTGGCAAGTGATCTTTCCGCGATCCGGCCCGAAATCTGCTACAGAGTGACATTCGTGTGCGCGCCGGGTGAATTTGACAGAGCCGCGGGCTACCCTAGGTTGGCTGCATGATCCAACTCACTCCGCGGGCGGCGAATCAGGTGCGCACGATGCGCGTCGAGGCCGGCGCGGCCGACCGAAGCCTGCGGCTCTTCATCGAAACCGGTGGCTGCTCGGGACTTCAGTATGGAATGTCCTTCGACACGGCGAAGCAGGAGGACGCGGCCTTTGAGAGCGAGGGCGTCCCGATCGTCGTGGACCCGAAGAGCCTCGAGCACCTGCGGGGGACGACCGTCGACTTCGACGACGGGCTCCAGGGCAAGGGCTTCGAGATCCGCAACCCGAACGCCCATTCCACGTGCGGGTGCGGAAAATCGTTTAATTAATGGGCGGCCCGGGTCAGCGCCGCGCGATGTGCAGCGCCACGACCCCCATCGTCATCGCGCGGGCCTCGACCTGGGAGAAGCCTGCGGCGCGGATCTCGGCCGAGAGGGCCGGGCGGGCGGGGAAGCTGTTGATCGAGTCGCCCAGGTAGACGTACGCGCCGCGGTCGCCCGTCAGGAGTCCGGCTGCCCAGGGCGCCACGTAGCGCAGATGCAGCTGGTAGAACGGCTGCACCCAGGCCCAGGGCTGCGAGAACTCGAGGATGTAGAGACGGCCGCCGGGCCGCAGGACCCGGCGCATCTCGGCAAGGCAGCGCGCGCGGTCGGCCGTGTTGCGCACCCCGAAGGATATCGTGACCGCGTCGAAGCTCGCGTCGGCGAGCGGCAGGTCCAGGGCGTCGCCGAGCGCGAACTCGGCACGGGGGTAGGTGCCGGCCGCGGCCTGCTTCGCGCGGGCCTCATCCAGCATCGGGGCGCAGAAGTCCATGCCGACGATCCGCTTCGCCTGGGGCAGATGCCGGTGTAACGCAAAAGCGACATCGCCGCTGCCGGTGGCCAGGTCGAGAATGTCGGCCGGTGCCTGGCGGCGCACGGCCTGCACGAGGCGAAATCGCCAGTAAATGTCGATTCCCCCGCTCAGGACGCGGTTCGCCAGATCGTAGCGCTTGGCGATGCGCCCAAACATGGAATTTACGGCCTTGGGATCGGGCATGGATCAGCGGTGATTGCTGTTGACGCAATTCATCTCAGACGAGTAATTTAACACAGTTCAGTAAAGTCTTCACCCAAAGGAATCATTTATGTCCACGAACCTCACCAAACGCGAGATCGTGTTGGAGATCTACCGCAAAGCCGGTTTCCCCCAGAAACAGATTGTCGACACGGTCCAGCAGACCCTCGACATCGTCCAGAAGGCGCTCTCAGAGGGACGCAACGTAGAGTTGCGCAACTTTGGTGTGCTCGAGGTCCAGGTGCGGAAGCAGCGCGTCGGCCGGAACCCCAACAAGCCCGAGGCGGAAGTCATTATCCCCCAGAGGGCCGTTGTTAAGTTCAAGGCCGGCAAGATCCTCAAGCAGCAGCTTAAGAAGCTCGACCTCAACACGCTGGGCTGAGCCTCGGGGCTCGGCTCAGATTAGGTTCGCGCTCGGACGGACGCCGCGCAGCGTGTCCGTCATTCATGGCCTCGTTCCAGACCCTTCCAGGGTTTCGCGACTTCTATCCCGAGGATCTCGCGAAACGAACCCACATATTCCGCGTATGGCGGCAGACGGCAGCGGCGTTTGGATTCGTCGAGTACGACACGCCCGTTCTGGAACCCCTTGATCTCTACCGCGCAAAGTCGGGTGACGAGATCGAGGGACAGCTGTTCAGCTTCACGGACAAGGGCGACCGCCAGGTGGCGCTTCGCCCGGAGATGACCCCGAGCGTCTGCCGGCTGGTGGGCGAGCGGGCGGGCTCGCTCAAGCGGCCCATCAAGTGGTTCAGCATCGCGGAATTCTACCGCTACGAGCGGATGCAGCGCGGCCGCGGCCGCTGCTTCTTCCAGCTGAACGCCGACGTGTTCGGCGAAGCGGGCAGCGAGGCCGAGATCGAGCTGGTGGCGCTCCTCGTCCAGTGCCACCGCGCCTTCGGCCTGACCGAGGCGGACTTCTACGTGCGGCTGAGCGACCGGACGCTCTGGCTACACTACCTGGGGTCGCTCGGGCTCGACGAGGGCCGCATCCGCATGCTCTTGACCGCCGTGGACCGCTTCGAGAAGCAGGGCGACGATGCCTTCGCGCCCTACGTGAGCGCGCACGGCGAGCTGCCGGCCGAGCTCAAGGCGAAGCTGCTCGCCTTCCTCGGGATCCGCTCGTTCGAGGCCCTCGAGGCGGCGCTCGGCGGAACGGCGGCGACCCCGGCCATCGCCGCCCGCCTCGCGGACTGGCGCAAGCTTCTCGGCGGGCTGGAGTCCATGGGGCTCTCCCGCTTCGTGCAGGTCGACCTGGGCGTCGTCCGCGGCCTCGCGTACTACACCGGGTTCGTGTTCGAGGCCTTCGACCGCAAGGGCGAGCTGCGGGCCCTGGCGGGCGGAGGCAGGTACGACGACCTCGTGGCCAAGCTCGGGGGACCCGACCTGCCGGCCGTCGGCTTCGCGATCGGCGACATGACCTTCTCGCTCCTATTGCAGGAGCGCGGCCTCGCCCCGCAGATCTCCCACGCGCCCGACGTCTACTGCGTCATCGGAGGCGAGGCCGAGCGCAGGGCCGCCTTCGGCGACATCCAGCGGCTGAGGACGGCGGGCTTCAAGGTCGAGTACCCTCTGCGCGAGGTCGCGTTCGGCAAGCAGTTCAAGGCCGCCGCCGACTCGGGCGCCAAGGTGGCGCTGATCTACGGGAGCGACGAGCTCGCCCGGGGCGTCGTCAAGCTGCGAGACCTCGCGGACCGAACGGAACGCGAGGTGCCCGCCGCGGACATCGAGGCCTCGGTGCGGGGATTCTTCGAGGGCCCCTGACCGCGTGCGATCGCCGCGACCGCGCTCCTAGGCGAGGTCGCCGGGTCCGAACGCCGCCGGCAGGAGCGCCGAGAGCTTGGTCTCGATCCGGCTCTTGCTGTCGCAGACGCTGATCACCCGGGCCTCCGGCCCGAACTCGTTGATCACCTGCCGGCAGGCCCCGCAGGGAGCGGTCGGCAGCGGCGTCGGCGTGTAGATGGCGACGGCGGATACGGCCTTCTCCCCGGCGGCCACCGCCGTGAAGATCGCGGTCCTCTCCGCGCAGTTGCACAGCCCGAACGAGGCGTTCTCGATGTTGCTGCCCGAGTACACCTTGCCGGATGCGGCTAGGACGGCCGCACCCACGGGGAAGTGCGAATAGGGAGAGTAGGAACGGCTGGCGGCCTCGCGGGCGGCCTTCTCGAGGCGCCGAAGGCCGGACTCGGTGATCTTTGGCATGGGCTAGAGTGGGGCTGCTGTCGGGCTATCCGGCAAGTTCCTTCCGGGTCTCGGCGAAGGCCCGGATGGCGGCGTCCAGGTCGCCCGCGTCGTGGGCGGCGCTCACCTGGGTGCGGATGCGGGCCGCCCCCTGGGGGACGACCGGGTGAAAGAAGCCGACCACGTAGACGCCGCGCTCGAGCATCCGCGCCGCAAAGCGCTGGGCGAGGGCGGCTTCCCCGAGCATCACCGGCACGATCGGGTGGGAGCCCGGCCGGATCGTGAGGCCCTCGGCGGCGAGGCCCGCGCGGAAGCGGCGCGTGTTGCTCCAGAGGCGCTCGCGCAGCTCGGGCGAGCGCGACAGGAGGTCGATGGACGCGATCGAGGCGGCGGCGATCGCGGGCGGCAGCGTGTTCGAGAAGAGGTAGGGGCGCGAGCGCTGGCGCAGCAGGCTCACGATCTCCCTGCGGCCGCTCACGTAGCCGCCCGAGGCGCCGCCGAGAGCCTTGCCCAGGGTGCCCGTCAGGATGTCCACGCGCTCGATGACGCCTGCGTGCTCGTGCGTGCCCCGGCCGCCGGGTCCCATGAAGCCCACCCCGTGGCTGTCGTCGACCATGAGGAGCGCCCCGTGGCGCTCCGCGGCGTCGCTGATCTCGCGCAGGGGCGCGATGAAGCCGTCCATCGAGAAGACCCCGTCGGTGACGACCAAGATGAAGCGGGCCCCGGCCGCCCGCGCCTCCTGGAGCTTCGTCTCCAGGTCCGCCACGTCGCAGTTGCGGTAGCGGTAGCGCTTGGCCTTGCAGAGGCGGATGCCATCGATGATCGAGGCGTGGTTCAATTCGTCGCTGACGACGGCGTCCTCCTCGCCGAGCAGGGTCTCGAAGACGCCGCCGTTGGCGTCGAAGCACGAGGAGTAGAGGATCGTGTCGTCGGTGCCCAGGAAGGCGCTCAGGCGATCCTCGAGCTGGCGGTGGATCTCCTGGGTTCCGCAGATGAAGCGCACCGAGGCGAGCCCGTAGCCCCAGCGGTCGAGCGCGGCGTGGGCGGCGGCGACCACCTCGGGGTGGTCGGCCAGGCCGAGGTAGTTGTTGGCGCAGAAGTTGAGCACCCGGGCGCCGCCCGACACCGCGACGTGGGGGCCCTGCGGCGTCGCCAGCACGCGCTCCGTCTTCGTGAGCCCGGCCGACGAGATGCCGTCGAGCGTGCGCAGCAGGTGCTCCCGGTAGGTGGGTGACATGGTCGCCTCGTCGCTAGTCCCAGCTGAGCACGATCTTGCCGCTGCGGCCCGAGCGCATGAGGTCGAATCCCTCCTGGAAGTCCGTGTAGTCCATCCGGTGCGTGATCACCGGGGAGATGTCGAGGCCGCTCTGGATCATCGCCGTCATCTTGTACCAGGTCTCGTACATCTCGCGCCCGTAGATGCCGCGGATCGTCAGCATGTTGAAGACCACCTTGTTCCAGTCGACGGCGGCGGCGGCCGGCATGATCCCGAGGAGCGCGATCCGCCCGCCGTGGGCCATGTTGTCGATCATGTCGTTGAGCGCCTTGGGATTGCCCGACATCTCGAGTCCGACGTCGAAGCCCTCCTTCATGCCAAGCTCGCTCTGGACGTCCGGCAGGGACTCGCGGGAGACGTCCACGCCGCGGGTGGCGCCCATCTTGACCGCGAGCTTCAGGCGGTCAGGGTTCACGTCGGTGACGACCACCTTGCGCGCCCCGCAGTGGCGGGCGATCGCGGCCGCCATGCACCCGATGGGGCCGGCCCCGGTGATCAACACGTCCTCGCCCACCAGGTCGAACTGCAGGGCGGTGTGCGTGGCGTTGCCGAGCGGGTCGAAGCAGGAGAGCACGTCGAGCGGGATTGCCGGGTCGACCGGGACCGCGTTCGTCGCCGGAATGCACAGGTACTCGGCGAAGGCTCCGGCCCGGTTGACCCCCACGCCCTTCGTGTCCTTGCAGAGGTGCCGGCGGCCGGCGAGGCAGTTGCGGCAGACGCCGCAGACGATGTGGCCCTCGCCGTCGACCAGGTCGCCCTTCTGGAAGCGCTGCACCGAGGAGCCCACCTCCTCGATCACGCCCACAAACTCGTGGCCGATCACCATGGGGGTCTGGATGGTGCGGCTCGCCCAGTCGTCCCAGTTGTAGATGTGCACGTCGGTGCCGCAGATCGACGTCTTCTTGATCTTGATCAGCACGTCGTTCGGCCCGGGCACGGGCACGGGCACCTCGGTGATCGAGAGTCCGGGTCCCGGTCTCAGCTTGGCTAGGGCTCGCATCGTACGGGCGCTCATGGTGGGAACGGCACCTTTGACCCGAAGCCCGCGCGAAACAACCACGAAGCGAGTCTTAAGGCCCGCGCCGCCCGCGGCCTGCCGGGCGCTCAGGCCGGAGGCGGCGCCAGGTGGCCGGCCCCGACCGCCCGCGCGATCATCGCCTCCACCTCCGCCCAGAGGTCCGGCGAGCCGTTCACGATCTCGTGGTTTCTGGCGAGCACCCGGTCGGCGGACACGCCGTGGCGGCGCCATGCGGCGCCCTCGGTGCTGCAGTTGAGCAGCACCGGCTGGAAGCGGTCGATCGCGGAAGCGAACCGTGCCTCGGGGGTCGCCTTGGCCTCGAACTCGTCCCAGAGGGCCCGGAACTCGGCGGCCTGGTCCGCGGGGAGGAGCCCGAAGATGCGGTCGGCCGCCAGGGCCTCCCGGGCGTGCTGGTCCTTCATGCGAGCCGTGTCGTAGGCGAACGTGTCGCCGGCGTCGATCTCCACGAGGTCATGCAGGATCACCATCTTGAGCACCCGCAGGACGTCGAGCGAGGGGGCGTTGGCGTGCTCGGCGAGCACGATGACCGCTAGGCACAGGTGCCACGAGTGCTCGGCGTCGTTCTCGGGGCGCCGGCTCTGGGTGCAGACCGTCTGGCGGAACACCTCCTTCAATCGGTCGACCTCCAGGATGAAGCGGATCTGGCCGCGCAGCCTCTCGGGGTTCATGCCGTCGAGCTAAGGCTGCGATCGGGCAGTGGCGAGGCCCGAGTGGCGGCCGGGTCGTCGGGAGCGCAGAGGCATGCCTGGCGAATGGACGCCGCGAAGAATATGAGCGCGACGACGCCGGCCACCGCTAGCGTGCGGTCCGCGGCGGTCTCGAAGAGGGGAGGGAACTGCAGGAAGAGCGTGATGACGACGCTCTGCGTGGCCACGGCGACCAGCGAGTGGCGGCCCAGGAACTCGAGCGGTCGGCAGCGGATGAGCCAGGGGAAGCGGGCGCCCAGGATCGCCACGAGGTAGGCCACGCACCCGAAGTCCGCCAGCCTCAGGAGGCCGAGGGCGGGCTTGTTAAGGAGGGCCCCCAGGACCGAGTCCGGCCAGAGCCTCGGCCAGCCCGGGTGCCGCAGCCCGATGCCGTAGACCACCACGGCGAGGCCGAGGGCGACCACCCAGCGGCTGGGCCTTCGCACCAGGTCCTGCCCGGTGCGATGGGCGTGCCCGACCACGATGCCGAGGACAAAGATGAGCTGCCAGGCAAACAGGTTGAACGAGCCGGTGTTGATGGGGTAGAGCGGCGCCCCATCGACCGGGGGCGCCCACTGGCTCGCCAGCCACAGGGCCCCGCTCGCTGCGAGCACCCGGGCGCGGTGCCCGCGCTCGAGCTCAACCAGGACAAAGGGCACGAGCAGCACGAAGCCGCAGTACATGGGCAGCAGGTCGAGGAGGCCTGGCTGGTAGAGCAGGCAGGCTCCGAGGCCCAGGGACAGGGCGGGGTGCTGGAAGAAGAGCCTCGGGACCGCCGTGGAGCAGAAACCGAGCAAGTGCTCGGTCGCCTGGCACACCACGAAGGCGGCCAGGAAGGACACGATGTGCCAGCCGTAGATCGTGCGCGCGCGCGCGCCGCACGCCTGCATGAGGCCGCGGGGGCCGTCGATCCTCAGGCGCCGGACGTAGACCATTCCCGCCATGAGCCCCGAGAGGAACACAAAGGCCTCGGCGGCCGAGAAGACCCCGAGCGAGCCGTCCGTCACGGCCCGGATCTCGGTCGGCAAGTGATTGACGGTCATGCAGACGAGGAAGAGCCCCCGCAGGGTGTCAAACCTGAGGTCGCGGCCCATTTCAGGAAGCTCGAGCTTCGTCGTCACCGATTAGATGCCGACCGTGCTTACCATGAATCGTTCCAGTCCAGAATATTTTGCGAGCCGTAGGCCCATTGTTACATTTTCTTTGAAGGCGCGGCTCCCCCGGTGCCCACGCCCGCAAGACGCGCCGCGGGGTGGGGCGGTTACGGGGCGCCCGCCGGCCAGCCACCCCCGAGCGCGCGCACGAGCAGCACGGTGCCGACCATGCGTTCGCTCTGGGCCTGGGTGAGCGAGATCTCCGCCTGAAGCTGGGTGCGCTGGCTGTCGATCACCTCGAGGTAGCTGACCAGGCCCGCCTTGTAGCGCGCCAGCGAGAGGCGCGCTGCGTTGCGTGCGGTGTCGGCCGCCCGTCCCAGGGCCTCCGCCTCGCCCGAGAGCAGGCGCAGGTCCGAGAGGCTGTCCTCCACGTCCTGGAACGCCACGAGCACCTGCTGGCGGTAGTTGGCGATCGCTTGCTGGTAGGCGGCCTGTGCGCCGCGGTAGTTGGCGAGCGAGGCACCCCCGTTGAAGAGGGGCAGGTTCACCGAGGGCGCCACCGCCCACTCCCGACTGCCCCAGGTGAGCAGGTTGCTCAGATCTCTGCTGTTCACCCCGGCGAATCCGGTGAGTCCGATCGAGGGAAAGAAGGCCGCCTTGGCGACGCCGATCTGGGCGTTGGCTGCGGCCAGCGTGCGCTCCGCGCTCGCCACGTCCGGCCGGCGCTCGAGCAGGTCGCTCGGCAGGCCAAGCGGCACCTCGGGCACGACGCCGTCGATGGGCGGGGCGTCCACCCTGAAGCCCTCCGGGTTGCGTCCGACGAGGACCGCGAGCGCATGCAGCTGCTGGGCGATCGCGCGCTCCTCCGCGATCTCGCTCGCCTGCACCGTGGCCAGCTCGGACTCGGCCTGGAACAGGTCCAGGTCGCTGTTGGCGCCTCCGGCGCGAAGCTTGCGCACGAGGTCGAGGGCCTGCCCGAGGAGGGTGGCGTTGCGCGCGAGGAGGTCGCGCTGCGAGACGAGGGAGCGCAGCGTGAAGTAGTTCTGGGCGACGCCGGCCTGCAGGGTGAGGCGGACGTTCTCGTAGGCGGCTCCCTGCGCCTCGGCGAGCGCCTGGGCGCCCTGCGCTGCGCGCCGCACCGCGCCGAACAGGTCGACCTCGTAGCTGAGCGCGAGCGGCAGGTCGAAGGAGTTGGTGGTGTAGGAGAACGTGGTGGCCGGGTACTCGGCCTGGCGGTGCGCCGAATAGCGCTCCCGGTAGGCGTTGGCGTTCGCGGAAAGCGAGGGCACCAGGGCCGCGCGCGACACCCGGGCGGCGGCTAGCGCCTGGTCGAAGCGGGCCAGGGCCGCCTGCAGGGTCGGGCTTGCCGCCATCGCCTGGTCCTCCAGTGCGTCCAGGGCGGGGTCATGGAAGACCTTCCACCAGCCCTCCTTGGGCAGGGCGTCCTTCGGCTGCGCGACCTTCCAGCCCGCGGACTCCGAAAAGGCCGCGGGGGTCTCGACGTCGGGTCGCTTGTAGTCGGGGCCGACGGCGCAGCCGGCGACAAGGACGAGCGCGGTCGCCCAGGGCGCCCACGGGAAGCGGGAGGGTGACAAGGTCACGGCTTCTTGGCCTCGTCGGGCTCGACCGGCGTCACCTCCATGCCCTCGGTCAGCGAGTCCCGGGGCGCCGCCACCACGCGGGTGCCCGCCTGCAGCCCGGAGAGCACCTCGATCTGGGTGCCGAAATCACGCCCGAAGACGACCGGCACGAGGTGGATGCGGTGCGCCGCGTCCACCGTGGCCACCTGCGTGCCGCCCGCGTTGATCACCGCCGCGTTGGAGGGCAGCAGGATGGCGGGCTGGGCCGGCTTGAAATTGAAGCGCACCTCCCCGAACATCCCGGGCAGGAGCTCGCCCCTGGGGTTGGGCAGGCGCACCTCCGTCATCAAGGTGCGCGAGGCGCTGTCCAGGGCCCCCGCAAAGCGGGTGACCTCCCCGTGGAAGGCGCGGCCGGGGAACTCCGGCACGAGCACGTCGACGCCCAGGCCGACGTGCACCGAGCGCACGTAGCTCTGGGGGATGTCCACCAGCACCCGCAGCACGTCGGTTTGCGCCACGTGGTAGATCTCGGTCCCGGCGCCCGCGTTGATGAGCGCCCCGACCTGGGCGTTGCGGGCGGTCACGACGCCGTCGTAGGGCGCGGTCACCTGCTGGAAGTCCTTGAGCTGCGCGAGCCGGTCCACATTGGCCTTGGCGGCGATGACGCTCGCCTTGCCCGCCGCGAAGTCGGCCGACTTCTGGTCGACGTCCTGCTGGGCCACGGCGTTCTGGGCCCCGAGCTCCTTCCAGCGCTCGGCGCTGATGCGCGCGATCTCGAGGCTCGCCTTGGCCTGCTCGAGCGCGGCCTTGGCCTGGTTGAGCTCCTGGTCGAGGTCGGGCCCGTCGATGACCGCCAAGACCTGCCCGGCCTTCACGGGGTCGCCGATGTCGGCGTTCCACTTGGCGATGTAGCCGGTGGTGCGCGCGTAGATGGGGGTGTCCTGGAGGGCCATGATCGCCGCGGGCAGCGTCACGCTGGAGGGGGTGTTCTTCGCCTGCGCGACGATCACGTTGACCACGGGGCTCGAGGCCGCGGCCGTGCGCTCGTCGAGGGCTCGGGCCGCATGGACGCGGGTCAGGACCCCGAAGCCGATCAGGGCCATGAAACCCAGGGAGAGCAGGGTGAGGATCAGGCGGGCGGGTTTCATGGGGAGGGTGAGCTACAGGTGGGACGTGGCATGGATCAAACGGAATCTCGAAGCTCCTCGTCGATCTCCTCGTCGGGCCGGTGGGCGGCCTTCTTGCGAAGGCTGGCGTAGACGATCGGGACGAAGAGCAGCGTGGCCGTGGTGGCGACGATCAAGCCCCCGATCACCGCCCGCCCGAGGGGCGCGTTCTGCTCGCCGCCCTCGCCGAGCCCGAGGGACATGGGCAGCATGCCGATGATCATGGCGAGGGCGGTCATGAGGACGGGCCTGAGGCGGGTGTAGCCGGCCGCGTACGCGGCCTCCGCCGAGTCCTTGCCCTCGTGCCGAACGTCGTTGGCGAACGTGATCAGCAGGATGGAGTTGGCCGTCGCGACGCCGACGCTCATGATGGCTCCCATGAGGGAGGGCACGCTGAGGGTGGTCCCCGTCAGGAAGAGCATCCAGATGACCCCGCACAGGGTGCCCGGCAGGGCCATGATGATGATGAAGGGGTCGAGCCACGACTGGAAGTTCACGACCATCAGCAGGTAGACCAGCAGCACCGCGAATACGACGCCTATGCCGAGCCCCAGGAAGGAGCTGCGCATGCTCTTGTACTGGCCGCGCAGCTGGATCGCGCTGCCGCGCGGGAGGCGCTTCTGGAACTCGGGGATCAGCTTGTTGACGGCGTCGCCGACCGACCCCAGGTCCCGCCCGTCGACATTGGCGTACACGTCGAACACCGGCTGGACGTTGTAGTGGCCGATCACCTGGGGCATCACCGAGCGCGCCACGGTCGCCATGTTCCCCAGGATCTCGGGGGTGCTGCCCGGACCCACGACGCCCACGGGCAGATCCTTGATCGCCTCGATGGAGGCGATGTCTCGCTGGGGGGTCTGGGCTACGACCGCATACTGCACGCCCTGGGGGCTCAGCCAGTAGCTCGGGGCGACCTGAGCGGTGCCGGTCAGGGAGACGAGCACGTTGCCAGCCACGGCGGACTGGCTCAGGCCGAGCTGCTCGGCGCGGGTGCGGTCGACCGCCACGCTGAGCGCCGGGGCGTTCACGACCTGGTGGACATGCACGTCGACGGCCCCGGGTATCTTGGCAATCCGCGAGGCAAGCTCGTTGATCAGCGCGTAGTTCTCGGCGGTTCGCTGCCCGGAGATCTGGAGGTCGATCGGCGCCGGCAGGCCGAAATTGAGGATCTGGCCCACGATGTCGGAGGGCTGCGTGAAGAAGGTGCAATCAGGCAGCTCGCGGATCAGGCGCGCCCGGATCTGGCGCACGTAGTCCCACGTCTTCCCGTGCTTCTCGTTGAGCGCCACCAGGATCTCCCCATCGGCGCTGCCCACGGTCGCCGAGTCTCCGAACGCGAGGCCGGTCGCGCCGTTCGGCAGACCGATGTTGTCGATGATCGTGTCCAGCTCGCCCGCGGGGATCACGCTGCGGATTACGTCCTCGACCCTCGTGAAGTAGCGCTCCGTCTCCTCGATGCGGGTGCCGTCGGGGGCGCGCACGTGCAGCCGGAACTGCCCCGCGTCCACGAGCGGGAAAAAGTCGCTTCCCAGGAAATAGAAGGGCACGGCGGTCACCGCCACCACGCTGACCATGGCGATGACCACGCGACCCCGGTGCCGCAGGCAGAGCGCTAGGAGGTCGGTGTAGGCCGAGCGGAACCGCTCGAAGTGGCGGTTGAAGCGCACGTGCGCCCTCCAGAAGATGTCCCCCTCGTCGCCGTGACCCTGGCCGTCGTCAAAGTGCACCGGCTTGCCCAGCAGGAGGAAGTGGACGAACGTCGGAACGACGGTGCGCGAGAGGAAGTAGGAGGCGAGCATCGCGAAGATGACCGCCATCGCGAGGGGGCCAAAGAGGAACTTGGCGGTACCCTGCAGGAAGAAGATCGGGACGAAGACGATGCAGATGCACAGCGTGGAGACGAACGCCGGGACGGCGATCTGCTGGGCGCCGTCCAGGATCGCCTTCACGAGCGGCTTCCGCTGGTGGAGGTTGCGGTCGATGTTCTCGATCTCCACCGTCGCGTCGTCGACCAGGATGCCGACGGCGAGCGCAAGGCCGCCGAGCGTCATGGCGTTGATCGTCTGGCCGAGGGCGTAAAGGCAGAGGATCGAGACAAAGATCGACAACGGGATCGAGATCACGACCACGAGGGTGTTCCTCCAGGTGCCGAGGAAGATGAGTATCATGAGCGCCGTCAGCGCGGCGGCGAGCACGGCCTCCTTGATGACTCCCCAGAGGGCCGCCCGCACGAACACCGACTGGTCGAACTCCGCCTTCATCGTGAGCTCGGGGGGGAGGGTAGCCTTCACCTGAGGAAGGATCGCCTTCACCCGGTCGATGATGTCGAGGGTCGAGGCGGAGCCGCTCTTCAGGATCGTGTTAAGGGCGCCGCGGGTGCCGTCCTGGCGTACAATGTTCGTCTGGGGTATGAAACCGTCGCGCACCTGCGCCACGTCTCGGATGTAGACGGTGGCCCCGTTCACCTGCTTGACGGGCAGGTTGCCGATTTCGGAGAGGAGGGCGGGGCTGCTGTTGAGGAGGACGCCGTACTCCCGGTCGCCTATCTTGACCGTGCCCGAGGGCAGCGTGAGGTTCTGGGTCGAGAGGGCGGCGTTGACGTCGCTCGGCGTCAGTCCCTTCGACTGCAGCGCCTTCATGTCCAAGTCGACCATCACCTGGCGCACCTTGCCTCCCATCGGCAGCGGGACGGAGGCGCCCTGCACGACGGCCAGCTGCACGCGCAGGAAGTTGAGGCCGATGTCGTAGAGCGACTGCTCGGAGAGCGTCTTGCTCCCGAGCCCGAGCTGCAGGATCGGGACGTTGGAGGCGTTGAAGCGGATGATGAGGGGTGGGGTGCCCCCGGGCGGAAGTACCCGGATGATGGTTTGGTTGATCGCCGTCACCTGGGCGACCGCGGCGTCGATGCTCGTACCCGGCTGGAAGTACACCTTGATCACGCCGACGCCGGTGAAGGACTGCGACTCCATGTGCTCGATGTCGTTCACGGTGGTCGTCATGGCGCGCTCGCTGATCGTGACGATGCGCTTCGCCATCTCGTCGGGCGTCAGCCCGCCGTACTGCCAGATGACGACCACGACCGGGATGTCTATCGACGGGAAGATGTCCTTAGCCATCTTCACCGCCGAGAGGACGCCCAGGATCACGATCAGCATAGCCATCACCGTGAAGGTGTAGGGGCGGCGGAGGGCTAGGCGTACGATCCACATATTCGGCTGGGACGGAAACGGCAATGATGCCCCGAATCAATCGAATCCTCCAATATCTCTTTTGGGCCCTACCGATGCCTGGCGCGCATCGCCCCCGCGGGCCCCGCCCCACGCCAAAGGGCGTCATATGCGCGCCCGCTGCGGCTTTTACTTGCTAGGCGGGGAGCGGGAGATTTCCATTACGAGCATTTTGTCCCCATGAAAGTACTCGTTGCCGATAAGATCTCAGCGAAGGGTGTAGCCTGGCTGCGCAAGCAGCCCGGCCTTGACGTCGTTGAGGCCTACGGGTCTTCGCCGGCCAAGCTCCTCGAGCTCGTGAAGGACGTACATGCGATCGCTGTCCGCTCGGAGTCGAAGATCACCGCCGAGGTGATCGCCGCGGCACCCCTCCTCAAGGTGGTCGGCCGCGCCGGCGTCGGCATCGACAACGTGGACGTGGACGCGGCCACCGAGCGCGGCGTGATCGTGATGAACACGCCTTCGGGCAACACGATCGCGACGGCCGAGCTCACCTTCACGCACATGCTGTGCGGGGCGCGGCCCGTGCCGCAGGCGGCGGCCTCGATGCGCGCGGGTCAGTGGGACCGCAAGACCTTCTCGGGCATAGAGCTCTTCAAGAAGACGCTCGGCATCGTCGGGCTCGGGCGCATCGGCGGCGAGGTCGCCCGCCGCGCGCAGGCCTTCGGGATGCGCGTCGTCGCCTTCGACCCGTACCTGGCGCCCAGCCGCGCGAAGACCATGCAGATAGACTCGGTGACGCTGGACGAGCTCCTCGCCCAGGCCGACTACATCACGGTGCACATGCCGCTGACCGACGACACCCACTACATGATCGACGAGGCCGCCCTGGCCAAGTGCAAGAGGGGCGTGCGGCTCTTCAACTGCGCGCGCGGAGGCATCATCAAGGAGGCGGCGCTGATCGAGGCCCTGAAGTCCGGCCACGTGGCGGCGGCCGGCCTCGACGTCTACGAGGAGGAGCCCCTGGCGGCCGACAGCGAGCTCCGGAAGCTCCCGAACGTGACGCTCACCCCCCATCTGGGCGCCTCGACCGCGGAGGCCCAGGACGCCGTCGGCGTCGAGGTCGCCGAGCAGATCGCGGACGTGCTGAACGGCGGCGTGATCCGCAACGCCGTCAACATGCCGACCCTCGACGCGGCGACCCTGAGCGCCCTCGGGCCCTACCTGGACCTCGGCGCCAAGCTGGGCACCCTCGTGCAGCAGATCTCGCCCGAGCAGGTGGCTTCGCTGCGCATCACGTACTGGGGCCGGGTCGTGGACCTCGACGTGAACGCCATCACCCGCTCGGTCCTGCGCGGCTGGCTCAAGCGCATCAGCGGCGACACGGTCAATTTCGTGAACGCCCCGTTCCTGCTCGAGCGCCTCGGCGTGCGATGCGAGGTGGTCAAGTCGACGGGGGAGTCGGACTACACCGAACTGGTGCAGGTCGAGGCGGTGGGTACGGACGGAGGCGTGCGCAGCGCGGCCGGCACCCTGATCGGCAAGGCCCACAGCCCCCGCATCGTGTCGATCAACGGCCGCGCGGTCGAGGTGGTGGCGACCGGCAAGCTGCTCATCATCGAGAACAGCGACGAGCCCGGCATGATCGGCTACGTCGGTACGCTTCTCGGCAAGGACCGCGTCAACATCGCCAACATGTCGCTCAGCCGCCAGGAGCCCGGACAGACCGCCCTCATGGTGATCAACCTGGACAGCGAGCCGAGCGACGCCGCGCGCCGCGAGCTCAAGGGCCACGCCGCAATCCGCCTGGCCAAGTTCGTTCACCTCTAGGACGCGATGGCCGTGCCCCCCGCAACCCCCGAGCTTCTGGTGCCGCTTCTCATAGCGGCCGCCTCCGGGTACGTGCTCGGCGCCCTGCCGTTCGGGTTCCTGGTGGCGCGCTCGCACGGGGTCGACATCTTCGAGGTCGGCAGCAAGAGCCCCGGGGCCACCAACGTGCGCCGGGTGCTCGGGGCGGGCCCCGGCAACACCGTGTTCGTCCTCGACGCCCTGAAGGGAGCGGTGGCCGCGGGCTGGCCGCTCCTGCTCGCCTTCTACGTCTACCGGCTGCCCGAGGGGCGCACGCAGCTGCTCGGCTACTGCGGCCTCGCGTCCGCCCTGGTCGGGCACTCCTTCTCCTGCTTCACTCGGTTCCGGGGCGGAAAGGGCGTGGCTACGGCCGCGGGAGGGCTCGTGGTCCTGCTGCCGCTCGTCACGGTGATCGCGGCCCTGATCTGGTCCTCCTGCTTCTACCTGACCCGGTACGTCTCCCTGGCCTCGATCCTGGCGGCGCTCAGCCTGCCCGTCTCCACGTATCTCCTGGGTCGCGGCCGCCTCGCGCTCGGGGTCACCGGTGTCGTCGCCGTATTCGTCGCGGTGCGCCACCGCACCAATGTCCAGCGGCTGCTAAACGGCACCGAGAAGAAGTTCGAGCGGAAGGTCCCGGGCGGCGGGGAGGGATCCTCTTGAGCGCGCCCACCTACAACATCGGGCTGTGCGGCCTGGGGACGGTCGGGCAGGGCGTCTGGAAGCACTTCGGGCGCCTGCGCACCGACCTCGAGGCGAGGCTCGGGGCCCGCATCGAGCTCAGCCGGGCCTCGGTGAGGGACCTCTCCAAGGCCCGGGACGTCAAGGTGCCCAGCTCGAAGCTGACCACCGACCCGCTGTCGATCGCGACCGACCCCGACATCCACATCGTCTGCGAGCTGATGGGGGGCACCGGCGTGGCGCGCGAGGTGACCCTCGCCGCGCTCAAGCGTGGAAAGATCGTGGTCTCGGCCAACAAGGCCCTCATCTGCGCCCACGGCGCCGAGATCTTCGCGGCCGCCCGCCGCGGCGGCGGCGCCTTCCTCTTCGAGGCGAGCGTCGCCGGCGGCATCCCGATCATCAAGGCGGTGAGGGAGGGCCTCGTGGCGAACCGCTTCCCGCGCATCTACGGCATCCTGAACGGCACCTGCAACTACATCCTGACCAAGATGGAGGAGCTCGACGCCCCCTACGCGAGCGTGCTCGGGGAGGCCAAGCGCCTCGGCTACGCCGAGTCCGACGAGTCGCTCGACGTCGAGGGCTGGGACACGGCCCACAAGGCGTCGATCCTGGCGTGGCTCGCCCACGGCGTGTGGGTGCGCCCGGACAAGATGATCGTCGAGGGAATCAACCGCATCACGCCGGCGGACTTCAAGAACGCGGCCGCCCTCGGCTTCGGCATCAAGCTGCTCGCCATCATCACGCGGGACTTCAAGACCGACGAGATCAGCGTGCGGGTGCACCCGACGCTCCTGCCCCAGGAGACGGTGCTCGCGCGGGTCAGCGGCGTCTTCAACGCGATCTCGGTCACCGGCGACGTCGTCGGCACGACGGTCTACATCGGCCGGGGCGCCGGCCAGGACGCGACGGCGAGTGCCGTCATCAGCGACCTGGCGGACGCCGTCTCGCTCCTGACCCACGGCAAGGGCGCCCCCCAGGGCTCCCCCGACCTCCCCGCGGCCAAGGGCGCGCGGCTCGCGCCCCTGGAGCGCATCCGGGGCCGCTTTTATGTCCGGTTGACCGTGGCCGACAGACCGGGTGTGCTGGCACGGGTTGCCACCATCATGGCGCGCAACCACATGAGCATCGCCAGCGTGATCCAATCCCCCTCCGAAACCCCCGACCTCGCGTCGCTCGTCCTCACCACCCACGACAGCGACGAGCGCGCGATGCGCGTCGCGCTGCGGGCGCTGGCGCGCCTCGAGAGCGTGCGCGAGGCGCCGCTGCTGCTGCGCATCGGCGACCTGGGCGACTAGGCGCAGGGCGGACCCTTTCCCACATGGCCCTAATCGTACAGAAATATGGCGGCACCTCGGTCGGTGACGTCGATCGCATCAGGAACGTGGCGGACCGAATCAAGGCGGTCCGCGACGAGGGTAACCAGGTCGTGGTCGTGCTCTCGGCGCGCGCCGGGGTGACCAATGAGCTCATCGCCCGCGCGAAATCTCTTTGCCCGGAGCCGAGCGAGCGCGAGCTAGACCAGCTGCTCGCGATCGGCGAGCAGGAGTCGATCGCCCTCATGGCCATGGCGCTCCACGGCAAGTCCGTGAAGGCGGTCAGCTACACGGGCGCCCAGGCCGGGATCTTCACCGACAAGGTGCACACGAAGGCCAAGATAAAGATGGTCAACCCGAAGCCGATCACCCGCGACCTGAGCGAGGGCAAGGTCGTGATCGTCGCGGGCTTCCAGGGCATCGACGAGGAGGGCCAGATCACGACCCTCGGGCGCGGGGGCTCGGACCTGACCGCCATCGCGCTCGCGGCCGCGCTCAAGGCCGACCGCTGCGAAATCTACACCGACGTGGACGGCGTCTACACGTCCGACCCGAGAGTCGTGAAAACGGCACGGAAGCTGCCTGAGATCTCGTATGATGAGATGCTTGAGCTCGCCTCCTCCGGCTCGAAGGTCATGCAATCGCGCTCGGTGGAGTTCGCCAAGAAGTACGGGGTCATTTTCGAAGTCCGCTCGTCGTTCAACCACAACACAGGAACCCTCGTGAAAGAAGAAGTCGCCTATATGGAACAGGTCGTCGTTCGCGGCATCGCTGCCGACAAGGATCAGGCAAAGGTCATTGTCAGCAACATCCTGGACAAGCCAGGCTCCGCGGCGAAAGTGTTCCGTGGCCTCGCGGACGCCAACGTCATCGTGGACATGATCGTGCAGAACGTGGGGCGCCACGGGATCGCGAACCTGACGTTCACCGTGCCCCAGGCCGACACCGTGCGCGCCGTCAAGGCCTTGGAGCCCGTGCTGGACGCGATCGGCGGCGGCCAGGTGGCCGTCCACGAGCACATCGCCAAGCTCTCGGTGGTCGGGGTCGGCATGAAGACCCACAGCGGCGTCGCCGCGACCCTGTTCCAGGCCCTGGCCGACGTCGGGATCAACATCGACCTGATCAGCACGTCCGAGATCAAGATCTCCGTCGTCGTGGACCTGGACCGCGCCGACGAGGCCGTTCGGGTGGCCCACGCCGCCTTCAAGCTCGACACGGTCTAGCCGGGGCCCCCGGGCCATGCGCTACGTCTCCACGAGGGGAGAAACCCCTCCGCTCGGGTTCTCCGACGCGGTGGCAGCCGGCCTGGCGCCCGACGGGGGCCTGTTTGTCCCCGAACGGCTCCCGGACTTCGGCGGCGAGCTCGCGGACCTTCGTGACCTCCCGTACGCGGAGCTCAGCTTCCGCTTCCTGCGCCGGTTTGCCACCGACATCCCGGAGGCCGAGCTGCGCGAGCTGGTCGCCCGCTCCTATGCCCACTTTGACCGTCCCGAGGTGGCGCCCCTGCGGCAGCTGGCGTCCCACCTGCACGTCCTCGAGCTCTTCCACGGTCCGACCCTTGCCTTCAAGGACATCGCGCTCCAGCTGCTCGGCAACCTATACCAGCGCCAGTGCGCGCTTCGGGGTGAGACGCTCAACGTGCTCGGGGCCACCTCCGGGGACACGGGGGCGGCGGCGATCCACGGCCTGATGGGGCGCCCGGGCGTCGCCATCTTCATCCTCTATCCGGACGGGCGGGTGTCGCCCCTGCAGGAGCGCCAGATGGCCTGCACCGGCGAGGCCAACGTCTACGCCCTGGCGGTAGACGGCTCCTTCGACGACGCCCAGCGGGTGCTGAAGGAGATCTTTGGCGACGGGGCCTTCCGGGTGCGCCACCGCCTCTCGGCCGTCAACTCGATCAACATCGCCCGCGTGCTGGCCCAGTGCGTCTACTACCTCCACGCCTGGCTGCGCCTGCCCGCCGACCAGCAGGCCGAGGCCATCTTCGTCGTGCCCACCGGCAACTTCGGGAACGTGCTCGCCGGCTGGATGCTCCAGAAGATGGGCGTCCCTATCCGTGGCTTCCGGGTGGCCACGAACCAGAACGACCTCCTGCACCGGCTCTTCACGACCGGGGAGTACCGGGTGGGCGAGGTGCGGCCGAGCCTGGCCCCGTCGATGGACATCCAGGTCGCCTCCAACTTCGAGCGCTTCCTCTACTACAGCTGCGGCTCTGACGGGTCCCAGGTGCGCCACGTGATGGCCGAGCTGCGCACAACGGGGGTGCACCGCTTCAAGGACTTCGAGCGGGACACGTTCACGTCCTCGCGCTGCGAGGACTCGGAGATCCGCAGCATCATTGCCGACGTGCACCGGAGCCACGGCTACGTCGTCGACCCCCACACCGCCTGCGCCTTCAAGGACCTCGACCCGAACCAGCCGAGCGTCGTCCTGGCGACGGCGAGCCCGGCCAAGTTCCCGGACACGATCGAGGCCGCCATCGGACTGCACCCGACCCATCCTTCCCTCGAGGCGCTCAAGCGCAGGTCCCTGAAGAGCCACAAGATTGTGGCTGACGCGGCGGCGATTCGTGGCTTCATCGAGCCTCGCGCTGTCTGACGGCACAGGACCCATGTCCACGAACCACGTACGCATCTACGACACGACCCTGCGGGACGGAACCCAGGGCGAGGGCATCAGCTTTTCCGTGACCGACAAGCTGATGATCGCCGAGAGGCTCGACCAGTTCGGAGTGGACTACATCGAGGGCGGCTTCCCCGGCTCGAACCCGCGCGACATCGCGTTCTTTGCCGAGGCGAAGGGCCTTCGCCTGAAGCACGCCCGCATGGCGGCGTTCGGCTCCACCCGAAGGGCGGGGAACCGGGCCGACGCCGACCCTCAGCTAAGGACCCTTCTCGACAGCGGCATGCCGGTCCTGACCCTGGTCGGAAAGACCTGGCTGTTGCACGTGAACGAGATCCTGCGCACGACGCCCGAAGAGAACCTGGCCATGATCGAGGACTCGGTGCGCTACCTGACGGCGCAGGGGCGCGAGGTGGTCTACGACGCCGAGCATTTCTTCGACGGGTACCTCGACAACCCGGACTACGCCCTGCGCACCCTGGAGGCCGCCGCCCGGGGCGGAGCCTCCAACCTGACGCTCTGCGAGACGATCGGGGGCAAGCTCGTGCCCCAGGTGACCGACATCGTGGCGGCCGTCGTCGAGCGCTTCGGCGGCGAGCGCGTGGGCGTACACTGCCACAACGACAGCGGTCTTGGTGTCGCCGTGTCGCTCGCCGGGATCGGAGCGGGGGCCACCCTCGTGCAGGGTACGATCAACGGGTACGGCGAGCGCGTCGGGAACGCGAACCTGGTGTCCATCCTGCCCAACCTCGCCCTCAAGATGGGCAGGAGCCTGGCCTGCGCGGGCAACCTCGGGCAGCTGAGGGACCTCTCGCTCTTCTTCGACGAGCTGGCGAACCTGCGCCCCGACCCGAAGGCCCCGTTCGTCGGGCAGTCGGCCTTCGCGCACAAGGGGGGCCTGCATGCGAACGCCGCCCAGAAGGTGGCCCGCAGCTACGAGCACATCGACCCCGCCCTCGTCGGCAACCGCACCCGCGTGCTCGTCTCCGACATGGCGGGCCGCAGCAGCCTGGCGCTCAAGGCGAAGGAGTTCGGGCTGGACCTGGACGAGAAGAGCCCGGAGTTGAAGGGACTGATCGAGGAGCTGAAGGAGCGCGAGTTCAGGGGCTACGAGTACGAGGCCGCCGACGCGTCGTTCAAGCTCCTCGTGTCGCGGGCGCTCGGACACCGCAAGGAGTTCTTCGAGGTCGAGGGCTACCGCGTCATCATCGAGAGGCACCGCGGAGAGATCTGGTCGGAGGCGACCGTGCGCGTCAAGGTGGGCGGGGAGTCGGTGCACACGGTCGCCGAGGCCTCGGGCCCCATCGGGGCCCTCGACAAGGCCCTGCGCCTCGCGCTCGAGAAGACCTTCCCCCAGCTGCGGGACATGAAGCTGCGTGACTACAAGGTGCGCATCCTCGAGGGAGACGAGGGATCGAGCTCAAAGACGCGCGTGCTGGTAGAGAGCGGCGACGGCCACTCGATCTGGGGCACGGTGGGCGTCTCCGACAACATCATCGACGCCTCCTGGGAGGCCCTGCGCGACGCGGTCGAGTACCGCCTCTCGATCCCCGAGCGCGCGGCCGCCACCTCCTAGAGGAGCGGCGCCAGAAGCCTGCAGACGTCCTCCATGATCGAGTGAACGACGCTGCGGCGCTGGTTCGGCGGCAGGGTCGTGGCCTTCTCCAGGTCGGCGATCCACGCGGTGACCGCCTGGACCTCCTGGCGGCTGTAGAGCAGCACCCCGATCTCAAAGTTCACGAACAGGCTGCGCAGGTCGCAGTTGGGCGAGCCGACCAGCGCCACGCGGTCGTCGATCGCGATCGCCTTGGCGTGCAGCATGGTACCCTGGTAGAGCAGCACCCGGCAGCCCGCCCGCAGCAGCTCCCGGGTGTAGGCCCTGCGCGCGTAGTCGGTCACCGGGTGGTTCGACCGGGCCGGGACGATCAAGGTCACGCGGCAGCCGGCCCGGGCCTTCACGATCAGCGAGCGCTGGATCACCTCATCGGGAATGAAGTAGGGGGTGACGATCCAGATGTCGCGCTCGGCGGCCTGGATCATGGCGATCACGCCCTCGTAAAGCGGGTCGCCGGGCACGTCCGGCCCGCTGGCGACGACCTGCAGGTCGCAGGCGCCCCGGATCGGCGCGCCCTCGGCCTGGGCGTCGGCGCGCGCGCCCCCCTGGGGCTGGCGGGTGGCGAAGCTCCAGTCCGCCACGAACACCTCGCCCAGCACGACGGCCGCGGGCCCCTCGATCACGGCGCCAAAGTCGCGCCAGCGCTTCGCGAAGGGCGTCGGCCCCATGTATTCGACGGCGATGTTGCGGCCGCCGATCATCGCGGTCGTGCCGTCGAAGATCGCGATCTTGCGGTGGCTTCGGAGGTTGGCGGAGCCCCTGGAGGTGAAGGGCAACACCGGCATGAAGCGCCCGACCTCGCCGCCGGCCTTGCGCAACGGCTCGACGAAGCCGCGCGAGGACATGAACGAGCCGAGGGCGTCCAGGAGCAGCCTCACCTTGACGCCTTCGCGGGCGCGCTGGGTCAAGAGCTCCACGATCCGGCGCCCGGTCGCGTCCCGGCTCAGGATGAAGGTGGTGAGGTGGATCGAGTGCTTGGCGGCGAGGATCTGGCGCTCCAGCTCGGCAAAGTCCTCCTCGCCGGTGGGCAGGAAGCGCACCCGGTTGCCGCCCACCGGGGCAAATCCACCGGCGCCGAGCACGGTGTTGGCCACGGGCTGGCAGAGGGAACCGGTGTCGATCACGCACATCGCGGGGACGGCCGCCGGGAGGACCCCCTTGTTGCGGGCGAGCTGGCGCAGCTTGCGGCCGCCGAGCAGCAGGTAAAGCGGCACCCCGAGCCAGGGGATGAAGACGATGACCAGCAGCCAGGCGAAGGTGTTCGCCGGGGCGCGTCGCTCGCTCATCAGCCGGGCCACGAGGAAGAAGGCCAGAAGGAAGCCGGCGATGGCGGCCACGTGGGCCAGCAGGCCGCCGGGCACGAAACGGTCGATGTACAGGCTAAAGGTGCTCACCTCGGGCTAGGAAGGGTGGGAGGGGCCTGGGTGCGAGCACAGAATTTCGGATCCCGCCGGGACGGTGATTTCCCACGACACGCCCACGTGAAGAAGCCAGTCACGTAATGCCATGACCCAAAGATTCTTGCAAGGTTCCGTAACGGCAATCACGGGGGCGTTTTTCCCGGGACCAAGAGCTCCAAGATGAGCCTTGACGGCGAGCGAGGCGCATGGCTCTTTCGACGGTTCACTGGGTGGAGTTGAGCAGTGGCCGCTCCGGAGACTGTAAATCTCCCGTCTTACGACACCGTTGGTTCGAATCCAACCTCCACCACCATTTCCGAAGGACGGGGCCTCGGCACGAGGCGTCTGGACCGGGATCCGTGCCGGTTGCATGCCAAGAAAGTGCACGGCCCGCGGTCGCCGGGAGCCCCAAGGAGAGGCGCCCGATCTTGCACAGGCGCGACCATCGCCCACCGAACCTTCGGTCGGCTCCATGCGGCCCGTCGTCCCTTCGGCGCGCCCAATCGCACGGCCTCGAAGGCCGCGTGGGCGATTGGCC
>CAIXHE010000040.1 GCA_903919205.1 uncultured Opitutaceae bacterium | reverse complement strand
GTCCGGGACGACTGTTCCCGGATCCGATGGAGCAGCCTCGGGGCCAGGCGCTTCCGAGATCAGGAACCTTGGGGCGCTCCGAGTTCATATGCAGGAGAAGACGCCCCCGGCGACCAAAGGTGACGGGGGGGGGAAATAAAAGGCCGGCCCGCGCTCAGCGCGGACCGGCCCTCGAAGGCGCCTCGAGCAAGGCCAACGGCCTCGGGCGCTAGAACTTGTACTCCACGCCGGCGCGCACGCCTAGGTCGCTGCCGCTGTACTGGTCGAGATCGAGCGTCACGGAAGCGCTCCATTCACGCGTGAACCGGTAGGTTGCCTTGACGCCATAATCCCAGCCGTAGTCGGGGAAGTTTGCCACGGGCCGCTCGTGGTTGTAGAACTTGGGCTCGGCCTGATACTCCATGAACGGAGTGAGCGCCAGATCCCTCAGTACCTGGAACTCCACGCCGCCGGTGAGGGTGTAGATGAAGCCCTTTCTCGATACGTCGCCCGCGTTCTGCCAGGCATAGCCGCCGTCTGCCGTCACGAAGGGCTTGCCCCATGGCTGCATCATGAAGGCGGTGAGCCCGACCTCCGCGTCGTTGCGGTAGTCGCGCGTTCCGTACGCGTTCCCGGTCAGGTAGGCATAGGAGAAGTTCGCATCGAGGCCCCAGTCACCCGACTTCTGGATCGCCTGGTTGTAGGCGAAGCCGAGGTCGCGGACGTGGCTGGGGTTGCCCTGCTGCTTCTGGTAGCCGGCCTCCACCTCGGAGTAGGTCGTCCCGACGAGGCCCGGGCCCGGGTCCACGGCGGCCTGTTGCTGCACCGTCTGCGCCCAGGCAGAAAGCGACGTTCCCGCGCACAGGAGCGCGGCAATCATTAGTTTGGTAGTGTTTGTTTTCTTCATTGTATCGGGTTTTTGGATATTTCCGAAAGAGCCTGCGGCCTCTCGGTAGGTTTCTTTGACCGCACCCACGCACAAAGTTCCCTTTGATCGCTCCCGCGAGCCTACGCGCAATCGGGGGAACTATTTCCCGCACTTCGCGGTCTCCTAATGGTTCGCATTGCGGGGCCGCACACCCCATGGTGGCACGGTGACCAAGCTGTGCACCATTACCGGATCGTTTGTGGGCGGGTACGCCGGTTGGTACCTGTGCGAGTCGCTCGGGATGATGGCGGCCTTCGTAGGCAGCGGCATCGGGAGCGTGGTGGGCGTCTACCTAGGCTGGAAGCTCGCCCGCAAGATCGAGGAGTGACGGCGGATCACTGCGGCTCGACGTGAACGGTCACGTCGCTCACCCGCAGGCCAGAGGAAAGGAGCGTGTCCTTCACCCGGTGCGCGATCCCGTGGCCCTCGCGCACGGTCATGTCTCCCGGGACCCTCACCTGGATGTCGACCAAATAGCTGAGCCCGCTCTTGCGGACGCGGCACTTGTCGAGGCTGTGGACGCCGGCGACCGCCGCGGCGAGCGAGCGCACCTCATTCTCCATGTCCGCGGGGACCGCGATGTCCATGACCTCGTTGAGCGCCTTGCGGAAGATCGTGAGCCCGTTGACCGCAATCACGAGCGAGGCGACCATCGCAGCCCAGCCGTCCGCGGCGGCGTACCTCTGTCCGCCCACCACTGCGACGGCGATGCCGACGAACGCGGCCGCGGAGGTGATCGCATCGGAAAGGTGGTGCCACGCCTCAGCCCCGAGCGCGGTGCTCGAGGTGTCGCGGCCCACGCGGTCGAGGCGCCGTGAAAATACGACCTTCGCAGCGACGACCGCGGCGAGGATGAGGAGGGTCCACCAGGCGGGCAGCCGCTGGGGGTCGCGGACTTGGTTCACGGCATGCCATCCGACGCCCACGCTCGTGCCCAGGATCACCAGGGCGGTCAACAGGCCAGACACCGCCTCCGCCTTGCCGTGGCCGTAGGGATGGTCGTCGTCGGGAGGACGGGCGGCCCACTGGAACCCGGCCCATATCAGGATCGACACCGCGATGTCACAGAGCGACTCCACGCCGTCGGCGACCAGCGCGTACGCGTGGCCGACTGCACCGCCGGCAACCTTGACCACCGCCATGGCCACGTTGAGCGCCATGCCGCGCACGATCATGCGCGCGCCCTTCTGGGCGCGCTCCACGGTCGCTGCGTGGTGTGCGGGGAGTAGATCCGTGGCCATGACTGGCTTCATCGTGAGGACCCTCCGGCCAAATCTCAACACCTCGCCGTTGACCCCGGTCGCCACGGCTCCATGATGCCGAGTCGCCATGGCCGCCCAAACGAGCGCTACGCCGCACGATCCGGTAAAGCAATTTTCAGTCTTCGCCGAGAACCGGGTGGGACGCCTTTACGACCTCACCTCGCTGCTCAAGGACAACGACGTCCACATCATGGCGATCACGGTGCTCGACACCACCGACAGCGCGATCATCCGCGTGGTCGTCGACGACCCGCAAAAGGCGCGCGAGTTGATGATCAACAATGATTTTCCCTACGGGGAATGCGACATATTGGTGGTCGAGATCATCGACGAGTCGCATTTTCGAAACGTGCTGGCCGCGCTGCTTGAGGCCGAGATCAACACCCACTACGTCTACAGCTTCATAAAGCGGCCGAATGACCGGTCGGCGATGGCGATCAGCGCGGAGGACCCCGATATCGCAGCCCAGGCGCTGTCGCGCCGCGGCTTCAAGGTGCTCCAACAGAATGATATTTCCCGATAGGACGGTTACTCGGCCACCTGGCCCGGTCCCTCGGCCTCCAGCTGGTAGATGCCCGTCATGTAGCCGCTCTCGAACGTCGGGTTCACCCGGAAGGTACCGCGGAACGCGATAGGGACATCCTGCACGATCGGCACCCCCTTGGGCATGCGGACGATCACCCAATCGTTCATGTTGGGCACCGTTCCGTAGCAGCAGGCCATCTGGTTCGCCATCAGCAGGAACTCCACCGCCTTTCCACCCTCCAGCTTGGTGGGGAGCATGAAGCCCGTGACGATCGCCTTCTTTCCGCTCCAAGCCTTGACCGCGGCAGGGATCTGCTCCTCGCCGGTGGGCGGGGCCGCCTTTGGGTTGGAGAGCGGGTCGTATTCGGGCGCGACAAACTTGTAGCTTGAGAGCCTGTCGAAGCCGAGCTTGAGGTAGGATCCGTCGGTCTCGGGCGCCGGAACCTGCGCCTGCGCCGGGGCGGCAGGGGCTCCGATCGCAAGGAACGCTAGGGCGAGGACGCGCAGGAACATGACAACACCCTACCACAGACCCGCGCCCCGTCAAAGCGGCGATTGCTGCCGCCCCTCAGGAGAGGGGCGCCAGGTTCTCGGCCACCTGGAGCCGGTAAGCCTTGAGGGCGGGGATCACCCCGCCGATGGCGCACAGGACGACGAGCCCGGCGGGGGCCCAGGCGAGCACGGGGTGCACCGCCCAGAGCGAGAGCACGACTCCGGTTTGCGACCGGATGATGCCCGAGACGGCCGCGTAGAGCCCCAGGTAAACGGCGTACCCTCCAACCGCCCCCATCACGCCGATGCAGGCCGACTCGGCCACCACGGCGCCGAAAACCACCCGCCTGCGGGCGCCCAGCGCGCGCAAGATAGCGATGTCTCGTTTGCGCGCGTTCATGGAGTTGTAGATGCTCGCCAGAACGGAGGCCGCGGCCACCACCGCGACCAGATACGCAACCAGCGCCAGGACCTTGTCGAACCAGCTGATCTTGCTGAAGAGGTTCACGAGGATGTCGGCGACCGGGTACGCGAACGTGAGGCGGTTGCCCTGCTTGTTGATCAGCACGTCGAGCATGAACCCCGCCGTCGAGGCGCGAAGCTTGATCAGCACGGCGCTGATGTCGGTGGCTGCCCGCGGGTCGTGGCCGCTCATGGTCTGGACGCCGCGTATCGGGATGAGCACGACGCGGTCGAGGGGCGTTCCGGTCGGCGCGAGGATGCCCACGACGCGGAACATTTCCGCATGCTGGGCCGAGGGGTCGTAGGAGAGGCCGTGGAAGGGATGGAAGTCGTCGCCCACCGCGAGGCCGAGCCGGGCCGCCGCGAAGCTGCCCACGACCGCTTCGCGCGCGCCCTCGGCGAAGAGGCGGCCGCCCGGCAGGACGTCGTAGTGGCGGCCCGGGGCGTACTCGACCTCCGTGAAGAGCTCGGGGATGGTGCCGACGATCCGGTAGCCCCGCAGGTTGTCGCCGACCGCGATCGGGATGGCGACCTTCACGGCAGGGTGCCTGCGGATGAACTCGTAGTCCTGCCACGAGAGGTTCCCGGGGGACGCCTCAAGGTGGAAGATGGCGTTGAGCACGAGCTGGAGCTTGGATCCCCGCGCACCCAGCACCGCGTCGAAGGCGGTGGTGGTCTGCAGGAAGGACTTCTGCGCCTGCGCCTTCACCATCCACACGGTCATCAGGAGCCCGCCGGCAAGCGCCAGGCACCCCGCCGTGACCAGGGTCGAGAAGGCGTGCTGGCGAAGGCTTCGGTAGACGATCAGGAGCAGCGTCATGGGGCGGCCTCCGACGAAGCGACGTTGAGGGAGGCGAAGTCCTCGACCCGCCCGAACTGGCGAAGGACCTCCTCGTCATGGCTCACCAGAAGGAGCGCAGCCGCGTTCTCACGGCACGCCTCGCGGATCAGCGCCAGGGACTCCGCGGCGTTGCGCCGGTCGAGGTTACCGGTGGGCTCGTCGGCAAGCACCATCGAGGGGCGGTTGGCGAGGGCGCGCGCGACGGCCACCCGCTGCTGCTGACCGGTGGAGAGCTGCCTCGGGAAGTGGCCGAGCCTGTGGCCGAGGCCCACGCGCTCGAGCAGCTCGCGGGCCCTCCGCCGGTCGGCCCCCGCGGGCGAGAAGCTCATGCCGAGGACGACGTTCTCCAGCACCGTGAAGCCCTGCAGGAGGTTGAAGGTCTGGAAAATGTACCCGAGCTTTGCGGCGCGCAGCCGGTCCCTGGCGGGCTCAGCAAGGCCGGCCATGTCGACGCCGTCGATCAGGATGCGGCCCGAGTCGGCGGCTAGGATGCCCGAGACCAGGTTGAGGAACGTGGTCTTGCCGCAGCCGCTCGCCCCGCGCAGGGCGCGCTCCTCGCCCGAGCCCAGGGAGAACGCCGGGACCCGCACGACCTGCACCGCGCCCCCGTCGGGCAGGGCAAAGGACTTGGTGAGGTCTCTGACATCGAGCATGGCGCCCACACCATGGATTGACGCGGCACAAAGCCAAACGTTTTGAGGGGGAACCGCGTTCTGCGCGGGATTGCATCCACAGCGGAAAGCCCCAACATGACCTCAATCCATGCCCAACGCCGCGAACGAGTTGCTGATCCTGGGGCTGCTCATCATCGCGAACGGCACCCTCACCGCGGCCGAGACAGCCGTGGTTTCGGCGCGCAAGGCCCGGCTCAGGCAGTCCGCCGAGGCGGGCAGCGAGGCCTCGGCGACCGCGCTCGCGATCGCCGAGAACCCGGGCCGGTTCCTGGGCCTCGTGCAGTTCTGGCTAACCCTCGCCTGCGTCGTCGCCGGCATGGTGGTCGTGTCCTCCGTGGCCCGCGAGTTCGAGAGCCTGTTCGCCCGCTCCCCGGCGCTCGCGCCCTGGGCCGAGAGCATCGCCATCGTCGCCGCCACGCTTGTCCTCAGCTCGGTGATGCTCGTGTTTGGCGAGCTTCTCCCCAAGCGCATCGCCCTGGCTAACCCCGAGCGCGCGGCGATCATGCTCGGGCCCCTCATGCGCTCGCTGGTCAGGATATTGGGCCCGTTCTCCTCGACGCTGGGCCGCACGAGCGACGCGATCGCGGGCGTCCTCGGCTTCAGGCCGCTCCCGGCGGCCGACTCCGTGGTGGACGACGATGTGCGGGCCCTGGTCGAGCGCGGTCTCCACGCGGGCGTCTTCAAGCGCGCGAAGAAGGAGATGGTCGAGGGGGTGCTTTCACTCGATAACCTGCGCATCACGGCGATCATGACGCCCCGCTCGAAGATCGTGTTCCTGAACATCGATGACAACGAGGAGTCGAACTGGCGCAAGATCGTGACCAGCGGGCACTCCTACTTCCCGGTTTTCCAGAACAACCGCGACCAGGTGGTGGGGCTCGTGTCGGTGAAGGCGCTCTGGGCGCACTCGGCGATAGGCCTGCCGACCGCCCTGAAGAACCTCCTGGTCCCGCCGCTCATGGTGCCCGAGTCGATGACGGCGATGCAGCTGCTCGAGCAGTTCAAGAAGACCGGCCGCCACACCGCGGTCATCTCGGACGAATTCGGGGCGGTCCAGGGCCTCGTGACGCTGATCGACGTGTTCGAGGCCATCGTCGGCGACCTGCCCGAGCCGGGGCAGCGCAACAACGACGGCGCCCGGCGCAGGGAGGACGGCTCGTGGCTTGTGGAGGCGTCGATGCCGATCGCGGACTTCAAGAGCCTCATCGGGGTGGCGGCGCCGCTGCCCAACGAGGCCGAGGCCGAGTACCGCACCGCGGGCGGGTTCCTGCTGACCCATTTTGGACGGATTCCCTCGCCGGGCGACCATTTCGAGTGGTCCGGCTGGCAGTTCGAGGTCGCCGAGATGGACCGCCGGCGCGTCGAGAAGATCGTGGCCCGGCCCTTGGCTCCGACACCTACGGCGGAGGCTAAATGACCGATGTCGCGTGCGAATAACTTGTTGGCAATGGAACATTGCGTTTAGGCCCGCGACCCAAGACGTTTCGAACATGGCGGACCCATGCATGATGCCTTCACCGGAAAACACACCTGCATCTGCGGCGCCGTCCTCCCGGACGCAGCCGCACGAGCCGCTCTTCAAGACGATCACGCCCGACGACTGGAGGCGCTCGATCGACTTGGCGAGGCGGCAGCCGAATGCGGTCTCCGAGCAGATACGGACCGCGATCTCATCCTCCTTGAGGAAGACGAGGTAGCCCTCCTTGAGGGGGCCGGGGCCGAGTGGGCGGCGCTGGGGGCTGCGATCCGCACCTTGCGCCAGCTGCTGCCGCTTCGCACGCTCTCGGACTTCGGATTCACATCGGCCGAGGGAAACCCCATCGAGGAGGCGAACCCCCTGCTCAACCGTATCGGCGTGGGCGTGGAGGCGTGGGCCTTCGAGGCCGCGGGGGACCGCTCCGTCTACAAATTTTACCGTCCCCGGGAGGGAAAGCGTATCGGGAGCGCATTCGGCTTCGGACCTGGCGACGAGACCGTGCTGCGCGCGACGGCCGGTCTGGGGGACTACCGGGCGCTCCTCGAGAAGCTCATGATCATCCTCGCGATCGGGGGCATGGCCACGGAGGTGGTGGCCGTGACCCCCGAGGGAATCCTCGTCGCCAAGCAGGCGCTAGGCGAGGCGATGCCGCAGGGCGATGACATGTCCCGCAACCTGCCGCCGGTCCTGATCGAGATCCCCTCACGGTTCCTGAGGGCGGACCGAGATCATCCGAGGCTCCTGTTCCTGCGCGGAAGGCCCTTCCTGGTGGCAGATCTGCACGCCCGCAACTTCGTTCGGGGCCTTGATAAGGCGTTGAGGGTCATCGACCTGGTCGCCGCACCCTGGCCGGCGGGTGCAGCGCCGCGCGACCCACTTCTGGAGGAGTGGCTCGAACGCGTTCGGGCTGATCCGGGGGCCTCGGCGCTGCCTCACGCCCCGGACGCGGAACTCTGATGTCAGCTCTTGGCGTCCGCGATGACCTTGAGGACGTCGGCGGCCTGCTTGGACGTCGAGGCGCTGTAGTCGGCCCAGACGATCTTGCCGTCCTTGATCAGGAAGGCCTCCCGGGAGGCAAAGGAACCGAACACCGGAACGCTCTTAACCGTCACGCCGAAGGCGCCCACGACGGCCTTGTCGGGATCCGCGATCAGGGTGAAGGGAAAATGATACTTCTCCTTGAAGGCCTTCTGGTTCTCCACGTTGTCGAGGCTGACGCCGATGACCGCGACGCCCTGCTTGGTGAGCGCCTCGTAGGAGTCGCGCAGCGAGCAGCCCTGGGCGGTGCAGCCCGGCGTGTCGGCCTTGGGGAAAAAGTAGACCAGCGTGTAGGGCTGCTTGGCATAGGCCGAAGCGAAACTGAGCTTGTCGCCCGTCTCGGTGACACCGGTGACGTCGGGGGCCTTGTCACCGACCTTGAGCTCTGCTTTTGCGGGAGTGGACATGGCGAGGGTCGCGGAAAGGGCGAAAAAGCCCAGGATGAACGTTTTCATGGCTTCGAAAACTGATGGCAACGGGGGACGTTTGCAAGTCGGCCAGCCTTTGGACATAAACTTCATGGTGCGGCCCTTTTCCGGAACTTTGGGATGTGACCGGGAGACTAAAAGGCTCCCCCGGAAGCCCCTGCGGCCCGGCATTGCATTTGTACGCTTTCTCTGTAAGCAGCATTATCCTTCATGCCATTCCTTTTGACCCCCATGAGCCGCCTGAGCGGTCTCCGATTTGCCAGCCGAGTCCTGACCGTGTTCGTGGGCGCAGCCCTTGGGGCCCAAGCCGCCTCGAGCATCAACGACGGCTTCGACCCAAATCCGAACGGGATCGTCAACAATATCGTGGTCCAACCCGACGGCAAGATATTGATGGGGGGCTATTTTACGACGCTTCAGCCCTTCAACAACCCGCAATCGGGGCACGCCTACATTGCCCGTGTTAACCACGACGGCAGCGTGGACAATGCGTTCACTCCCAACGCCGACGGCGTCGTGCGGGCGCTTGTCCTGCAGAGCAACGGCCAAATCCTAATCGGGGGCGACTTTACCAAGGTTCAGGGCTCGGGCGCCGGGGCGTTCAGCGGTCGCAGCTACGCCGCCCGGCTCAATGCCGACGGCAGCCTCGATTCCGTCTTCAATCCCGGCGCCAACGGCGCGGTGTTCGCGATGGCGGTCCAGCCGAACGGCCAGATCATCATCGGCGGCGAGTTCACGTCGGTTCAACCCAACGGCTCGTCCAGCCCGGTGCCCCGCAATCACGTCGCTCGTTTCAACGTGGACGGCTCGCTCGACACAAGCTTCGACCCGAACACGGACAAGACGGTGCTCTCGCTCGCGGTCCAGCCGAACGGCCAGATCCTGATCGGCGGCGGCTTCTCGTCCCTCCAGCCGAATGGCGCGGCGATTCCGGCGACCCGCAGCTGCATCGCGCGGGTGAACTCGGACGGATCCCTCGACAACGGCTTTGATCCCGAGGCCAACGCCGCCGTGAGCTCCATCGTCGTCCTTCCGAGCGGCCAGATCCTGCTCGGGGGCCAGTTCCTGACGTTCCAGCCGAACGGCGCCCTCGGAACGACCCAGGTCGACTTCCTCGCGAGGCTCAACGCCGACGGCACCGTCGACACCAGCTTCATCGTGAATCCCCTGGCGGCCGTCTCGGCCATCGCGGTGCAATCCGACGGCCGGGTGCTGATCGGCGGCACGTTCACGCAGCTCTTCCCCCAGAACAGTACGGCGGCGGTCCAGGTCGCGTTCACGTCGCGGATCAACACCGACGGCTCGCTGGACCCGACGTACAGCCCTGCACCCAACCAAGCCGTGGCCGCGATCGCCATCCAGCCAGACGGGCAGATCCTGCTGGGCGGCTACTTCACCTCGCTTGTATCGGCGAGCGCCAGCGCCCCGACGGCCCGTAACTTCATAGCGCGGGTCGCCTCCGACGGTTCGCTCGACGCCACGATGGCGCCGGACGCCTTCGGCGGAATCTTCGCTTCGGTGCAACTGCCCAACGGCCAGTACGTCGTCGGCGGCACCTTCAAGAGCGTGGGCGGCGCAACCCAGCCGTTCCTTGCCAGAATCAACGCCAACGGCTCGCTCGACGCCTCGTTTGCCCCGGTCCTGAACGGCTCGGTCGCGACCATCGCCCTGCAGTCGGACGGAAAGCTCGTGGTCGGGGGAAGCTTCACCACGGTCGACGGGGACGCCCGCTACTACCTGGCGCGCATCAACACCGACGGCTCGCTGGACGGACCCTTCAATCCCAACCCGAACGGTCCCATCACGCTCCTGGCGCTCCAGTCCAACGGGCAGATCATCGTGAGCGGCGGCTTCAGCGAGTTCCTGCCCAACGGGGCCACCGTCGGGGTGGGGATCAACGCGCTGGCGCGTCTGAATACCGACGGCACGGTGGACCAAACCTATGTCCCCAGCCCAACGGGCGGGTCCATCTTCGCCCTGGCCGTCCAGTCGGACGGCAAGGTGATCATCGGAGGCGAGTTCGCGTCCGTGGACAACCAGTCCCGCGGCTACATCGCCCGGATCAACACCGACGGAAGCCTCGACAAGGCGTCGTTCAATCCCGAGTGCGACAGCGCGGTGTACGCCCTGGCAATCCAGCCGGACGGCAAGGTGCTGGCGGGCGGCTCGTTCAACGCGGTGGCCCCCTTGACGGGCGTCGCCAACACCGGGAACACCACGTTCATCGATGCCGGCGGCAACACGGTGACCATCCCCAACGCCGGGCAGAACGTCACCGCCCCCATCTACATCAACCATCTGGCGCGCTTCAACACGGACGGCACCCTCGACTCGACGTTCTTCCCGGACCCGAGCGCCACCGTGCTGTCGATAGCGGTGCAGTCGAACGGCAGCATCCTGGTGGCCGGGGCCTTCACCTCCTTCGCGCAGAATGGGGCCGTGACGGGCGTAACCCGCAACTACATCGGCCGTGTCAGCTCCTCCGGCGCCCTCGACGCCGCCTTCAACCCCGACGCGAACGGGCAGACCAACGTGGTCCAGCTGCTGTCCAGCGGCTCGATCTTCGTGGCCGGCAACTTCACGTCGCTCCAGCCCAACGGCGCGCCCGCCCCGATCCCGGCCAACCACATGGCCGTGCTGAACGCAGACGGCTCGATCGCCACGTCGTTCTCCGCGGGCCAAGGTACCGCCGCGAACGGCCACGTGAACACCGTGGCCCTGCAGCCCAACGGGCAGCTCCTGGTGGGCGGTTCCTTCGGCCCCCTCGCGGGCTCCACGGGCTCGTACCTCATGAGGGTCAATCCGGACGGCAGCTCAGACGCGTCCTACCTGCCCGACATCAATGGCCCGGTCAACGCGATCTCCGTCGAGCCCAACGGCGCCTCCACGGCCGCACCGTCGAGCTACGCCGTCTGGCTGCAGACCAACGGTTCGGTGCGCTACGCCTTCAACGCCGCCTCGAATGGCGTGATCTCCGCCGTGCTTCAGCTCGCGAACGGCCAGGTGCTGCTCGGGGGCGCCTTCAGCAACTTTGCGGGAATCAGCGGCTTCAACAACCTGGTCAGGCTCAACACGGACGGCACCGTCGACACGTCCTTCAATCCCGGGCCCAATGGACAGGTGACCGCCCTTGCGCTCGAGTCCGACGGGAAGGTCCTGGTGGGTGGCTCGTTCTCCGCCGTTGGCACGACGCCCTTCGCCTACTTCGTCCGGCTCAACGGCGACGGATCCCTCGACTCCACGTTCAACCCGGCGCCCAATGGCGAGGTCACGTGCGTCGCGCAGCAGTCCGACGGTAAGATCGTGGCATGCGGCTACTTCTCGGCGGTCGAGACGAGCGCGACGACCACGCTGACGGCCCGCTCGGATATCGCGCGGTTCAACACGGACGGCACCCTCGACACTGCGTTCAACCCCGACCTGAACGGACCCCCTCTGGCGATCGTGATCCTCTCAAACCAGCAGATCCTGATCGGCGGGTCCTTCACCAACATCACGCCGAGCACGACCGGGACCACCGTGGCGATCAACGGCCTGGCGCGGCTCAACACGAACGGCGGTCTGGACACCACCTTCAACCCGAACCCGAACTCCACGGTGACCTCGCTCGCCGTGCAGTCCAACGGCCAGTACCTGGTGGGCGGCAACTTCACGCAGTTCCTGCCCAACCCCGTCATCAACCCGACCACGGGGGCCCAGACGGGAACGACGTTCACCGCCAACTACCTCGCCCGCGTCAACACCGACGGGTCCATCGACACCACCTTCAACCCCTACCCCAACTCGTCGGTCACCTCGATCGCGCTGCAGTCCAACGGACAGGTCGTGATCGGCGGCAGCTTCTCGGCCTTGAATCCGAACCTGGCGAGCAACACGATCAGCCGCGATTTCGTCGCCCGCATCAACTCCGACGGGACGGTCGACCAGACCTTCGACCCGGTGCTCAACTCGGGCGTCAATGTGGTCGACGTTCTGCAGGACCAGTCGATCCTGGTTGCCGGCAACTTCACCACGGTCCAGTCGGGCGGCGCCGTGCTGGTCGGCGGGGCGTTCGGGACCGTGGGCGGCGTCGCGGCACCGAACCTTGCCCGGCTCAATGCCGACAGCACGCCTGACTCGACCTTCACCGCGAACCCGGACGGCCCCGTGAATGCCATCACCTCGCAGGCTGCCGGCGGGTATGTGATCGGCGGCTCGTTCGCCCACGCAGGGGGCCTGGGCTACTCGAATCTTTTCAGGTTGAACGCGGCGGGCGCCCTTGACACCACCTTCAACCCGGGCGCCAACGGCGCCGTCAACGCGATCGCGGAGCAGACAAACGGGAGCCTGCTGGTGGGAGGGACGTTCACGAGCATCGGTGGGCAAGCTGTGCAGAACCTTGCACGGCTGTCCGCGTCCGGCACCCCCGACGCGTCGTTCACGCCCGCCGTGAACGGAACTGTGGACGCCGTGGTGGTCCAGTCCAACGGGCAGGTTGTGATCGGAGGGGCCTTCTCGAGCGTGGACGGGCAGGCGGTTGCGAACCTCGCGCGCCTCAATGCCGACGGTACGCTCGACGCGGCCTTCAATCCGGCGCCCAACGGCAGCGTGACGGCGGTCACCCTCCAAGTGGACGGCAGCCTCTACGTCGCGGGGGCCTTCACGAGCATTGGGGGCCAGGCGCTGCCCTACGTGGCCCACCTGAGCTCGGCGGGGATCGTGGACAGCACCTTCAGCGCCGGGCCGAACGCGGCCGTAAACGCGGTGGCGGTACAGGAGGACGGCAAGATCGTCCTCGGCGGGGCCTTCACGACGGTGGGCGGCGAGAGCCGGTACGAGCTCGCACGGCTCTCGGCGCCGGGCCCCGTGTTTGAGTCGATCACCATGAGCGCCGACCAGTCGACGATTTCATGGGTCCAGTCCGGCGGGGCCCCGGCCTTCGCGGCGGTCAAGTTCGAGGAATCGGTAGACGGGTCTCATTGGACGACCGTCGGCCAGGCCTCCCCCGTCAGCCAGACGACCTGGACCCTGACGGGCCTCACGGCGCTCAGCACCCAGCCGTACTACGTCCGGGCCACCGGCGTCACGCCCTCCTCGCAGTTCAGTTCCTCGGGCCTCGTGCAGATCGTCCAGATCGTGAACATCATCGCGATCCCGACCATCACCTCGAGCTCGAGCGCGATCGCGACCTCGGGACACCCCTTCAGCTTCGCGGTGACGACCGCCTACGCGGCCACGTCGTTTTCGGCCTCGGGTCTGCCCGCGGGCCTCTCCATCAACCCCAGCACGGGGGTGATCTCCGGAACGCCGACCGGCTCGGGCACCTACACCGTGAGCCTGACGGCGACAAGCGCGGCCGGGTCCTCCGTGTCGTCGCTCACGATCGCGGTCGGCAACTCCGGCACGGCGACGTTCACGCCGGCGGCAACCTCGCCGGCCAACCGGCTGCTGAACCTCTCCTCGCGCAACGAGCTGACGGGCAGCCAGGTCTTGATCGCGGGCTTCGTGGTCTCGGGATCCGCGAACAAGCAGATCCTCCTGCGGGGTGTCGGGCCGGGCCTCGCGGCCTTCAACGTGCCGAACACCCTGGCGACCCCGGAGCTCCAGCTTTACAACAGCGCGGGGGCGCTCGTCAGCCAGAACTCCTCTTGGGGCGGCGGCAGCACGCTTGCGGCGACCTTCGCCCAGGTCGGCGCCTTCTCCCTGCCGGCGAACAGCGCCGACGCAGCGATCCTCACCAGCCTGGCACCCGGCAGCTACACGATCCATGTCTTCGACCCCTCCGGCAAGGGAGGCGTGGTGCTCACGGAGGTCTATGACGCCAGCGCGTCGCCTCTCACCGATGCCGACCGCCTGATCAACATCTCGGCCCGGGGCCCCGTGAGCTCCGGTGCCGGCGCCCTGATCGGCGGGTTCGTGGTCGGGGGCACCTCGACCAAGAGCGTGCTGATCCGCGGGATCGGGCCCGGCCTGGCGGCCTTCGGCGTCACCGATGCCATCCCGGACCCGGTCCTGACCGTCTACGACAGCTCCGGCAACGTGGTGGCCCAGAACCTGATCTGGACCACCCAGACGTCGTCGGGGGCGGACCAGCCCTCGGTCGTCGCCCAGGACATCGTGAACGCCAACGCAAGCGTCGGGGCCTTTGCCCTCAACGGGCAGCTCTCGGACACCGCCGTTCTCGTGAACCTGCAGCCGGGCGCCTACACCTTCCAGGTGACCAGCGCCTCGAACACGGCAGGCGAGGCCCTCGGCGAGGTGTACGAGCTGCCCTGATCTGGGGAGCTACCAGCTGTCGCTGCGGAACGGCGCCGCGGGAAGCCCGGCGCCGTTGAAGAGATTCGCCTCCGGTCCGTCGTGCCAGGCGTAGCGCACGGCGATCGGCTGGCGCACCGCCGGGGATTGGACCACCACGGCCGAGCCCCGGATGGCCGCCGTGGCCGGGTGGAAGACGCGGTCCTGTCCAGCCACCTCGAAGGACTGCAGCGGCTTTCCCGCCGCGGTCAGCCCGTCTCCGGCGTGCGCAAACTCAACCTTCAGCGACCCGCCCTCGGGCTCGAAGCCCTTCGGCACGGGCCCGGAATAGTCCACGGAAAGCCCGTAGACCTGGGCCTTGGCAATCAGGGCGAGCCTGCGGCCGATTTCCTGGTCGTCCCTCGGCCGGGCATCGCCCACGGCACCCATGTCAATGGCCACGGCCTGGCCGGCGGCGGGCAGCGATAGCGCCTGGGCCTGGCCCTCCCGGAGGGCGGGCCCGCGCTCCCCTGCGCCGGTTGCCCTGCCGAACGACGCCAGCTGGACCCAAAGGAACGGCAGCTCGCCCTGCCCGAGACGGGTGCGCCACCCGCGGATCAGCGCGGTGAATCGGCCTCCGTACCCAGGGGTCCGCGCAAGGTCGCCCTCTCCCTGGTACCACACGACGCCCCTGGCGGCCAAGGGAAGCAGGGGATCGATCCTCTCGGCAAAGAGGGCGCCCTCGGGCGTCCCGGGGGCGGGCGCCATCCAGGACTCAATCGGACTGGCCGCGACCGCGGCCACCACGATCCCCACGGCCGAGCCGAGCCGCGTGTGTAGGCTTCGGGCGAACGCGTATCCGACCGACGGGAAGCCTCGCACCGTTTGCGGCGAACAGAGGATCCAGCCGGAGGGAGCCCCCCCGGACCTGGCTGCGGGCGCGGATACAAACGCCCGCACCTGCGGAAACCGGGCGGCCGACGCCTCGTCCCCGTGCGCGGGGCCCCCTCCGAGTGGCTCGGACATGCCCGAGCCCCCCGCGCAGAGCCAGACCTCGCCGGCCACGACGTCGTGAGACACCACGGTGGCCTTCCCGGTGACGCTCAGGTCGCCGCCCGCGCCGCCGGCCGCCAGGGCGGACAGCACCGCGGACCAGCGGCCGTCAGGGCCGGCCGTCGCCGCCACGCTCTGCCCTGCAAAGGCGATCACGAGGTGCTCGCCGGGATCGGCCTGTCCCCACACGGGCACCGGTTTCTCGACCTGGAGGACCGCATGGTCGCCGAACACGGGCGCAAGCACCGGCGCGGCACGCACCGTCGTGGAGGCGGCCAGCGCCAGCGCCAAAATCCTTGGGGAAAGCCTGGGGGCGTGCATGGGCCCCCGTAGGGAGCCGGGCTGGGGCCGGGGGATCAAGGAGTTTTCTGCGGCGCGTGCCCCTTGGCGTCGAGAAACGCGCGAAGGTCGGCCGCGATCCGCGGGCCGAACCCGGGAACCGCGCGCAGTTCCTCCACGGTCGCGGCCCGCACGCGGTCGATGCCGCCAAAATGGGCGAGGAGCGCCGCCCGCCGCACCGGGCCGAGGCCGGGGAAGTCGTCGAGGAGCGACTCGCGAATCTTCCTCGAGCGGAGGTCCGCGTTGTAGGTGTTGGCGAAGCGGTGGGCCTCGTCACGCAGGCGCTGCAGCAGGCGCAGGCCGGGATGGTCGAGCGGGAGGTTGAGCGGCGGCCGCTCGTCGGGGAACACGATCGTCTCCTCCTTCTTTGCGAGGCCGATCAGCGGCGGGGGCTCGAGGTCTAGCGCCACGAAGGCCTTCAGGGCCGCCCCCACCTGGCCCCGGCCGCCGTCGATCACGACCAGGTCGGGAAAGGGCCTGCCCTCCTGCTGGAGGCGGCGGTAGCGCCGGCCCACCACCTCCTCCATCGAGCGGAAGTCGTCGTTGCCCATGAAGCCCTTGATGCGGAAGCGCCGGTACTGGTCGCGGTCGGGCTTGCCCCCGGCGAAGCGCACCATGGAGGCGACCACGTAGGTCCCCGAGATGTGCGATATGTCGAAGCACTCGAGCGAATCCGGGGGGGCGCGCAGGCCGAGGGCGGCTCCGAGCGCCCCGAGGGCCTCGGAGCCCGCCGTGAGCGCGGTCGGGTCGGTGCGCTCGAAATGGCGCGGCTTCTCGAGGGTCTTCTCGAGCGCGAAGACGATGTCGCGGAGGCCCGCCGCCTTCTCGAACTCCCTGCGGGCCGCCGCCGAGGACATCTCCTCCCGAAGCGAGGAGAGCCACTCGCGGGACTTACCCTCCAGGAACGCGCAGGCCTGGTCCACGCGGGCCCGGTAGTCCGCGGCGCTCACGCTGTTCGGGAACCCGTAGATCTCCGCCCGGACGTCGTCGTAGAGCTGCCACGAGCCGTCGGGCAGCCGGCTCGGCGTGCCGTCGGACAAGAGCACGCCGAACTGTCGGCGCATCTGGGCCAGCGTCTTTCGCAGGGGGCCGCTGTGGGCGAAGGGCCCGAAGTAGCGGGAGCGGTCGTCCTTGCGCAGCCGCACGAGCCTGAAGCGGGGAAGCTCCTCGAGCGGGTCGACGCGCACCATGAGGAAGCGCTTGTCGTCGATGAAGTCGGTGTTGTACCTGGGCTTCCACTGCTTGATCAGTTTTCCCTCGAGCAGGAGGGCCTCGGGCTCCGACTTGACCTCGATCGTGTCGAAGTCGGCGATCATCTCGACCAGGGCCCGGATCTTGGGGTGGAGCGTGAAGGCGCGCGAGGGCTGGAAATATGAGGATACCCTCTTCTTGAGCGCCTTTGCCTTGCCCACATAGATGATCCGGCCGATGCGGTCCTTCATCAAGTACACTCCGGGACGGTCGGGAAGCCGGCGCACCTTTTCCTTGAGCGTCACGGGAACGGCGGTATCTGAGTCCGGGGCTGGCATTTTCACCAGATTAGCCTAATCTGCCGCCCAGCAAGCATGCTTTCTTCCGACCACCCAGCAAAAGAGACCCCGACATCGTCCCGCCGCCCGCGGTACGAGTTGATCACGATCGGGGACGAACTCCTGCTGGGGCTGACCGCGAACGGGCACCTGACGTTCATCGGCTCCAAGCTCGGGGCCCGCGGAGTGGAGCTGAGCCGCAACATCACGGTAACCGATGACGCCGAGGACATTGCGGGGCAATTCAGGGAGAGCTGGGAGCGGTCCAAGGTGGTGCTCGTCACCGGGGGCCTCGGCCCCACCTGCGACGACCGCACCCGGGAGGCGATCGCCGGGGTCCTCGGGCAGAAGCTGGTCTTCGATCCCCGCATCGAGCAGCACATCGCCGAGCGCTTCGTGCTCTTCGGCCGGAAGATGACCCCCAACAACCTCAGGCAGGCCTATCGCTTCGAGCGCGGAGAGGTGCTCCACAATGCGAACGGCACCGCCCCCGGGCTCTGGGTGGAGCAGGACGGCCGAATCCTGTGCATGATGCCCGGTCCCCCGAACGAGCTTCAGCCGATGTTTGTCGAGCAGGTGCTTCCGCGCCTCGCGGCGCTGGGGCTCGTGCTCGAGAGCGAGGCCTACGTGCAGCTGCGCACCGCCGGGATTGGCGAGTCGCTGCTCGAGACCAAGCTTCAGCCCGTGTTCGACCGCCACCCGGGCCTCGGAATCGCGTTCTGCGCGCACTCGGGCCACGTGGACTGCCGCCTGAGTTCCCCGGACGGACGCATGAGCCTCGCCCAGGTCGGCGCGGTGGCCGACGAGTGCGCCCGCATGCTCGGCGAGGACTTCGTCGTCCTCGGAGACGACTCGCTCTCGAAGGTGTGCGCCGACCTCCTGCGCTCTCAGGAGAAGCGGCTCGCCGTCGCGGAGACCGCGACGGGAGGCCTTCTCTCGAACGCGTTCACCGACATCTGCGGCGCGTCGAAGTTCTTCTCGGGAGGCTGCGTGTGCTATTCGAACGACTCCAAGATGCAGCTGCTCGACGTCCCCGAGTGCCTGCTCCTGCAGCACGGCGCCGTGAGCGCCGAGGCGGCGGTGGCGATGGCGACGGGCGCGGCGGAGAGGCTCGGGGCGGAGTACGCGCTCGCGATCACCGGCTTCGCGGGTCCCTGCGGGGGGACCCAGGAAAACCCGGTCGGCACGATCTTCATCGCGCTCCACGCGCCCCAGGGCGTGTGGTCGCGCAAGCTGAGCTACCCGGGCCCGAGGACGACCGTGAAGGTGCGCGCGGTGAACGCGGCCCTCGATTGGCTCCGCCGGGAACTGGTGCGCGCCTCCAAGAGCGCCCACGTCGCAGCGGACTCCCATGGGGTCATGCAGTAGCGCCGACCTGCGAGAGGCCGCGCAGGGCGGAGAGATACTTGTCGCGGGTTCTCGAGATGACCTCGGCGGGCAGCGACGGTGCCGGGGGCCTCTGATCCCATCGCAGGCCGAGCAGGTGGTCCCGGACAAACTGCTTGTCGTAGCTCGGGGGGGAACTGCCCGGCCGGTAGCTGTCGAGGGGCCAGTACCTCGACGAGTCCGGCGTCAGCAGCTCGTCGATCAGCACGAGGCGGCCCTCGGGGTCCGTTCCGAACTCAAACTTGGTGTCGGCCAGGATCATTCCCGCGGCCCGCGCTCGGTCGTGCCCGAACCGGTACAGGGCGAGGCTCGCCGCCCTGACCTCGGCGTAAATCCCGGGTCCCACCGCGGCCGCCCCCTGGGCGTCGTCGATGGGCTCGTCATGCGAGCCCTTGGGTGCCTTCGTGGTGGGGGTGAAGAGCGGCTCGGGGAGCCGGTCCGCCTGCACAAGCCCGGGCGGCAAGGGAATCCCACAGATGGAGCCGCAGCGGGCATAGGAGGACCAACCGCTGCCGGCCAGGTAGCCCCTCACCACGCACTCGATCGGCAGGGGCCTCAGCTTGCGCACGAGCATGCTGCGCAGGCGCAGGTCCGGGTCGAGGAGCCCCCGTCTCGCGAACTCGCCGGGCTGGTCGGGGAGGAGATGGTTGGCGACGATGCCCGAGGTTTCCGCGAACCACCGGAGGCTCATCTGGGTGAGGATGATCCCCTTGCCGGGGATGCCGTCGGGCAGCACGACGTCGAAGGCGGACAGACGGTCCGTGGCGACCAGGAGCAGCGCATCCCCCAGGTCAAAGAGATCGCGCACCTTGCCGGAGCCGAGGCCGGGATACGGCAGACGGATCGAGGTCACGGCATGAGCCGGGAGGGAGGCCTCGATGTCCGGATAGGTCATCCGCCAAGGATCCCTGCGCCGGAGCGGGGGTCCAGAAGGAAAAATGCTCTTGCTTGGACAGGTCTGCGGCCTAGCTTGCCCCCTCCCGCGCTACGTCCCCATCGTCTAGCCCGGTCAGGACACCACCCTTTCACGGTGAGAACCGGGGTTCGAATCCCCGTGGGGACGCCAACTAAGTAGTTAGCTACCAACGATCGACCGCAGTCCGAACGCAGATTTGCCAGTTGACGTGGCAAATCTAGCATGAATCCACTTAGCTCGTTCGTCGTTTCGCAGTTCACCAATCCCTCCGGGAATGTCGTCTTCAGGGTCTCAGGCTGGCTCTACGGCAAGCGTATCCGCAAGAACTTCGCCACCCGTGCTGAAGCTGAAGCCGAGCGCCAGGTCTTCGAGGTTGGAAGCCTTCAGAGCGACGGCAAAGTTCGCGCTGCAATTACACGCCTCAGCGACGAACAGATTCACGAGGCTGAAACCGCCTTTCTGCGCCTGGAGGGCCAGAAGCAAACGCTATCTTTTTGCGTCGACTATGCGCTGGCTAATTACCGGGCCCCGGAGCGTCAGAAGCTCTTGGCAGACGCCATTACCGAAT
>CAIXHE010000039.1 GCA_903919205.1 uncultured Opitutaceae bacterium | reverse complement strand
CTCCATGCCGGAGGAAGAATCGATGAGCGAAACCTTCGCGGGGTGAGCAGGGGATGGAACGTGCCGGACAGGGGTCAATTCGAAGAGGTGTGCGACACCCAATGGGCCTCGGGCACGTGTTGCCTCGTGGCCCGAAGAACCCTGAGCGAGGTCGGGTTTCTCCCGGAAGCCTACTTCTTCGGCTACGAGGAGTACGAATATTCGACGAGAACGCTCAGGAAAAACCTCAGGATCGTTTACTGTCCGAAATTCGTGTGCGTCCACGCGGAGCGGGCGAGCCACAGGATCGGCCACCCCGTGCTGAACGTGTATAACTTCACCCTCAACAAGTTCATCTACGCGCGACGAAACCTGCCGGCCAGCCAGCGGAGGATCCTCATCCTAAGATACCTCGCCTATTTGGTGGTGCTCTGGCCTCTACCTCCCGGGCGCGCCAGCCAGCATTGCCGCACCTTCCGTGACTTTCGCTGCAGATACAAGGCAGCGTGGCTAGGCTTCCTCGACCGCAACACCTTCGAACGCGTCACCCTCGAGATTCTGGCCGACGCCGAGCGGCGCATTGGACCCTCGGACACGTGGGGTGTGTCGTGGGGTCGATCGATCCCATCGCAGTCGGCCCACGGATCCTGAAACAGCGGGCGGCGGCCCGCAGAGGCCCTGTTGGCGGCGCAGGGGTCGTCACGGCTTGAACAGGCGCCGCCATTCCCGGGGCGGGTCCGCAGGCCCCTCAGTCCAGCCAGAACACGTGATCGTGGAAATCGAAGGTCAGGACGTGCCCCTCGAAGAGCTCGCTGCCCACCGTACCGTCGAACATCCCGTCGGGAAGGTGCACGTCCCTGGTCGCGAAATACACGGGCGCTCGCCTCGCGAGAACGATGCCCTGGAAGCCCTCGGTCATCGATACGCCTTCGACCATGCTCACCCCACCATCCGTGAAGCGGAATCGCCGCTCCTTCCGGGAGGCCGCCTCGGCCTGGAGGCCCAGCTTGTCGACCGAGGTCGGGTAGATGAGTAGGGTGCCCGCGTAGAGGGTATCGATTTGAACCGTAACGGGCTGGCCGTTGATCTCGAATCCGGTCGCGGCCACGATGGGCGGACCCTCCTTTCCGAAGGTCGGATTGCTGAGCGGCACCGCCCGCGCCGGCGCGCCGAACGGGCTATCCAGGGGTGCGGTGAGGGCGACCCTCGCATGCAGGTAGTCCATGCGCAGCACGCGGTCCTTGAAGGCCGTGTACGCGAGGATCCCGTCTGCCTTGGGGAGGTCTCCCTTGGCCATGCCCGTCTGAAGGTCCACCACCAGGACCTCCAGATCCCCCAGGTCGGCGCCGCCGATGCGCACAGCCGGGAGCGTGGCGCTGAAATAGTGCGCATAGGGCTTGCCGTCGGGGCCCAACAAGGGGAGTACCGCCACTCCGAGGGCCTTCGCCCTGGCCAGATCGAGCAGCGAGTGCGTGTTGCCCGTGTCGATCAGGAATGTGAGCGGAGGGGATCCCCGAAAAGTCGCCTCCAGCGCGGGCAGGCCAGACGAGCGAATCATGGCCGCGCCTTCAAACGGCACCCGGTCGGCGGCCTGGCACGGGGACGGGAGCACGGTCCCGGCCATCGCGAGCGAGGCAAGGCAAAGTACGGCCGGTGAGCGACGGGGGCGGGTGGGCATATTCATGGCGCGACGCGAAGGCGGTTAAGGGGTTCGGGGAACAGGACGACGTTGTAGACAGAAGACCCGGAAATCCGAGTCTCGTGTGATGAGCGGCCCCAAACCGGGAGGGATGGCGCCCCGGGGGACGAGAGTTGGCCCTTTTCGCAACGCCGCCCAAATTAGGGCGGATGTCATGATCCGCGATGACTTGTCCGGTTTGAGGAGCCTAGGGCGGGGCCCTCGCCGGGACTGCCACGATCATCCCCGGGGTGTAGGTCTACCAGAACCATCAGAACCGGATCGCGCTCGAGGCGACCCTACAGGGCGCCAAGTACTGGAAGGAGCCGATCTGAACTAGGGGATGCCTAGGGCTGCTTCTGGGGGGCTGCGACTTCGACGGGCTCGCCCATGATCACCTTGCCGGGGGGCACCTCGTAGACCTGGAGACCGTTTGTGGTGTTGCCGAAATAGGGCGTTGCCTTCTCGGCCATGGTGCGCAGCACGGTCCCGAAATCCTGGCCCTGATGGAGCTTCACGGCGACGAAGGTGGCCCACACGCACGGAGCCCGGTCCTTCATGCGCGCCACGTCCTCAATCCTGAAGGCCTCGACCATGATCAGGGCGAAGTCGCTGTGCGAAGCGTCCTCGACCGTGCGGTTCCTGACGGACATGTCGGAGCCCCAGCCGTTTACCCTGCCATAGTACTCGGCGATGTTGCCCGCCTCGGCGGGGCTCATGCCCTCGCGGGGATCCCAGTTGGCCAAGGGGCCGATCCAATGCACGCTGTTGGAGCCCTGGTTCGCGCCGCCCCAGGTGGAGGTGAGGCCGCTGTCGCCCCAGGTGACCGCGTCGGTGCGCACGGTGGGCGTCTTCCAGGGGCGCTCGCCAAAGTGCAGCCGCAGCAGGTAATCGACGCGGTCGGGCTTGAGGCCCGCCTTGATCTGGTAGACCACGTTGAAGTAGCCCCGGTGGGCCAACGCGGTCGCCAGCTCCTTCTGGACCGTCTCGAACGGGACGTTGCTGGGGTAAATCGCGCCCGGGACGAAGGCGTAGAAGATCGGATGCGTGGGAACGGGGTTCTGGGGCACCGAAGGCTCGGTACTCGGCCGCGCGTTGACCTTGGCATACAGCTCCTCGCCGCTCACCTGGGAGTAATTGGCAGCCGACACCGAGACGGGCAGCGGCTCCTTTGACCAATCGGCGGCCGCGCAGCCCGCGAGCAGCAGGGCGGCCGACGGGGCAGCCAAGGCCCCGAGGAAAGGGACGCCCCCGAGGGGCGCCCGGCGCGGGTTCCTAAGTCCGGATTCGGTTCTCATGCTGTCCCAAATGGACGAAGGAGCGCGCGCTTGTCCATCTCGGGCTGGAGGGCGGTCGCAACGGCCCGTCGAGCGGCAAATCACCCGGGCCGACTGGTGCCCGGGGGACACGCACCTATGCCGCACCGCGGCATTGACCAGGGCGCGGCAACACGGAGGATTCCGGGATGCGTTTCCGGCCCGCAGCGATCCTCGGCAGCTCACTCCTCTCGGCGCTCGCTCTGGCCGCATGCGCCGTCCCCGCCCTCGGGGCCGCTCCCGCGCTCGACGGCTATGCCCATCGCGTTGACGACGAACGTGCGAAGCGGCTGGCCTCGCTCACAAAGACCGACGGCTGGCTGACACTGATCGGGCTGCACTTCCTGGTACCGGGCTCCAACCGGGTCGGGAGCGCACCCGACAACCAGATCGTCCTCGCCGCGGGGGAGGCGCACCTCGGGACGGTGGTGCTGGAGCCGGGCGGGGAGGTCAGGTTCGAGGCCGCCACCGGGGTCGAGACCACCGTGGACGGGAAGCCCAGCCGCTGGGCCCTCCTGCGCAGCGACGACAACGACGCCGGCCCGACGATCATCGGTTCCGGTACGGTCAGCCTGTTCCTGATCGAGCGGGGCGGGCGCAAGGCCCTCCGAGTGAGGGACAGCCTCTCGGGCCGGCGGACCCATTTCAAGGGCCTCGATTATTTCCCGCTCGACGCCTCCTGGCGCGTCGAGGGGCGTTGGGTGCCCTTTGACTCGCCGAGGCAGATAGAGATCACGAACATCCTCGGCAACGTGTCCGCGGAGAAGGTCTCCGGGAAGGTCGTCTTCGAGCACGCGGGGCGCACCTTCGAGCTCGTGCCGATCCAGGAGGGACCCGACGAGCCGCTCTTCTTCATCTTCGGGGACGCCACGAGCGGCGTGTCGACCTACGAGATGCGCTTCCTCTACGCGGAGCCGCCCAGGGACGGGAAGGTCGTGCTCGACTTCAACCTGGCGGAAAATCCCCCCTGCGCCTTCACGCCGTTCGCGACCTGCCCCCTGCCCCCGAGGGGCAACCGGCTCGCCATCGAGGTCGAGGCCGGGGAGAAACGCTACGTCGGCTCGAACCCTTGAGGCGCAAGGCGCCCCTCGCATGACGAGCTCCTGCCTCACGCACCTCGCCTGCACGTCCTGCGGGGTCCGCCACGAGGCGGACCGGCTCCAGAACGTCTGCCTCTCGTGCGGGAAACCCCTCGGGGCGCAGTACGACCTCGCCCGGGCGGGGGCCACGCTCACGCCCGACAGCCTGAGGGCGCGCGGGCATTCGCTTTGGCGCTATGCCGAGGTGCTGCCGGTGCGGGACGCGGGCCATCGCGTGTCGCTCGGCGAGGGCGGCACACCCCTCCTGCGCTGCGACCGGCTCGCGGCCGAGGTGGGACTCGACGAGCTCCACATCAAGGACGAGGGCTTGAACCCGACGGCGAGCTTCAAGGCCCGCGGCATGGCCGTCGCCGTCTCCCGCGCAAGGGAGCTCGGGGCAACCCGCCTCGCGGTGCCCTCGGCCGGCAACGCAGCCGGGGCGCTTGCGGCCTATGCCGCGCGCGCGGGGCTCGAGGCCTTCATCTTCATGCCCGAGGACACGCCGCGCGCCAACGTGGTGGAGTGCCGGCAGTACGGGGCCCGCGTGACCCTCATCCGCGGGCTGATCACCGATTGCGGCGCCGAGATCGCGCGCAGGAAGGCCGCCGAGGGCTGGTTCGACATGGCGACCCTGAAGGAGCCTTACCGGCTCGAGGGAAAGAAGACGCTCGGATACGAGCTCGCCGAGCAGCTCGGATGGTCGCTGCCCGACGTGATCCTCTACCCCACCGGCGGAGGCACCGGGCTGGTCGGCATGTGGCGCGCCTTTGACGAGATGGAAGCCATGGGCTGGATCGGAAGCGGGCGCCCGCGGATGTTCACCGTGCAGGCCGAGGGGTGCGCACCGATGGTGCGGGCGTTCCACGCGGGCGAGACGCGCGCGGCCGAGTTCCCGAATGCCCGCACCCGCGCCTCGGGGCTCAGGGTGCCCAAGGCGATCGGCGATTTCCTGATCCTGCGCGCGCTAAGGGACTCGGGAGGGGGCGCCCTGGCGGTCTCGGACGAGGCGATGATCGCAGCCACGGGAGAGGTGGGCTCCTCCACGGGGATCTTCCCCGCCCCCGAGGGCGCGGCATGCCTCGCCGCCCTCCGGCGCCTGGTCTCGGAGGGCGTGGTGCGCCGCGGCGAGCGCACGGTGATCTTCAACACCGGCTCGGGCCTCAAGTACCTCGAGTGCTTCGACGCGGCCGAATAGGGACGCCCGCGCGGGCGCAATCGCGGGTTGAAAACACGCGGATGCCGGTCTTACGTCTGGCTTCCCCCCACCCCATGAACTCCTTCCCCCATCCCCTCCTGCGGCGCCTCGCGATGCTGGCCCTCGGCCTCGCCCTCGCCGCCGTGCCCGCCCGCCTGTCGGCCGCGGAGCCCGCCTACACCTTCAAGAAGGGCGTCAACATCTCTCACTGGCTTTCCCAGAACGGCGGGGCGCAAACCTACGGCGCCCCTTGGTTCGGCGAGGCCGACGTGGAGTGGATCTCCAAGCAGGGGTTCGACCACATACGGCTGCCCGTGGACTTCAGGCTGGTGTTCGCGTCCGACGGGTCCCTCGATCCCGCCAAGATCAAGCCGATCGAGGACACGATCCGCTGGTCCAAGGCCCGCGGACTGGGCCTCGTGCTCGACGCGCACTTCCTGCCGGGGGCCGACTTCAACAACGTGGGGGGCGATAGCGGGATCTATACCGACACGGGCCTCCAGAAGAGGGCGGCTGACGCCTGGCGCAAGGTGGCGACCCATTTCGGATCCGAGGGGCCCAACGTGCGCTTCGAGATCCTCAACGAGCCGGTGGCGGCCGAGGACGCTCAGCTGAACCCGGTCATGCACCTGATCCTGGCAGCGATCCGGGAGTCCAACCCGACCCGCATCGTGTACGTGACGTCCAACAAGTGGAGCAGCTTCCACACGGTGCAGGACGTGGTGCTTCCCGACGACCCCAACATCGCGCTCACGATCCACTATTACGAGCCGCTCGTGTTCACCCACCAGCGCGCCCCCTGGGTCGGCTTCAAGGACACCATGCCGGCGGTCACCTTTCCCGGGGTCACCCCGGACCTGAAGGGCTACACGACCCCCGACTACCACCAGAACATCAAGCCCGGCGTGGTGCTCGACGACGCGTCGGTGGAGAAAGCATATGCCGACGTCTCGAAGTGGCTGGCGGCACACGCCCCGAACATCGAGGTGTACGTGGGCGAGTTCGGCGTGTTCTCGCCCGCCGATGCCGCCTCAAAGAAGCATTGGATCAAGACCGTCCGCACCGATGCCGAGAAGCGCGGATGGGGCTGGGCCGTCTGGGACTACAACGACAGCTTCGGGGTGCGCGGGCACGACGGGAAGGGCACACCGGTGCTTGACGGCCTCTTCTCGAAGTAACGTCCCACCGCGGGGCGCATGCCCACGACCGCGGGGGCCGACTCAGGCCTGAAGCGGCCCGGAGTTCCCGAGGGCAGCCCCCTCTATTTCGACGGCGCTTCGGGCTTGTCCGCCCTGTCGGGGACAAAACCGACGAACTGGGTGCTGCCGACCTCGACCCGGCCCTCGGGCAAGCGGTCCCTCACCAGACCGTTGCTGTCTCGGCCGAAGTACTTCGAGGCGTAGCTCGCCATCGCCGGAAGCACCTTGTCAAAGCTGTTTCGCCTTTCGCTGATGCTGAAGCGCGTTTCCCAGAGCAACTTGTGCTTCTTCTCCTTCCAGGCCAGGTTGAAGTCGTACGCCATCAGCACGACGAAGTAGCGGTTGTACTCGACCTCGTGGATGAGGTCGTCCCTGACGAAGGTCCGCGCGTCATGCTTGATGCCGAAGTTGCCGAATCCCGTGTCGGTCATGCCCTCGTCGTAGCCGAGCAGGAGGATGTTCTTCATGTCCGAGACGTCGCGCTGGTGGTTCGCCATCATCACCTGGACCAGGGCGTTGGGGTCGATGTTCTGCGGGGCGCCCGGCTGCCCGCTGTTCCTCGCCATCAGGGCCGACTGGGCCCCGAACTGCGGCAGCGGTGCGGGCGTGACCGGCACCTGCGTGCTCTCCGCGTTCTGGTACTGGACCGAATCCGAGATGTCGTGGGTACCCGTCGTCGTCCCCCAGTACACCATGATGAGCAGCTTCGTGGCGTTCATGTTGCGCGTGGGGACGTATCCCTGCTTCGAGAGGGGCTCCGCGAGCACCTGGGCGACCTTGACGAAGTCGAGCTTGTCGATGCTGGGATCCCTGGTGCCCCCGCCCATGTACCCGCCGTTGCCGAACGCGAAGGTCTCGGGTCGGAACCTCCCATCAGGGAGCTTGTCGCGAACGTAGTCATCCGCGGCCTTTGCCGCGACGGCGGTGATGTCCCCGTTGTTGCTCGAGTTGGGAACGTCTGCCGGAAGGCGGGCGGCTCCCGCAAGCAGGAGGGCCGCTGCCGCGACAAGTCGAGTCCAGTTCGAAGGGGGCTTCATCGAGTTCCTTGGATGGGCAAAGCGTAACGAGTAGGCCGCGCGTTGCAAACGGTATGATGCGCGGGGGGGGGCGGTCGCGGCGGGACCCGCGGTTCCGCGGGCTCTGGATCCTTGCAAACCGGCGCCTGCAGTCTTTGCTCGGCCCAAGCCCGGCGCATCCGCCTCCGCCCCATGAAACTGGTATCAGCCCTACTGGCCCTCGGCGCCGTCCTCCCGTCGGCGCGGGTGTCGGCCGACGAGGCGGCGGACCTCTCGCGCACCACGCCGGTGCCCGCGACGCAGCCGATCCCGGTGATCGACTTCTTCCGGCCGGCCATGCTCGACGAGCCAAGGCTGAACCCGTCGGGCACCCACGTGGCGGCCATCGTCGCGGGCGGCGACGACCGGCACCAGCTCCTCGTGTACAACCTGAAGACCCTCACGAAGGAGGTCCTCGGCGGCCAGGGAGACAGCGACGTCTACCAGGTGAATTGGCTCAACGACACGCGCCTCGTGTTCCAGCTCTCCTCGCAGAAGCTCTACGGCATCGGCCTGTTCGCCACCGAGGTGGGATCCATCGGGAACTGCTACCCCCTCCAGCAGTACCAGGGCAGCAGGCTCGTCTCGGTGCCCTCCGACGACCGGGTGCACCCGCTGGTCTGGAACGCCTTCGACAGCCTGAGGACCCAAGGCGACCTCGGGGTCTCGAGCATCGACACGGACGTCCAGTCCTTTGGCAAGGCGGTGGACCTGCTCTCGCTGCGCTCGAACAGCCTCGAGGCGCTCTCGGCCCTGAGGAACGCGCAGGAGAACAACCAGAGGCACATCCTGCACACCTACCCGATGCCGGGTCCCGGCCACGTGACCGGATACGCCGCGGACAAGGACGGCCACCTCGAGTACGCCTTCGTCACCCACGGCCGGGAGCGCTCGCTCTACCGCTTCTTTGCGGGTTCCTGGGCCAAGTGCCCCGTGAACCTCGAGACGACCGCGGTCATCGGCGCCGGCAACCAGCCGGGCCAGCTCGTGGCGGTCGGGGGCGCGCTCGACGGAAAGCCGCGTCCGCTCAGGTTCCTGGACGCAGCCAGCGGAGAGTTTGGGCAGGTGCTCCTCGCGGACAAGGACTACGACTTCAACGGCTGGGTCTACCGCGACCCGATCTCCCACGACATCCTCGGCGCCACCACCGTGCTCTCGGGGCCCCACGTCGTGTGGTTCAGCGACGTCTACAAGAACCTGCAGAAGATGCTGAACGGCTTTTTCCCGAACACCTACGTGCAGCTGATCGGCAGCAACGAGAGGCAGAACCTGTTCCTCGTGGGCAGCTCCTCGGACCGCCAGCCCGTCACCTACAGCTGGGTGAACCTCGAGACGCGCCAGGCCGGGCTGATCGCCAAGTCGAGGCCCTGGATAGACCCGGATCGCATGCAGCCGATGGGGGCCATCAAGTTCAAGACCCGCGACGGCCATCTGCTCGACGCCTACCTGACGCTGCCCAAGGGCGCCACGGCGAAGACGCCGGCCCCCATGGTGGTGCTGGCGCACGGGGGACCCTGGCTGCGCGACCGCTGGGGTTTCAACGGCGAGGTCCAGTTCCTCGCCAGCCGGGGCTACGCGGTGCTCCAGCCCAACTACCGCGGATCGCCGGGAACGACCTGGATGGTCAAGCCGGGCGAGGACTGGGACTTCCTTAAGATGCACGAGGACGTGAGCGACGCGACGCGCGGGGCGATCAGCACGCACTTGGTCGACCCGTCGCGGATCGCGATCATGGGCGGCTCCTTCGGGGGCTACCTGGCCCTTCAGGGGCTCGTGAACGAACCGTCGCTCTACCGGTGCGCGATCGCGATCGCGGGGGTCTTCGACTGGGAGGACTTCCTCAACGAGAAGAAGGCCAACATCGAGCACTTCGGCGACGCGAGCTTCGACCTGTTCCTGATCCGCGAGGGGGACCCCTCGACCCACCGCGAACGCTTTGACGCCATCTCGCCCGCGCGGCACATCGACCGCGTCCACGCGCCGGTGTTCGTATCCCACGGGGGCTACGACACCATCGCCGACATCGGTCAGTCCAAGCGCCTGGTCTCGGAGCTCGAGAAGCACGGGGTGCCCCACGAGACCTATTTCGTCCTCACCGAGACCCAAGGCATGCACCACCTCGCAAACCAGGTGGGGCTCTACTCGAGGATCGAGGCCTTCCTGGCGAAGAACCTCGCACCGCAGGCGCCGGCGGCCAAGGCGCCGTGACCGGGGCGGGACCCCGCCCTATCCTAGCTGGGCGCGCAGGTCCTCGAGCGCCTTCCTGAGCTCCGCGACCTCGACGCGGAGGGCGGCGGTCTCGGCCTCGACGCGGCCCAGGCGGTCGGCGTCGGGCGCTGCCGGCGCAGGAGCCCGCTCCGCGGCCTCGGCCGCGGCCGGGCCCGAGAGCAGGTGCGCGTAGCGCTGCTCCTTCATGCCCGACTGGCGCGGGAGCTTGGCAACGAGCGGGGGGATCCTGGCGCAGAGCCGCTCGAGCGACGCCTCGGCGTCCCCAAGCGAGGCGAAGGCGTGCATGCGAGCGGTGCGGCCGCGGATCTCGCCCACGGTCTGCGGGCCCCGGAGCAGGAGCACGCACAGGACCGAGACCTCCGGGCGCTCCAGCTCGAGCGCCTCGGTCAGGCGATGCCCATACTTGGACACGCGGCTCTCCGCGCCCTCGAACACGAACGCGAGCCTCGCCTCCCTCAGGGCGCCGAGCGCCCGCAGGACCTCGGCCTCGCCCAGGGCGACCACCGGGTCGCGGTTGTTGATCTGGTTGCAGGCGTTCGTGAGGGAATTGAGGGTGAGCGGGTAGTAGTCGGGCGTCGTGATGTCCTTCTCGACGAGGGAGCCGAGCACGCGCACCTCGGGCGCGCCCAAGGGAGGGAGGACTTCGCTGGGCACGGTCGCGGGCGCGCTCAGGGCGCCGACGGGATCGGGGCGGCCGGGAGCGCCTCGATCGTGAGCGCCGAGGGCTGGAGACCCTCGGCCCGGGCGGTCAGCTTGAGCGTGCCGGGCTCGCGCCCCGCCTGGACCAGGACCTGGGCAAGGCCGTTGAAGGCGCTGCGCTTCCAGTGGACGGGGGGCGGCAGGCCCTGTGTGCGCAGGGTGACGCCCCCGCTCAGTCCGGACGGGTCGGGCGAGTAGCTGGCCACCGCAACCGCGACCGAGTTGTCGCCCTCGTGGAGGAGGGACTTCACGTTGAAGATCGCCGCCGCGCGCCCGTCGACCGAACCGCTCACGTAGCGGCCGTTCACGTAGACGTGGGTGCCTGACAGGATCCGAGCAAACCTGAGCTCCACCGCCGCCTGCTGGAGGTCGGCGGCCGACACGGCGAAATGCGCGCGGTAGATCGCGCGCTCGTTGGCGGCCAGGGCTCCCGTGGCGCCATCCACGTCGACCGGCGCCCACGCCGCGTCGTCAAAGTTGGCGGCGTATTCCGGGAGGCCGTCGGGCGGGGGCGTGGCCATCTTCTTCAGGCGCCAGCCCCCGATCGGGGCGGCGTGGATCTCGGCCTCCGACACGTAGGTGTCCGGCTCGTGGCAGCTGGGGTCGCCGTTGCCCACGCCCAGGATCTTGCCCGGTCCCTCGAGATCGAACGAGACCTCGTTGCCCGCCACCGGCACCAGCCTGCCCGCCGCGTCCTTCAGGGACACGGTGACGACCGAAACGTCGGTTCCGTTGCCCGAGATGCGGGAGCGGTCCGCCTCGAGCGTCACCGCGGCCGCGGCGCCCGTGGTTTCAACCTGCGTCTCGGCAACGGCCTTCACGCCGCTGTAGCCCCGGGCCAGGAGGACGCCCGGCGAGTACGCCACCCTCCACTTGAGTTCCGAGAAGCGCTTCATCGTCTGGCGGCCGAGGCTCCTGCCGTTCAGGAAAAGCTCCACCGATTCCAGGTTGCTGAGCACGCGCACGTCGATGATCTGCCCCTCCTTGCCCGGCCAGTTCCAGTGCGGCAGCAGGTGGAGCACGGGGCGGTCGGTCCACCACGCCTGGTAGTACCAGAAGTTGTCCTTGGGGAATCCGCAGGTGTCCAGGATCCCGAAGTGCGAGCTGATGCACGGCCAGCCGTAGGGGGTCGGCTCGCCCCGGTAGTCGAAGCCGGTCCAGACGAAGCCGCCCGAGAGCCAGGGCCGAGCCTCGAAGAACGTGAGCCAGGTCTCCGCGGTCTGGGCCCACTCCGGGGCGTTGTCGTCGTAGGCGCTCACGTAGCCCCGCACCGGGTCGTTCGCATAGATGCCGCGGGTGGAGACGGTGCTTCCCTGCTCGCTTCCCACGTTCGGCTGGAGGGGGTGCTCGCGGTGGTAGTCGTCCATGCCCTTGCCGGGATGGTAGCTCCAGCCCCGCACCTCGACGGCGGCGTCGACGCCCTCGTAGACGTCGCCCAGGTCCGCGTTGCACGTGACAGGCCGCGTCGGGTCGAGCTCCTTCACCACCTGCTGCATCGCGGCGGCGACGCGCTGGCCCGAGGGCTTGGCCTCGACCTCGAACTCCTCGTTGCCGATGGACCAGATGGCGACCGAGGGGTGGTTGCGGTCGCGGCGCACGAGGCGCCTGAGGAGGTCGAGGTGCGCGGCATCGCTGCCGAGGAGGCGGTTCTCGTCCATGACCAGCATTCCCAGGCGGTCGCAGGCCTCGAGCAGCTCCGGCGTCGGCGGGTTGTGCGTGGTGCGGTAGGCGTTGCAGCCCATCTCCTTAAGCTTGGCTATCCGGAAGTACTGCAGGCGGTCCGGCAGGGCGGATCCTACGCCGGCGCTGTCCTGGTGGTTGGAGGTCCCCTTCAGGAAGTAGGGCCGCCCGTTCAAGAGGAAGCCGCGGTTGGCGTCGAAGCCCACCGTGCGGATGCCGAAGGCGGTCTCCACGCGGTCGACCACATGGCCCGCGCTGGAGACCGTCGTCACGAGCTTGTACAGCACGGGCGTCTCCGGCGACCAGAGCTCGGGGCTGGGAACCTGCGCGGTGGCTTCCAGGAGCGTCTCGCCCAGGGCCTGCGCCCGCGCGGAACGGGTGGCCGTCGCTATCGTCGCCCCCTTCGGCCCGAGGATTTCCCAGGAGACCGTGGCCTCCGCGGGCCCCGCGAGCGAGTTGAGCAGGGTCGTCCCCATGTGCATCTCCGCGGCGCCGGAGGGCACGTTGTCCCTGAAGCGGCTGTAGACGTCGACTCCGTCGGGGGCGACGGCAAGCGGAGCGGTCTTCAGCAGCCACACGTGCCGGTAGATGCCCGCCCCCTCGTAGAACCATCCCTCGAACTGTGAGGCGTCGACCTTCACGGCCACCACGTTCGGTCCGCCCACATTCACCACGTCGGTCACGTCGCAGCGGAAGCCGCTGTAGCCGCTCTCGTTGTGCGCGACGAACCACCCGTTCACGAACACCGTGCAGTCGCGGTACACGCCGTCGAACTTGAGCCAGATGCGCTTTCCGGCGTCGGCCTTCGGCAGGTCGAAGCTCCTGCGGTACCACGCGACGCTGTTCTGGGGGAAGCCCGGCCCCACGGCCCGGAACCCATGGGAGGCGTCGGCCGCGGGGTCGAACGGCACCTCGATCGCCCAGTCATGCGGGAGGTCCACGCGGCGCCAGGTGGCGTCGCTGTAGGAGGCGCTTGCCGGGCCGTAGCCGGTGCCGGCCTTGGCGAGGTTCTGGCCGATTCCCCACTCGTTGCCCAGGTGGAAGCGCCATCCCGTGTCGAGAAGCAGGCGCTCGCGCGCACCCGCGTCCTCGGCCCCGCGAAGGGGCGCCCAGGCGGCAAGGATCAAGGCGAGAAGGTACGGGAGGGGCCGGTAAGGTTTCATGGCAGGGTTGGGGTGCGCCGTCGGCGGGTGCGCGGGTCTATCAGTGTGCCGAGAAGCTGAAAATCGTCGTGGAGCGGTAGGTCTGACCCGCCCTGACGATCGAGGACGGGAAGTTGGGATGGTTCACGGAGTCCGGAAAATGCTGGGTCTCGAGCGCGAGGCCGGCGTACTGGCGGTAGACGACCCCTTTCTTGCCCGTGATCGAGCCGTTCAAGAAGTTTCCGCTGTAGAACTGGACTCCGGGCTCGGTGCTGAGGACTTCCATGGTGCGGCCGGACCTCGGGTCGTGCACCGTGGCCACGGGCGCCGGCTGGTGGCTGCCGTTCACGACGTAGTTGTGATCGTAGCCGACCGGCTTTCCCCCGACCTGGGCGATCCGCGAGCCTATCGTGTGCGCCGTCCTGAAGTCCATCGGGGTCCCCGCGACCGGGAGGATCTCGCCGGTGGGGATCAGCGTAGAATCGACGGGCGTGTAGCGGTCCGCGTACAGCGTGAGCTCGTGCCCGAGGATGTCCCCGTTCTCGGCCCCTGCCAAGTTGAAGTAGGTGTGGTTGGTCACGTTCACCGGCGTGTCCTTGTCCGCGGTCACGGTGTAGTCGAGCCGCAGCTCGTTGGCCCGGGTGAGCGAGTAGACCACGCTCACGCGGCAGGTGCCGGGGTAGCCCTCCTCGCCGTCCCGGCTCACGTACGTGAGCCTGAGGGCCTGCCCGTCGTCGCCCGTGACTACCTCGGAGTCCCAGACCACCTTGTCGAAGCCAACCTTACCCCCATGGAGGTGGTTCGGGCCGTCGTTGGTGGCGAGCGTGTAGGGGACGCCGTTCAGCGTGAATCTGCCCCGGGCAATTCGGTTGCCGACGCGTCCCACCACGGCGCCGAAGTACGGCTCGGGAGCCAGGTAGCCTTCGAGCGAGTCGAAGCCGAGCACCACGTCGTCCAGGCGGCCCTGCCGGTCGGGGACCTCGAGGCTCGTGAGCGTCGCCCCGTAGGTCATCACCTTCGCCACCGCGCCGCCGGGGCTCGTGAGCACGTACAGGGTGACGCGCCTCGACCCCACGCTCCCGAACGGCTGCTCGGTCACGCGGGTCGCGGCGGGCGCGCCCGCCGCGGAGCCGACGGCGGCCAGGGCGAGGGCTAGGGTGGCAAGCATGGGTTTCATGGAGGAGCTTTCCCGGGGATCCTTGAAGGCGCGGCTCAGCCCGAGAAATAGATGTAGCCGGCCAGGATGCACGAGAGGATGAAGGCCGAGCCTAGCACGTCCCACTTGTTCCAGCTTGAGCGGGTGCGCACGTAGTCGGCGTCCGACGACGTCGCGAAGGTGAGGCCGGAGATCCGTGCGTAGTCGGGCACCGGGGTCAGGTAGCTCACGGCCACCATGACGACGGCGGAGACCAGCGTGATCAGCACGCTGAAGTACTGGAAGTTGATGTTGTTCACGATCCAGAGGAACGAACCGTGGGGGTAGCCGTCCTCGAACCCGGCCAGCTTCATCGTGACCGGCGTGTCGACCACCATGCGGAAGCCGCCGAGCACGAAGCCCGCCACCATCGCCCACAGGCAACCGTGGGCGTTGAGCCGCTTCCAGAAGACGCCGAAGAAGAACACGACGAAGATCGGGGGCGCAAGGTAGCCCTGGACGGCCTGCAGGTAGCCGTACAGGCCGTGCGCGCCCTGGATGACGGGGATCCAAGCCAGCGCCACGAGGATCATCACCGCCGTCGCGATGCGGCCCGTGCGCACGATCTCGGCCTGCGACGCCTTTGGACGGAACTTCTCGTAGAGGTCCACCGTGAACAGGGTCGAGCACGCATTGAACACCCCGGCCAGGGAGCCCATGAGCGCGGACAGCAGGCCCGCGACGACGATGCCCCTCAGCCCGGGGGGCAGGAGGTAGCGCACCATGAGGGGGAAGGCGGCCTGGGCCTCGGCGGCCACCGGCTTGCCGTCGGAGCCCACCAGGTGCGAGAACTCCGCGATCTTCCCGCTCTTGGCCAGGGCGAAGCAGATCAGGCCCGGGATGATGAAGAGGTAGACGGGAAAGAGCTTGAGGAACGCGGCGAAGATGCTGCCCCGGCGGGCCGTCTGCTCGTTGGGCGCGCCGAGAGCCCGCTGGACGATGTACTGGTCCGTGCACCAGTACCAGAGACCGATGATCGGCGCGCAGATCAGCATGCCCGGCCACGGGAAGTTTCCGTTGAAGTACCATGCCTGCCGCACCAGGGAACCCGACGGGGTGGTGTCGAGGACGGGCGCCCAGGTGGACTGGACGCCGGCGGGCGTGATCGGCCTCCAGAGGTTGAGCATCTCGGAGCCGCAGAAGCGCCGCAATTCGGACCAGCCCCCGAGGATGTGAAGCCCGTAGAACGTGAGCAGCGCCGAGCCCCCGATCAGCACCACCACCTGCACGGCGTCGTTGTACACGACGGCGCGCATGCCGCCGAGCATCGTGTAGAGCCCGGTGAGCACGATCACGGCGACGGACCCCACCCAGAAGCTGCCGATCACGTGGCCCGCGACGTCGAGGTGCATCTCGGGCAGCAGCGTGGCGAACACGACACCGCCCGCGAAGATGCCGACGGCGATCTTGGAGACGATGAACGTGACCAGGGAGACGATCGAAAGCACGTACCGCGAAGCCGGGCTGAAGCGGCGCTCGAGGAACTCGGGCATCGTGAACACCAGCGAGCGCATGTAGAACGGGACGAACACCCAGGCGAGCACGAGCAGGCACCATGCGTGGAGCTCGTAGTGGGCGAGCGCCACGCCGTCCGAGGCGCCCGAGCCCGCGAGGCCGACGATGTGCTCGGATCCGATGTTCGAGGCGAAGATCGAGGCGCCGATCACCCACCAGCCGAGGTTCCTGCCGGCCAGGAAGTAGTCGGCCGCCGTGTCCTTGTTCTTGCGCACCGCCCAGGTGGCGACGCCGAGCAGCAGCGCGAAGTAGAGCGTGATGGCGAGCCAGTCGGGGCCGGTCAGGGTCGTCGACAACGGGGAATCGAAGGCCAGGAGGGGTAGGAGTCTCATAGGGCTGGGGCGAGCCGTGCGGCGGCCGACTCGGCCGCCTGTGCGGGCCGACCTTCGTTTCTGTTCACCGTCCAGTCAATACGCGATCGTCGGGACAGCGGGCCCGGGACGCCGCGGACTTAGCGCCGGCCCCAGTGCGCGCCGGGCTTGCCGCGGGGATGATGGGACGCCTGGCCCTGCGGCCGGCCTCCCCCGCCCTGCCCTCCGCCGCCGTGGCCGCCGCGCCGCTGGGGCGCCGGCCTCGGGGGAAACGCCGAGGCGGCCTTGTAGTCGAAGCCCTCCAGCTTGAGGCGGGGGATCTCCTGCCCGATGAAGCGCTCGATGGCCCTGACGTCCGAGGCGTTCTCGGGCGCGGCGAGCGTGAACGCGTCGCCGACGGCCTGGGCGCGGCCCGTGCGCCCGATGCGGTGCACGTAGTCCTCGGGATTCTCCGGGACGTCGTAGTTGATCACATGCGTGACGCCGGCCACGTCGATTCCGCGGGCGGCGATGTCGGTGGCGACCATGACCTCGTAGCGACCGCTCCTGAAGCCCTCCAAGGCCTCGATGCGCTGGTTCTGCGAGCGGTTGGCATGGAGCACGGCCACGCTGTGGTTCGCCTCGCGCAGCCGGCGGGCGATGCGGTCCGCGCCGTGCTTGGTGCGCGAGAAGACGAGCACGCTGTTGAAGTCGATGGCCGCGAGGAGTGCCAGCAGCAGCTCGAACTTCTGCTCCTGGTGGACCTGGTAGATGGCGTGCGTGATCGAGGTGGTGACCGTGCGCGAGACGCCGATCTCGATGCGCACGGGATCCTTGAGGGCGAAGGAGGCGACGGCCGCGATCTCCGGGGGCACCGTGGCCGAGAAGAACAGGGTCTGGCGCTTCGCAGGGCACTTCTGGACGACGCGCTTCACGTCGTGGATGAAGCCCATGTCGAGCATGCGGTCGACCTCGTCGAGGATCAGGATCTGGATCGCGTCGAGCTTGAGCTCGCCCTCCTGCAGGAAGTCCATGAGGCGGCCCGGGGTGGCCACCACGATGTCCGTGCCCGCGCGCAGCTCGCTGCGCTGGCGGCCGTAGCCGACGCCGCCGTGGAGCACCGTGGCGCGGATGTCCGAGAAGCGCCCGAAGTCGCGGAAGGCCGTCTCCACCTGCGCTGCCAGCTCACGGGTCGGCTCCAGGACGAGCACGCGCGGCCAGCCCGCCTTGTGCACGCCGAGCATCGTGAGCACCGGGAGGGCGAACGCGGCGGTCTTGCCCGTGCCGGTCTGGGCGGAGGCGACGACGTCCTTGCCCGAGAGCACGGCCGGTATGGCGCGCAGCTGGATGGGCGTCGGCTCGGTGTAGCCCATAGCCTGCACCCCCTTGAGGAAGTTGGGCGCCAGGTGAAGTTGGGTAAAAGGCATCCCACAGCACCGCCCGGATCCGCGTCAAACGCGAGGTAATTCCCCGTCGCGGAGGGGGCCCCGCGCGCGGTGTTGCCCAAGCGTTCCGGGTCGGCATGGTGCAGGGGATGCGCAGGATACTCCAAGCCGCCTTCGCCGTCGCCGCAGCGGCGGCCGCGACCGCCCAGGGGGCCCTCTGGGTCTCGCCCTCGGGCAACGACGGCAATCCCGGGACCGAGGAACAGCCGCTGCGTTCGCTGGAGCGCGCCCGCGACCTGGTGCGGGCCCGCAGCGCGTCGATGACCGACGACCTGACGGTCTTCGTCGAGGGAACCCTGCGGCTGGACCACCCGCTCGAGCTCGGTCCCGAGGACTCCGCCTCAAACGGCTTCAACATCATCTACACGAGCGCGCCGGGCGCCCACCCCGCCCTCTCCGGGGGCTTCCCGGTCACCGGCTGGGCCCCCGTCGGCCGATCGGGGACCCTCTGGTCGGCACCCGCGCCCGCGGGCCTGGCGGACACCCGCACCCTTTTCGTGAACGGAGCGCCCGCGCAAAGGACGCGCGCCCGCCTGCTGTCCGTTTTCAGCCACGCGGCTGCAGGGGCGGCACAGGCCCCCCCGGCGCAGGGACTGTGGAGAAATCCCGCCGACGTCGAGTTCCTGCCGGAGGGGCCGGGCGAACTCTGGACGGAGCCGTCCAAAGCCCCCGCGTTCGTCGAGAACGCCTTCGAACTCCTCGGCAAGCCCGGCGAGTGGTATTTCGACCGGGCTGCCCGCCGCATCTACTATACCCCTCGCCCCGGCGAGGACATGGCGTCCTCGGACGTGGAGGCCGCCTCCCTCGCCGCCCTGCTCGTCGTGCGGGGCACCGAGGAGCACCCGCTCTCCGGGCTCATCTTCAAGGGCCTGCGCTTCGAGTACGCGGACCGGCCGACGGGCGGTTCCCTCTCCGCGGCCGCCGTCAGCTGCTCCCACGCGTCCGCGCTCCAGTTCGTCGAGGACGAGTTCCTCTTCATGGGCGCGGCGGGGCTGCGCCTGGGGCCCGCCGTCACCGACTGCGTGGTCGAGGGCTGCCTGGTCGCGCAGACCTCGGGGGCGGGCCTGTCGATCGAGGCCTGTTCCGGCGTGCACGTCGAGAACTGCCGATTCGCGTACACGGCTACGGGCGAGCGGGCGGGCGCCGCCCTGCGGCTGCGGGGCCCCGGCGCCGTGACGGTGGAGCACTGCCAGGTCGACCCCCGGCCTGCGGAAGGCCTCTCAAACGACCCGGACCTTCCCGCCTCGCTGAGCGGGGGCCTCGGGCCCGGCGAGGGGCTGACCCCGGACTTTGCCGCCCTCGCCGCCGCGCCCGTCGGCGAGCGCACCACCCCGAGCCCGCCGCGCGAGGTCTCGGCGCTGGCCGAGGACGAGGTGGCCTACGTGACCTGGGAGCCGAACGCCCAGGACGGGGGCTCGCCCGTCACCGGCTACACCGTGTCGGCGTCCAGCGGGGCGCGCGTCACGGTGTCGGCTGCGGATTTCGCGGCCCGGGGGTACGTGAGGGTGGGCGGCCTCGAGAACGACCGGGCCGTCACCCTCACCGTCGCCGCCACGAACGCGCAGGGAACCGGGGCGGCGTCCGCCGAGACCGCCCCGCTCACGCCCACCCACCGCCGCCGCGTCAAGCCGCCCCGCGCACCGAAGACGGTCGTGGTTTCCACGGCGCCCGGGGGCACCCGCGTCAGCATCACCCCGCCGACGTCGAACGGCGGCAGCCTGGTGGTCGCCTACGAGGTGTCCACCCAACCCGGCGGCGGCCTCATGCGCCTCGAGGGCCCCGACGTGCTGCGGGCGGACGCTACGCATCCCCTGGTGCGGGTGATCCCGGGCCTCGAGGCGAGGCCGGGCTCGAGCGTCTCGG
>CAIXHE010000038.1 GCA_903919205.1 uncultured Opitutaceae bacterium | reverse complement strand
CGCTGCTGCATGTAGAAGATCTGCTCGGCGCTCACCTTGGATACGCTCGCCTCGTGCTGCACGGCGTGGCGGTCGCCGCGCACCGTGATCGCCGGGTAGGTGTCCGTGCGGCTGTTCGTGTTGATCAGCAGGGCGTCGCACTCCGTGTTGTTCTTGCAGCCCTTCAGGTGGCGCGGGATGTGGACGACGCCGCGGTAGGTGGCTCGGCCCTGGCCGACCGAGATCGACTTGGACACCACGGTGGAGGTGGTCTCGTCGGCCGCGTGGACCATCTTGGCCCCCGTGTCCTGGTGCTGGCCGTCGTTGGCGAGCGCGATCGAGATGACCTCGCCGCGGGCCTTGCGGCCCTTCAGGATCACGCCCGGGTACTTCATTGTGAGCCGGCTGCCGATGTTGCAGTCGATCCACTTGATCTCGGACTCCTCGTGCGCGAGGCCGCGCTTGGTCACCAGGTTGAAGACGTTCGAGGACCAGTTCTGGACCGTAATGTACTGGATCTTGGCGCCCTTGAGCGCGACCAGCTCCACGACCGCGCTGTGCAGCGTGGCTGTGGAGAACTTGGGCGCGGTGCAGCCCTCCATGTAGGTGAGCTCGCTGCCCTCGTCGCAGATGATGAGCGTGCGCTCGAACTGGCCGAAGTTCTCCGCGTTGATGCGGAAGTAAGCCTGCAGCGGGTGCGACACCTTGACCCCCGGCGGCACGTAGATGAACGAGCCGCCCGAGAACACGGCGCTGTTGAGAGCGGAGAACTTGTTGTCCCCCGTCGGAATCACCTTGCCGAAGAACTTGCGGAAGATCTCGGGGTGCTCGCGCAGGCCCTCCGTCGAGTTCATGAAGATGACGCCCTGCTTCGAGACGGCCTCCTTGATGTTGGAGTATGCGGCCTCGGAGTCGAACTGTGCCTCGACGCCGGCCAGGAACTTGCGCTCCTGCTCGGGGATCCCGAGGCGCTCAAAGGTCTCCTTGATGTCGGCGGGAACCTCGTCCCACGTCCGCTTGGGCTTCAGGCCCTGCGACAGGTAGTAGCGGATCTTGTCGAAGTTGATGTTCTCCAGGTCCCTCGAGGCCCAGTGGGTGGGCAGCGGCTTCGACTCGAACACCTTGAGGGCATGCTGCCTGAACTCCCGGATCCACGGCGCCTCCTTCTTGACTGCGGAGATGTAGTCGACCGTGCGCTCGGTCAGGCCCGTGCCCGCGTCGAAGTCATAGGTCATGTCGTACTTGAAGTTGCCGGACGACTGGTCGATCCCGGAAACCGGGTTCTCGGCCGTGGTCGCCAGCGTGTCGGTGTCTGTGATTTCGGACATGTGGGTGGGGGCCGTTTAGGCGTTGGCTAGCTCCTGCTTGACCCAGTCGTAGCCCCGGGACTCGAGCTCGAGGGCAAGCGACTTGTCGCCGCTCTTGACGATGCGGCCGTCGATCATGACGTGGACGAAGTCCGGGACGATGTAGCTGAGGAGGCGCTGGTAGTGAGTGATCAGGAGGATGCCCAGGTTGGGGCCGCGCAGGTGGTTCACGCCGTCCGAAACGATGCGCAGGGCGTCGATGTCGAGGCCCGAGTCGGTCTCGTCCATGAGCGCGAAGCGCGGCTCAAGCATGGCCATCTGGAGGATCTCGCTGCGCTTCTTCTCTCCGCCCGAGAACCCCTCGTTCACCGAGCGCGAGGTGAACTTCCGGTCGATCTGAAGGAGATCCATCTTCTGGTAGAGGCGCTTGTAGTAGGCGCTGGCGTCGATCTCCTCGCCCTCGGCCATGCGGGCCTGGATCGCCGCCCTCAGGAAGTTGGCGATGCTCACCCCGGGGATCTCGCTCGGGTACTGGAAGGCGAGGAAGATCCCGGCGCGCGAGCGCTCGTCGGTCTCCATCTCGAGGATCGAGGCGCCGTCAACCAGCACGTCGCCCTGGGTGATCGTGTAGTCCGGATGCCCGGCGATGGCCTTGGCCAGCGTCGACTTGCCGGTCCCGTTCGGCCCCATGATCGCGTGGACCTCCCCGGTGTTGATGGTCAGGGTGACACCCTTGACGATTTCCTTGTCTCCGGTGGAGACGTGCAGGTTCTTGATTTCGAGGGAGGGCATGGTGTGGGAGGGGGTTCAGGCCTTGGGCGCTGCGCGGCCCCGGAAGATGATCTCGACCGAGTCCGCCGTGAATCCGGCGGGCAGGATGGACTTCAGCTGCTCGAGGAGCCCCTCAGGCAGGTCGATGTCGTGGGTCGAGCCCACGGCTTCGTCGTGGAAATGGGCGTGGGGGCAGAGGTTCGGGCAGTAGCGGGTAGGGCTGCGCTCGAAGTTGACCGCCCTCACGAGGTCGCACTGCACGAGTGTCTCCAAGCAGTTGTAGACCGTGGCGAGCGACATCATGGGCATCTCAGGCCTCACGCGCGCGAAGACCTCCTCGGCGGTGGGGTGGTCGCGCTGCTTCAGGAGCACGCTGTAGATCACCTCACGCTGCGGCGTCGAACGCAGGCCGCAGTCGGACAGGCGCTGGGCCAGCATCTCGGACTTCTCGGTATTGGAGAGCATCGGCAGATTGGAGGAGGAGACCTTATTTGTAATGGTACCGAGTTTCAACAAGGAATAAGAATCAGTCTCAATATAATTGGGAAGATAATATCGTATAATGGATTAAAAATTCATAATGGTCTCAATTTGAGACCCTCCAGGGAAGGAATGTCTCTGGCGGGAGTTCACAGAGCGATTGGTATCGGGCCTGCTGACGCGGGTGTGTGGATTCCTTGCCCCTCCGAGCCTGCGCACTCGCCCTTGCTCTCGCGTCGTCCCTCGCGGCCGCCCCCACGGCCCTCGTCATGCAGCTCGACCTGCCCGTAAAGAACGTGCAGTTCGCGGGCCTGCTCCTCGCAGAGCGCGACGGTTTCTACCGGGAAGCGGGCCTCGACGTGGCACTGACCCCGCTCAGCAGCGAGAACGCCTACGAGGGCCTTGCCGCCGTGGTGGCCGCCTCCGACCACACCGTGGGCTCGATCGAGAGCGGCTTGTTCCTCGCCGGGCGTGCTCAGGGCCTTCCGATTGTGGCCCTGGGCGCCATGTTCCAGCAGACGCCGCTCTGCCTCATGAGCTTCCGCTCCGCGGGCATCCGCACGCCCGCGGATTTGGTGGGCAAGCGCGTGGTGGTGCATGGCGACGGGCAGGAGGCCCTGGATGCCGTCCTTCAGAACGTGGGTCTTTCCCGCTCCCAGCTCACGGTGGTCGAAGGAGACTACGGCAACGATCTGCTGGTGCAGCACCGCTGCGATGCTAAGCAGGGCTACATGGTCGACGAGTTGGTGGAGCTCCAGTCGCAGGGCCACGACGTCGTCGCGCTGCCGTTCGGCTCGAACGGCTACGCGGCGTATTCCCAGGTGTACTTCGTCTCGGAGGCCACGCTCGTCAAGCACCGCGACGCGCTCGTGCGCTTCCTGGCCGCCAGCAACCACGGCTGGCGGGAGGCCGTCCGCGACGTGCCTGCGACGGCCCGCTTTGTCGTGAGCCGCCATGTGCCCAGCCTCTCGCTCGACTATGAGACGCGCTCCCTGACCGCGATCGTGCCGCTGCTCACCTGCGAGAGCCCGCAGATGGCGCTCACCACGCCCGGCACCTGGAAGCGCAACGAGGCCGAGTTCCTGCGGAGCCGTCCCTCCGCCAAGCTGCCCGAGATGAGCCAGTGGGTGGATTTCTCGGTGGCGCGGGAGGCGGCGGCCCTGCAGCCATAGTGCGCGGCAGCATTTGACGTTTGGCGGCCGCGTGTTGAACT
>CAIXHE010000037.1 GCA_903919205.1 uncultured Opitutaceae bacterium | reverse complement strand
TGGAGAGCCGCTTCCCCTACGAGGGCCGCTCCACGCTCACCGTGAAGACCTCGGGGCGGAAGCGCTTTGTCCTGAAGGTGCGGGCCCCTTCGTGGGCCGAGCCCATGCGGGTCGGCGCCGCGACGAGCAAGGACGGGTGGGTCACGCTGCCCGAGCGCGAATGGGCCGACGGCGACCGGGTGGACATCGCCTTCACCGTCGGCGGCCGCGTGATCCGCGGCGACTTCACGAACTACTCACGCGTGGCCTACGCATGGGGCCCCTTCATCCTCGCGCTTGACGAGGCCGCGAACCCCCAGTTCGAAACCTACATGGCGCCCCAGTTCGTGCGGACCTCCGATAGTCGCCCGCCCACCCTGGCGCCCGATTCGAACGGCCTGCGCCTTCAGGTGGCCGCTCGGGGCGAGTGGGACCCCGAGGCTCATCCGCTGTACCTGGTGCCCTTCGCGGACGCGGGGCTCACCGGGAAAAGATATGCGGTGTGGCTGCGAGCACCCACCCAGTAGGCCGGCCCACCCCCGGATGCTCGATGGTCGGATTCGGTGATCGGTTGGGGATGCTTGGACTAGCTCCCCAAGCACCCTTCCACGAGCTCACAAATCGAGAGCGTAGCGCGGCGCGGCCATCCCCGGGCGGGAGTTACCCTCCATTTGCGCAGCATCGATTCGGCGCGGAGCCTTCGCTAGGCATCGAAGCGCGGAGCATCGCCGAGGGAGGCATGACACAAAAAGGGCATTTCTCGGCTCCCCTGCAAAGAAGGCGTTTCGTTCCAGCCCGACCTCCCTGTCAGCGGATTTAAGCCCTCTGGATCAGCTCGACCTCGTAACCCTCGGGGGCATCGATGAAGGCGATGACGGAACCCGAGCCCGTGCGGGTCGGGCCGTCGCTCAGCTTGTAGCCCTTCTTCTCGATCTGCGCCGCATACGCCGCGAGGTCCTCGACCTCGAACGCGAGGTGGACCAGGTCCGGCTGGACGCTCACGGAGGGCGCGTCGGGCAGCTGGCAGAGCTCGATCTCCTCGTCGCTGTTCGGGGTCCTAAGAAACGCGAGCTGGGCGCCCCGGGGCGAGGTGTGCCGGCGGCTCACCTGGAGGCCCAGCGCCTCTTCGTAGAACTTAACGGTGCGCTCGAGATCGTTCACGCGCATGCGGGTGTGGAGGAGTTTCTTGACCATGCCCGGAGGGTACCGTGGGGCTGCGCGTTCGCAAGCGCGACCGACCGGGCCCGAGAAAGCGCGTTGGACAAGCCGCCGATTTGGGCGCAACCTTCGAGTCCCCCCTCCCCATGAAGAACCCCGTCGCCCCCTGCCTTGGACTCCTCCTCGCAACGACCTCCGCCCTGCTGGCGGCCCCCGACCCCGCCTGGCTCGGCCACGACCGCGACCGCCCCCAGCCGACCGTGGTCGACCCCGGCACCTTGAGCTCCCAGGAACAGGCTGGCAGGCCTCCCTCCGATGCCATCATCCTCTTCAACGGAACCGACGTCTCGCAGTGGGTGGCCCTGGACGGAAGCCCCACCAAGTGGGTGATCCATGACGGCGCCCTCGAGTGCGTGCCGGGCAGCGGCTACGTGCGCACCAGCCGCTCGTTCGGCGACTGCCAGCTCCACGTAGAGTGGGCGTCGCCCACCCCCCCGCACGGCGACAGCCAGGGGCGCGGCAACAGCGGCGTCTTCTTCGGCTTCGACCGCTACGAGTGCCAGGTGCTCGACTCCTACCAGAACAAGACCTACGCGGACGGCTCGGCCGCCTCGATCTACGGCCAGTACCCGCCGCTCGTGAACGTGATGCTGCCCCCGGGCAAGTGGGAGATCTACGACATCGTCTGGACCGCCCCCCGATTCGATGCCGAAGGCAACCTGGTCTCCAAGGCCCGAGAGACCGTCTTCCACAACGGCGTCCTCGTGCAGAACAACGTCGAGCTGACGGGGCCGACCGGCTGGATCGGCCGCATCCCCTACAAGGCCCACCCGGAGCGCCTGCCGATCGCCCTCCAGGACCACGGCAACCCCGTGCGCTTCCGCAACGTCTGGGTGCGCGAGCTTGGGAATCCGCGCAAGCCCGAGTACATGCTCTCCAACGCGCTCCTCGACTCCTACGTGGGCAGCTACGGCAAGGACGCGTTCTTCAAGGTGCGGCGCCTGAGCGACGGCCTGCTCGCGCTCACCGTGAGCAATGCCCCCGAGGTGGTGCTCCATGCCGAGTCGCAGACCCATTTCTACGCGCTCACGACCGACGTCCAGGCCGACTTCAAGACCGAGGGCGGCAAGTCGTGGATCGAGGTCACGGTCGGCGACGGCGACCACGCGATGCACGGGGACAAGCTGGCGCCCTGACGGGCGCCAGCCCCCTGAGGCCCGGGCGTCAGAACATATAGCTCACGTTGACGCGGAAGAGCGTCTTCGCGACCAGCTGGTCCCCGTTGAACCAGTAATAGAGCGGCAGTTCGACGTCGGCATACACCTTGAACGGGTGCGCATCGACCTCGATGCCGGGCGCTGCGAGCACGCGCACGAACCCGGAGGCGACGGGACTCGCTGAATTTGCGCCGTCGTCGCGGCTGCGCATCGACAGCTTCAACTGCCCGATCGGGGCGATCGTCACCCGGCCGATCTTCCAGCCGCTGTAGTAGGCGCCCACGGCGGTGTCCCACTCGATGCCCGGCACGTACTGCACCTGGGTGAGGACCGGGACGTCGAGCAGGGTCTGGGCGAACCCGCTCCACGGGGCGTCCCCGAAGCCGAAGCGCTTGAAGGCGCCGAGCAGGATGTCGGTGCTTCCACTGCCGATCTCCGAGTCCCGGTCGATGTCGTTGTAGGCATCCTCCTTCGTGTAGCTGCCGGTGGGCAGCTTGAGGCCGAAGGTGATGCCCTCGGACAGGTCGTCCGAGAGGCCCGTGTAGATGCCCTCGATTCGGATGTCACCCACGCCGCTGAAGTTGATGTCCACGATGTCGCTGCCCGTGGCTCCGCCGGTGGTCTCGAAGTGGCGGGTCTCGTAGGGCACCTCTAGGCGGATTCCCCACTCGCGGTTGAACATCTGCTGGTAGCCGAAGGTATACCAGGTGGTGCGGATGTCCTTGTCGCCATTGTCGGCGGCGGGGGCCTCGGAGGTGCCGCTCCAGTTGTGGTTCTGGTCCTGGTAGTCGACGTCGAAGAACGTCTCGACGCCGGAGCCGGTCGGGATCATGTCGGCCGTCCCCACCTCGTAGATGCCGCATCCGCAGGCGCATCCGAGGCTGCGGCCAGGCTGGAGCAGCGCCGCGGCACCCATGAGCGCCGCGAGCGTAGCGATCGCCCGCCGGAGTGTCCGGGGGCGGGAATAGGGTGTGAAGGAAACCGGCGCGGGGCGCCGGGTGGATGAAAAGGTGTTCATGAAGATAAGAAGGATGTGGTTGGGATGCGCGGGCCGCAGCCTGGGCGCCGCGTGAAGACACGGCTGCCCGGGGACTGGCGGAGATCGCGCGGGTTAGGGGCGGCCGGAGCCCGCCCAAACGGGCGGGAGGCGGTCCGATCGCGAGCGCCTAGGCGGCGATCGACTTCGGCGGCGGGACGGGCACGTCCGACGCGCGCGCCACCGGGCAGGCGTGCGCGGCCACGGGCCACGCCTCCTGCGGGCGGCTGATCAGGAACGCAGAGGGCCTCTCCAGGATCAGGAGCATCTTCTCGGCGCCCTGCGTGCGCGGGGCCGGGGCCTGGCTGCTCGCGGCCTCGCGGGCCCGGCTGACCGCCTGGCACAGCTCGCAGGGTCGGGCCGGGTCAAACGTGTCTCGGGCGGCCGCCATCACGGACTCGGAGCGGGCGTAGCCCCCGAACATGCGCGCCCAGGCGAACACCTGCGTCAGGTCCAGCATGGCCCCGCTCGCGCAGAGCGAGGCAACCAGCATGGAAACCGTGGCGAAGCGTCTTAGCATGACTGATCACCCAGTGAACGGCCCCAAGGCGCGAGCGCAAGTCTTCCCGTTCTGGACAAGCGGAGCCCGCGCGGGCAGAGTGCCTGCCCCGGTCCCGATCCCCACCCCCGGCGCCCGGCCTCCCCCCATGGACGAAACGCTGCTATCCCGCCGAGAGGCGCTGCGCACCACGGCCCTAGCCGGCCTCCTGCTGCCCGTCGCCGGGGCCCTCCCGCGGGCCCTCGCCCTCGAGGCGCCCGCCGCGCGCCGGCCCTCGACCCTGAACCTAGGGCTCGCGACGTATTCGCTGCGCAAGTACCCGACCGAGCAGGCTGTCGAGATCCTGAAGAGGCTCCAGGTCCGCTCGGTGTCCGTCTTCAGGGTCCACGTGCCGATCCTCCTCAGCACGCCCGACGTCTGCCGGGACATGGCGGCCAAGTTCCGGGACGCGGGCCTGCCGATCGCGAGCACCGGGGTCGTCGCCCTCGCCAACGACGAGGGCGTGATGAGAAAGGCCTTCGAGTGCGGCCGCGCCGCGGGCCTGAAGACGATGACGGCGTCCTACAAGGAGCCGCCGGACGCGGCCACCCTCAGGCTGACCGAGCGCTTCGTGGCCGAGTACGACATGCGCATCGCCTTCCACAACCACGGCCCGGAGGACAAGATCTTCCCGTCGCCGTTCGATGTCTGGGCTGCGGTTCAGCCCTATGACAAGCGCATGGGACTCTGCCTCGACGTGGGCCACGCCACCCGGGCGGGCGCCGACCCGGTCGAGGCGATCGTCAAGTGCCACCGCAGGCTCTACGACGTGCACATCAAGGACACCCTCTCGCGGGTCGGCGACCACAAGGACCAGTCGGTCGGCCTGGGCTTCGGCCGGATCGACCTTCGGGCCGTCTTCGCGGCGCTGCTCGACGTCGGTTACGGCGGCCAGGTCGGCCTGGAGGACGAGGTCGAGTCCGACGACCCCATTCCCAACATTGCACAGTCCCTCGGCTACATGCGCGGGCTTCTCGCGGGCCTGACGCCCGCGGCCTGAAGCCAGCGCCGGCCCACCCCTCCCCAACCCCCCAGACTCCATGAATCCCCACCACGACCGCCGCCAGTTCCTGAAGACGGGCCTAGCCGCGGGGCTGGCCTTCACGGCCCTGCCCCGGGCGCTTCGCGCCGGCACCGGCGCCTCCAACCGCGTGCGCATCGCCGTGTGCGGCACCAACAGCCGCGGGCTCTCCCACATCGAGTCCCTCGGCGGCATCGACAACGTGGAGATCGCCTACCTCTGCGACGTGGAGGACGGGGCGCTCGCCAAGGGCGTCCGCCAGGCCGCGAAGATCCCGGGCTCGAGCCCGCGCACCGTGAAGGACTTCCGGCGCGTGCTCGACGACGCCTCGGTCGACGCGATCACGATCGCCACCCCGGACCACTGGCACGCGCCGATGGCGATCCTCGCCATGGCCGCGGGCAAGCATGTATACGTGGAGAAGCCGTGCAGCCAGAACCCGCACGAGGGCGAGCTCCTGCTGAAGGGCATCGCCCGCTACGGCAAGTTGGTGCAAATGGGCAACCAGCGGCGCTCCTTCCCGAACATGCAGGCGGCCATCCGCGAGATCCATGCGGGGGCGATCGGCCGGGCCTACTACGCCAAGGCCTGGTACGAGAACAACCGCTCGAGCATCGGCCACGGCACCGTGGCCGCCGTCCCGGCCACGCTCGACTACGAGCTCTGGCAGGGCCCAGCCCCGAGGACCCCCTACCGCAGCAACGTGATCCACTACAACTGGCACTGGTTCTGGCACTGGGGCACCGGCGAGGCCCTCAACAACGGGACGCACGAGATCGACGTGTGCCGCTGGGCGCTCGGTGTGGACTTCCCGACCCGCGTCTCCTCGACCGGCGGCCGCTTCCAGTTCGACGACGACTGGGAGACCCCGGACACGCAGGCGATCGGCTGGAACTTCGGCCCGAAGCATTCGGTCTCGTGGGAGGGGCGCAGCTGCAACGGGTACCCCACCGAGGGCCTCTCCCGCGGGGCGATGATCTACGGCACCGACGGGGCCGCCCTCCTCGAGAACAACAACTACACCTTCTTCGACAGCAAGAAGCGCAAGGTGAAGGAGGTGGTCGAGGCGCCCGAGAACGAGGGCACCAACACGCAGAGCGCCAACGGCACCCGGCTCGACCGCCTGCACGTCCAGAACTTCGTCGACGCGATCCGCACCGGCAGCCCGCTGTCCTCGCCGATCTCGGAGGGCCACAAGAGCGTCGCGATGCTCCACCTCGGCAACATCTCCCAGCGGGTCGGCCGCTCGCTCGACTGCGACCCCTCGAACGGCCATGTGCTGCGCGACGAGGAGGCCATGAAGCTCTGGGGCCGCCAATACGAGCCGGGCTGGGAGCCGGCCGTATGAGCCGCCCGGCGGCGCGCGCCCTCCTCGCGCTCCTGCTCGCGCCGGCCTGCGTGCGGGCGGGGGATTTCCATGACTGGGCGCCCACGCCGCCCATGGGCTGGAACAGCTGGGACTGCTTCGCGACCACCGCCAACGAGGCCCGCACCGAGGCGACGGCCGACGTGATGGCGCGCGAGCTGGCCGCCCACGGGTGGCAGTACGTCGTGGTCGACATCCAATGGTACGAGCCCGGCTCGACGGGCTTCGCGTACAACGAGAAGGCGAAGCTCGCGATGGATGGCTACGGGAGGCTCGTTCCCGCCGAGAACAAGTTTCCCGGATCCGCCGGCGGCCGCGGATTCCAGGCCCTGGCGACCTACGTCCATGCCCGCGGCCTCAAGTTCGGGATCCACCTCATGCGCGGCATCCCGCGCCAGGCGGTCGAGCGCAACCTCCCGATCCTGGGGACATCCTACCACGCCGCGGACATCGCGGACCGCGTGCGCGTCTGCGAGTGGAACCAGGACATGTACGGGGTCGACATGTCCCGGCCGGGCGCCCAGGCCTACTACGACTCGGTGTTCGCGCTCATCGCCTCGTGGGGCGTCGACTTCGTGAAAGTGGACGACCTGTCGCGCCCCTACATCCCGAACGAGCCCGAGGTCGAGGCGATCCGCGCGGCGATCGACCGCTCGGGGCGACCCATGGTGCTCAGCCTATCGCCCGGGGAGACCGACCTCAAGGCCGGCGACCACGCCGCGGCCCACGCCAACATGTGGCGCATCTCGGACGACTTCTGGGACCATTGGTCGCTGCTCGAGGCCCAGTTCGAGCGCCTGAACCAGTGGTCGCGCTTCCGCAGGCCCGGTGCCTGGCCCGACGCCGACATGATCCCGATCGGCATGATCGACCTCGGCCGGCCGACGTGGTTCAGCCATGACGAGCAGGTGACGCTCATGACCCTCTGGTCGATCGCTCGCTCCCCGCTGATCCTCGGCGCCGACCTGACGCGGCTCGACGAGCCGACCCGAGCCCTCCTCACGAACGACGAGGTGCTCGCGGTCGACCAGGCGAGCGCCGACAACCGCCAGCTCTTCCGCAGCGCCCATGGAGGCATAGGATGGATCGCGAAGGCGCCCGGGGGGCGCGACCGCTACCTGGCGCTCTTCAACACCCGGGACCCGTGGGTGCTCTCCGAGGAGAAGCGCCTGTGGCGCAGCGAGCCCGTGTCCGCAGCCACGCCGGGCATGTCGGTGGCCTTCAAGGTCGCGGTCAACGGCCTGCGCACAGTGGTCCTCGTGGCCGACGACAGCGACCATCCGCGCTTTTGGTGGCCCGCGGTGTTCAAGGACGTGCGCTGGGTCCTGCGAGACGGCCGCACGCTCCCAGCCGGCCGCGACTACGGCAGCCACGGAGAGCGGCGGAACAGCCTTGAGATTCCCGAGGGCGCGGCGGCCCTCGAGGGCAGCGCCGTTCTCGACGAGGTGGCCCAGAAGGTCCGCAGGGACACGATGGTCTTCAAGGCGTACGGCTTCACGGCCGCCGATGTCGCGGCCCGGGGCCAGGGGGTCCGGGTTTCGGTCGCCGACCTGGGCCTGGGGAGCGAGGTTTCGATTCGGGATCTTTGGGATCACAAGGATGTGGGCCGCGTCAGCGGCGATTTCGCGCCCGAGGTGCCGTGGCACGGCGCCCGCCTCTATCGGGTCTCGCCCTGACCGCCCCGAGGGCGAACCTGGGACGGTCTCCTACGCCCGACCATGCCTCTTGGATGCATGTGTACGGGACATAAATTAGGCACTAAATGGCTGTTTTATATATATTAACAAACTCTTCTAAATTTAATCGTTGTAATTGCAATAATCGCATACCTAACTGTTGACCATGCAACCGAAGCCTCGCCTCCTTCTTGCCCTGGGAAACCTGTTCATCGCGCTCGCGGTGAACGCCCGCGCACGCATCGCCGATCCCCTCTATCAGCAGGTCGTGGAAAGCCGGCCGGCCGTCGGCGACATCGTCTTCACCCGGCTCGGCGGACCGATCTTCTCCCGGGTCGCGGAGACGACCGCCAGCTGGACCTCCCACGTCGGGATCATCGTCGACTACAGGGACGGGGACTGGGTCGTCGCCGAGAGCGGGGTCCCCGTCGTGCGCAAGACCCCCCTCCGGCGCTTCCTGGGGCGCTCCGTCGACCAGCAGTTCTCGATACGCCGCCTGCCGCAGGAGCCGAGCGAGGGGCAGAAGCGCGCGATGCTCGCCTTCGCGAACTCCCAGCTGGGAAAGCCGTACGCGCTCGGCTTCGACCTCGATTCCCGGCGCACCTTCTGCTCCAAGTTCGTGCACGACGCGGTGTACATCACCACCCAACAGCAGATCGGCGAGGTCGAGACCTTCGAGCACCTGCTCCACCGCAACCCCTCGGCCCCGGTGGGATTCTGGCGGGTGTGGTTCCTCGGCCGCATTCCCTTGCAGCGGGCCACGATCACCCCGGCCAGCGAGCTGCAGAGCCCCCTCCTGAACGTCGTCATCGAGCACACCCCATGAAAGCCCTCATCTACGACATCATCGCCGCCGCCGCTACGATCGAGTCGGCGGGCAACCGGATCCTCAAGCCCTTCGGCCTGACCCCGATGACCTTCAACATCCTCAATGTGCTGAAGGACGGCGCCCTTTCCCAGCGGGAGATCAGCGACCGGATCATCGTCGCGGCCTCGAGCATCACCTTCCAGGTGCGCCAGCTCCAGAGGAAGGGGCTCATCCAGCGCCGCCGCTCGGACGCCCGCACCTGGAGGGTGTCGCTGACCCCGCTCGGCGCGGACACCCGCCTTCGGGCCGAGGCTCGCATGGACGCCGTGATCGCGCAGATCCAGATCGACCCCGGCGTCGTCGCGATCGCCTCCACGGCGCTCAAGGCCGTGCGCAGTCGCCTTCCCGCGCTCGGCGACGTCCCCTCAGCCTCGTAGTCCCCTCCACACCCTTCCCCCCCTCCCACATGAGCATGCTCACCTCCCGCAGGTTCCTGCCCCTGTTCATCACTCAGTTCATCGGCGCCTTCTGCGACAACGTGTTCAAGAACGCGTTCGTCCTTTTGGCCACCTTCGGGCTCGCGAAGGCCCACGGGTGGAACCCCGCCTACACGGTCTACCTGATCGGCGGGCTCTTCATCCTTCCGTTCGTGCTCATCTCGGGATGGGCCGGCTACGTTTCGGACATCTGGCCCCGCCACACGCTGGTGCGCGCCCTGAAGACCTTCGAGGCCTTCGTCATGCTGGGCGCCGCCGCGGCCCTCTACACGGACAGCTTCTACGGCATGTGGGCGATCATCCTCGCGCTCGGCTTCATCTCGGCCCTGTTCGGTCCCCTCAAGTACGGGCTCCTGCCGGTGTACCTGAAGACCGACGAGCTGGTGAGCGGCAACGCCTGGTTCGAGGCGGGCTCCTTCATCGCGATCGTGACGGGCACGCTGGCCGGGGCGCGCGCGGCCATGAGCACGGTCGACCGCAACGACGTGGGGCTCCTGCTCCTCGTCCTCGGCGTCATCGGGTGCGTGTCCACGTACTTCATGCCGAAGGCGCCGGCCTCGGCCGCGCAGACTCTTTCCCCCTGGAACCCGCGCTCGCTCTGGCGCTGCTCGGTCGAGGCCGTGGGAACGATCCGCCGGATCCCGACCCTCTGGCGCAGCGTGCTCGGAGTCTCGTGGTTCTGGTGCCTGGGGGCGGTGCTCCTCTCGTTCCTGCCGACCTACGTCAAGGACTCGCTCCACAAGGACGCGGAGGGAGTGACCCACTTTCTCCTGTTCTTCGCGATCGGGGTCGGCGCGGGCTCGTTCCTCGGGCTCTTCCTGAACGAGGGCAAGATCCGCGCGACCTACGTGCCGCTGGCGGGGCTCGCCATGAGCGGGTTCCTCTTCCTCTGGATGTTCGCCGACGTCCACGCGGGCGTGCACCTCGGCGTCTACCTGACCGTCATCACGGCGGGGATCGGCGTGGCCGGGGGTGTCTACTCGGTGCCCCTCTACGCGATCATGCAGCACCGGAGCCCCGAGGACCAGCGCGGCCGCGTGATCTCGGCCAACAACATCATGAACGCGATCTTCATGGTCGGCGGCGCGATCGGTGCGATCGCGGTCGAGTCGGTCGACTCCCGGCCGGTTGTGCTGCTCGGCGTGCTCGCGGTCGCCAACCTGGCGGTCTCCATCTACATGGTGTGGCTCCTGCCGGAGTCGGTCCTGCAGACGGTCCTTCGCTGGGTGCTCAAGGTCCTCTTCCGGGTGCGCGTGCGCGGTCTCGAGCACTTCCCCTCCTCGGGCCCCCGGCTCGTGATCGCCAACCACACGTCCTGGCTGGACGCCGCGCTCCTCTCGGCCTTCCTGCCCGAGCCGCCTGTCTTCGCCGTGGACACCCAGATTGCCAGGATCCGCTGGGTGCGCCCCTTCCTCAAGTGGACGACCGCCCACGCGATCGACCCGTCGCACCCGCTCAGCCTGAAGACCCTCTGCTCCGCGCTGGAGAAGGGGGGCCTGGTGGCGATCTTCCCGGAGGGCCGCCTGAGCACCACCGGGGGGCTCATGAAGGTCTACGACGGGGCCGGCTTCATCGCTCACCGCTCGAAGGCCAGCATCGTCACCGTGCACATCGACGGGGCCCACCTCTCGGTGTTCACCCGCCTCGCGGGCAAGTACCGCCGGCGCTGGTTCCCCCAGATCACGCTGACGATCAGCGCCCCGCGCACGATGCCCGAGGGGGCGGGACGCCGGGAGCGGAGCCCGTTTATCTACGGCCTCCTGAGCGAGAGCGCCTTCAAGGCCCAGGTCGCCGAGCACTCGCTCTACCGCGAGCTGATCGACGCCGCGGGCCGCCACCGCGCGAGCACGTCGATGTGGCTCGGGCACGACGGGAAGACCCTCGGCTACGGGGCGATCCTCCGGGGCTCGGCCTACCTCGGAGAACGCCTCGGCCGCGTCACCGAGTCGGGCGAGATCGTGGGCATCATGATGCCGACCAGCGTCGGCGGGGCGCTCGCGTTCTGGGGGCTGCAGTACGCCCACCGAGTTCCCGCCTGGCTCAATTTCTCGATGGGCAGCGCCGCCTTCTCCTCGACGGTCAAGACGGCCGGCATCCGCACGGTGGTCACCTCGCGGACCTTCATCGCGCAGGCCCGGCTCGGGGATCGCGTGGCGAGCCTCGAGACAGGCGGCGTTCGGGTCGTGTACCTCGAGGACCAGAGGCCGAGCCTGCTCTGGAAGGCGCGGCTCCTGTGGCTCGCCCTCAGCCCGGCCTCGGCCTACGCCTCCCACGAGAAGCGCTGGAAGGACTCGGGCCGGGACCCACGCGCCTCGGTCCTTTTCACCTCGGGCTCCTCGGGCCTGCCCAAGGCCGTGGTGCTCTCCCACCAGAACCTGCTCGCCAACGTCGCGCAACTGCGGGCCAGGGTCGACTTCTCCCATAACGACTGCGTCTTCAACGCCCTGCCCCTCTTCCACGCGTTCGGCTTCACGGGCGGCATGCTGACCCCGCTGCTCTCGGGCGTGCGCACCGTCCTCTACCCCACCCCGCTCCACTACGGGATCATCCCCGAGTTCATCTACAGCGCCAACGCGACCATCTTCTTCGCGACCAACTCCTTCCTGAACGGCTACGCCCGCAAGGCGAACGCCTACGACTTCTACTCGCTGCGCTACGTGTTCGCGGGCGCCGAGAAGCTCCAGGAGTCGACCCAGAAGCTCTGGGGCGAGCGCTTCGGCATCCGGATCCTCGAGGGCTACGGCACCACCGAGGCGGCGCCCGCCCTGGCCATCAACACGCCGCTCGCGTTCAAGCCGGGCACGGTCGGCTGCTTCCTGCCGGGGATCGAGGTCCGCCTAGAGCCCGTCCCCGGCACTGCGGGTGGCAGGCTCTTCTTCAGGGGCCCGAACCGGATGATGGGCTACTACCTGCCGGAGCAGCCGGGCGTCCTCGCCGAGACCGGCGAGTGGTACGACACCGGCGACATCGTGTCCATCGACGATCAGGGCTTCGTGAAGATCCTCGGGAGGGCCAAGCGCTTCGCAAAGATCGCTGGGGAAATGGTGTCCCTCTCGGCCGTCGAGGAGGCGGTCGCCGGAGCCACGACGGGCATGGTCGCGGTCGTCAGCCGCCCCCACCCGACCAAGGGGGAGGAACTGGTGCTCTTCACCTCCGACGCGAAGCTGACGCCCGAGGCCGCGCGCGCGGCGATCCGCGGCAAGGGCCTCTCCGACCTGAGCATTCCGAAGCAGATCCGGGCGTGCACGCCCTTCCCCCTCCTCGGCTCGGGCAAGCCGGACCTGCCCTCCCTGCAGCAGATGGCCGCGCACGCAGACGGCCCCGCAGCCTGAACCCTCGCCCCACCATGAACATCTCCCCCTTGGAGTTCCGCACCGCCGCAGCCGCCGTGGGGCTCACGGAGGAGCAGTCGCAGCGCCTCTGGTCTCGGCTGCTCGCCGGAGCCCGCTCACCCAACAAGCCCCGGTTCGACGCCGCGAACGTGGCCTACTACCTGGGGGCGCTGATCACGATCGGCGCGATGGGCTGGTTCATGAGCAAGGCCTGGGACGGCCTGGGGGGCCCGGGCCTCTTCGGCGTGGCCACGGCCTATGCCGTCGGGTTCCTGATCGCCGGCCGTCACCTCTGGAACCGGTCCCTGCGGGTGCCCGGGGGCCTCCTCCTGACGGTGGCGGTCTGCATGGTGCCGCTCGCGACCTACGGGCTCGAGCGCTGGACCGGGTATTGGCCGAAGGGCGACCCGGGGTCCTACGCCCGCTTTCATCCGTACATCCACGGGAGCTGGATCGTGATGGAAGCCGCCACGATCGCAGCGGGCCTCGCCGCGCTCAGGTTCTGGCGCTTCCCGTTCCTCACGGCCCCGATCGCGTATGCGCTCTGGTACCTGTCGATGGACCTGACCGAGGCCTTCCTCGGGCACGCCTATTCCAACTGGAACGAGCGTGCGTTCGTCACGATGGTCTTCGGGGCGGCCATGCTCGCCGCAACCTATGCCGTAGACCTGCTTGGCAGGACCGAGGACTTCACGTTCTGGGGCTACCTCTTCGGGCTGATGTCATTCTGGGGCGGGCTCTCGAGCATGGAGAGCCACAGCGAACTCTCCAAGGCCGTGTACGGCCTCGTGAACCTGGGGCTCATCTTCTGCTCACTGGCCCTGCGGCGCAGGGCCTTCCTCGTCTTCGGCTCCCTGGGACTCTTCGGATACCTCGGTCACCTGGCCTATCGCGTCTTCCAGGACTCCACGCTCTTCCCCTTTGTCCTCAGCCTCGCAGGCATCGGCGTGATCTATCTCGGCCTCCAGTACCAGAAGCACCGAGACCGGATCGAGGCCCGCTTCCGATCCAGGGTGCTCCCCGTCATCCGCTCCTTCGTTCCCGCCCGCGTGCTCGCCGAGTAGGCGTCCGAAGGTCCGGCCCCTCCAGGCCCGGGCGAGGCGGGCCTCGTGGCATGTATCGTGCTCAGCGGGGCCCGGATGAAACCTCCCCGTATCGCACGCCTTTCACGCTGGGCCATCCTGGCAGTCCTCGCCACAGCCAGCTGGGCCTCGGCCGCCGCCGCCGAGCGCATCCCGATCAAGGTGATCGTCATCTCCGGGTTTGAGGTGGGCGACGACACGGGCGACGCGCCGGGCGAGTTCCAGTACTGGGCCGAGCGCGAGAAGCTGACAGGCACGCTCGAGGTCCAGGGGGCGCCCCACCCGCTTCGCTACAACGCGCAGGGCCTCTATGGCAGCGTCGCCGGCAACACCCGCGACACGACGCTTACCACCGTCGTCTCGAGCGAGCTCATCATGGCGCTCTGCCTCGACCCCGCGCTCGACCTGCGCAAGACCTACTGGCTCATCAACGGGATCTCCGGCATCGACCCGGCGAGCGGCCCGATCGGCAGCGCGGTCTGGGCCGAGAACGTCGTCGACGCCGACGCGATGCGCGAGGTCGGCGAGTCGGAGATGCCGAGCACCTGGCCTTACGGGCTCTTCGCTATCGGGACCTTCGCGCCCGACACCCTGCCCCGGGCCGAGGCGGGCGCGGGCGGCTGGGGCGGCGCCACGCTCGCCTATGACATGAACTACGCCCTGAACCCGGGCCTCACCCGGTGGGCGTATGCCCTATCCAAGGCCGGGACGACCCTACCCGACACCCCCGGCCTCAAGGCCGCCAGGCAGGCCTATGTGGGCTACCCGAAGGCCCTGCTTCCGCCCCAGATCATGATGGGCGACACGATCGCGACGGCCCGGTACTGGCACGGGCTCAAGCGCACGATCTGGGCTCGCAACTGGGTGAAGATGTGGACCCATGGCAAGGGCGAGATGAGCACGACGGCGATGGAGCAGGCCGCGTACGTCGGCAGCCTGAAGCGCATGGCGGCCAAGGGCCTCGTCGACTTCAACCGGGTGCTGATGCTCAGGGGTGCCAGCAACTACTGCATGCCGCCGCCTGGGGTCGACTTCCTGAAGACGGTGGGCGACGAGTCGATGGGGACAACGGCGGCCTTCGAGGCGAACTATCGGGCGGGCTCCGTCGTTGTTCACGAGCTCCTCAAGAACTGGTCCAAGTACGAGAACGCGACACCCCAATCCCTGTAGACCGGAGGGTGCGGTAAAAATATCGCCTTTCCACGCACCCTCAGCGGGCTATCGTTGCAGGGAGTGGTCCGGGCCTATAGCTCAATCGGTTAGAGCAGAGGACTCATAATCCTTTGGTTCTCGGTTCAAGTCCGAGTGGGCCCACCACCAACAAGGCCGACCCGCCGGGTCACGGCACTTCATACACCTCTGCAAGGGCGACCCCATCATCACCGCTGACACCGGAAACTTCGACCGTATACGCCCCCGGGGGAAGGGTGACGAGGAGCGACGAGTCCGGCGTCGCGGACGCTCCCCACGAGAACGCCCCGACCGAGGCGGCGGCCGCTCCGAGCACGGGGT
>CAIXHE010000036.1 GCA_903919205.1 uncultured Opitutaceae bacterium | reverse complement strand
CGCACACCTGGTCCTCGGTCTCGAGGCGAGTTCGCATGGCCGGCGACTCCCTCTCGGGAACGTAGAGTTTGGCGATGGCCGATGTGTCGCAGAAGATCACTCGCTAGCGTTCCCCACGAACGTCGTTTAGGGCGGCCTGAATCGTGTCCATGCTCGGCGCAGCCATCATCGCCTCGTACTCGGGAAGAAGCGTGCGCTTGCGAGGGCCCGGTGTGATCAGAGATGGATTTGCCAGCACGGCGACCGCGCGGCCCCTGTCCGTAATGCTGACCGGTGTCCGCGACAGGCCTGCACGGCGAACGAGCTCGCCGGTCTTGGCGTGGAGTTCCTTGATGGTAATTGCCTTGGAAGGCATGGTGTAACAGTGTCACCCGCGGCGTTTTCGTCAAGGGTGACCGGCTAACGTGGAGGGGGTTGAGGGGAAAGACCGCCGTTTCGAGCGGCTCGATCCCCCGGGGGCAGTGGGCGGCCGGGGCTTTTGGGCGACCGGAAAGCCCGTAAAACAATAAGGCCCCGGAACCTTGCGGTTCCGGGGCCAAATTTGGGGGTGGGCGCTCGCCACGCGCTCTTTCCCGTCACATACCGTTGGGCGCTCTCGCTTTCGCGGGCCGTATGTTCCCCGACGCCACTCTTCGCGGCATGCGAAGCTATCGATCTCATGGCGGGATCGCTCCTACCGTTGCCGGTTGGAGTCTTTCGAGTGAGGCCTCTTCGCCCAGTTCGGCCGCCCCCTGCCGGGAGCGTCACGCTGGACGTGGTGCAGACACGCCTACAAGTAGCGGATCTTTCGCGTCGGCACCGTTACCACGGGGACGGCATCAGCTTGTGGCCGATCGTTTGCCCCGCGTTACGGGTCTGACCTCTTAACTCTCAGGCTGCGTTCGCTTTGCAGTTGGGTGATATGGATTTACATACCGCCCAATTGAGGAGTTTTCACGGGCTTTGCCTGGCCCGCTCGCTCCCCGCCGTCGTGTCTCCCTTGCGCGCCCCGGTCGAATTACCGACGGGGGCCTTTTGGCGGGGTCGTCCCGCCGGGAAACGCGACTGCGTTCTGGTCTGCGCAGTAGCAGCCGTACCCTCTGGGTAACTGCGTCGGCGCACAGTTCGAAACTTCCTGTGCACCTGACTCGGCTCGGACGCGGTTTCTGATCGCGCCTAGCCTCTCAGCTCCTGATTTCATGATACTGACCGGTCATGACACCGGCCAGAGGAACTGGTGATATTGCCTGCTCGCGCATTGCTGCGCTGAGGGGATGGCGGCACCAGCTGCCACCGTCCTTTCCCCGGTCACCCGGGATTATCTCAGCCGTGCTTTCGAAGGGTTTTTCAGGCCTTCGCGCTGCGACTGTTCTATCAAGGAACGGGTCGAGCTTGTACGGCCGTTACGATTTCGTGAAGGTTTTCTTATGCACAATCCCTTCACACCCGCGGGCTGTGAATAACCTGAGAGCAAGGTAGTTCACCGGTTATTAACAATCCGAATGAGCCCGCGCGACCTCCCCGTCTATGAGCTGGAAGAGCCCCTCGTGGCGGCGCTGCGCGCGAGCGGCCGGGTGATCATTCAGGCGCCCACGGGCTCGGGCAAGTCGACCCAGGTCCCGCAGATGCTGCTGCGCCACGGCTTCCTCGACGGGGCGCAGGCGATCGTGCTCCAGCCCCGGCGGCTGGCGGCCCGCATGCTCGCCCGCCGCGTGGCGGAGGAGGTCGGCACGCGCCTGGGCGAGGCTGTCGGCTACCAGATACGCCTTGAGTCGCGGGTGAGCGAGGCGACCCGCATCCGCTTCGTCACCGAGGGCATCCTCCTTCGCCAGATGACATTCGACCCGGAGCTCTCCGGGGTGTCGGCCCTGGTGTTCGACGAGTTCCACGAGCGCCATCTCTACGGCGACATCTCGCTCGCCCGGGCGCTCATGGTGCAGCGCACGGCGCGCCCCGACCTGAAGATCCTCGTCATGTCTGCGACCCTCGAGGCGGGCGCCCTGCGGGCGTTCATGGACCCGTGCGAGGTGCTGGTCTCGCGGGGCCGCACCTTCCCGGTCCGCGTGGAGTACCTCCCCAAGTCCCCCGACTTCGAGGCCGAGCCCGTGTGGGACGTCGCCGCCCGCGAGTGCGCGCGGGTGGCGCCCCAGTCGACGGGCGACATGCTGGTGTTCATGCCGGGCGCCTACGAGATCGGCCGCACCCTCCAGGCCCTCCAGGGGCAGCGGGAGCTTCGCGGCTTCGCCGCCCTCCCGCTGCACGGCGAGCTCCCCGCCGAGGCCCAGGACCGCGCCGTCGAGCGGATGGACTGCCGCAAGATCATCGTCTCCACCAACGTGGCCGAGACCTCGCTCACGATCGACGGGGTGACGACGGTCGTGGACGCGGGCCTGGCGCGCATCGCCCGCTTCGACCCCGAGCGGGGGATCAACACGCTGCTGGTCGAGAAGGTCTCCGCGGCGAGCGCCGACCAGCGCGCGGGCCGCGCGGGGCGCACCGCGCCGGGCGTCTGCGTGCGCCTCTGGACCGAGCGCGAGCACGCCCAGCGGCCGGCCCACGAGCTGCCCGAGGTGAAGCGCCTGGACCTCTCGGAGGTGGTGCTCACCCTCAAGGCCTCGGGCCTGGTGGACGTGGCGGGCTTTCCCTGGTTCGAGAAGCCCGAGCCCCGGGGCCTGGAGCGGGCGCAGGCGCTGCTCGCCGACCTGGGCGCCCTGGACGGGCCCGGGGGAGCCATCACGGACATCGGCCGGCGCATGCTGCGCTTCCCCGTGCATCCCCGCTACGCGCGCATGTTCCTCGAGGCCCAGGAGCGCGGCTGCGTGCGCTCGGTGGCCATGATGGCCGCGCTGACGCAGGGCCGCAACTTCCTGCTGCGGGGGGTGCCCCGCGCCGTCGAGGAGGCGCGGGAGGAGGCCCTGGGCGAGGAGCACGAGAGCGACTTCTTCCTCCTGATGCGCGCCTGGCGCTTCGCGGAACGGGGCGGCTACGCGCTCGAGCCCTGCCGGCGCCTCGGCATCCACGCCCAGTCCGCGAGGCAGGTCGGGCCGCTCTTCGAGCAGTTCCTCGAGATCGCGGCCGCGGAGGGCCTCGACGCCTCCGAGCGCCGGGTGGACGGCGAGGCGGTGCGCAAGTGCGTGCTGGCCGGCTTTCCGGACCACCTGGCCCGCAGGCTCGACGCGGCGACGCTCCGCTGCGAGCTCGTCCACGGCCGCCGGGGGCTCCTCGCCCGCGAAAGCGCGATCGGCAAGGCGCCTCTCTTTGTCGCAGCGGAGATCACCGAAGTGGGCGGGCGGGCGGGGGAGGTGAGCGTGCTGCTCAACCTCGCGACCGTGGTCGAGGAGGCGTGGCTGAGGGAGCTCTTTCCGGGCGAGCTGCGCGACGAGCGCAGCGTCGGCTACGACCCGCAGACCAAGCGCGTGGTCGCCCGGCGCGAGCGGCGCTTCCGGGACCTGGTGCTCGAGTCCAGGTCCGGCTCGGAGGACGTGCCCACCCACGAGGCGGCGGTGCTGCTCGCCCGGGAGGTCGCGGCCGGGCGGATCTCGATCGACGCCTGGGACGAGGCGGTCGAGCAGTGGATCCTGCGCGTCAACCGGCTCGCCGAGTGGTTCCCCGAGCTTGAGGTGAACCCCATTGGCGCCCCCGAGCGTCTGACGCTCATCGAGCAGGTCTGCTACGGAGAGACCTCGGCGCGCGGCGTCAAGGGGCGCGACGTGATGCCGGTCCTCAGGGACTGGCTGACGGCCGAGCAGCTCTCGGCCATGGACGCGCTCGTGCCCGAGCGCCTGACCATGGGCAACGGGCGGCGCTCCCGGCTCACCTACGCCGCCGAGGGGCCCCCGGTCCTAAGCGCCCGCATCCAGGAACTCTACGGGATCGAGGGCCGCCTTTCCCTCGGCCGGGGGCGGGTCCCGGTCAAGATCGAGGTGCTCGCGCCCAACCAGCGCCCGCTCCAGGTCACCGACGACCTGACCGGCTTCTGGAGGGACATCTACCCCAAGCTCAAGGTCGAGCTGTCTCGCCGCTATCCGCGCCACGAGTGGCGCTAGGCGCTCCCAGGGGCTCGATTTTTCACGCTGCCTGGGCTTAGGATCCCCCGAACGCATCCGATGGACTCTCGGGAACCTCCAACCTAAGCGTGAAACCGCACGTCACCGTCGCCCGTAGGATGGCGATCATATGGATCTTCGCCACGCTCCCCCTGCTTGGCACGTCGATTTTCTACATCGTTTTCTACGCGAACAGGGAGATCGCCTTCACGCGCTCCGAGATGGCCGGCGCCCCGGTCCTGGCGGCCCTGGACCCTCTGATCGACCTCCTCCACGAGCACCATGTGCTCGCCGCCGAGGGCCCGGCCGAGCGCCTGCGGGCCAACGAGGCGGCCATGCGCGGATGCCTCGCGCGGCTGCGCGCGGCGGTCGCGGGGCTGAGCTCGGCCTCGTCCGTGCGGGTCTCGGCCCGCGACTCGCACCGGGTTCCCGTCGACCTCGCGCCCCTCATCTCGCAGATCGCCTCCGTGTGCGAGCCCGCGCGGGCTGCGGGCGGCCAGCCCGGCGGCGACGAGGCGGCCCTCGCCCTCGCCGTGAAGAGCACGATGCGCCGGGTGGGCAACTCCTCGAACCTGATCCTGGACACCGACCTCGACAGCTACTCCCTGGTCGACCTCCTGGTCTACTCGCTGCCGAGGGGCCAGGAGCGCCTGACCCGGCTCGAGGAGCTCGGGCGCTCCGGCATGCCCACCGGCAGCCGGGAGCGGGTCCCCTTCGCCACCGCCTCGGCGATCATCGAGGAGATGGACGCCGTCTGGTCCCGGAACAACCTGCGCACGGCCATCGACGAGAATCGCAACACGAAAGGCGGCAACGCGCGCGTGCAGGGCGCCCTCTCCGACGCGATGGAGCGCTTCATGGGCCCCCAGGAGCGCCTGATCGAGACGCTGCGGCGGATCGGCGACGGCTCGCAGCCCCCCGTGTCGGTCGCGGAGTTTGAGCGCGCGATCGCCCAGGCGCGGGAGGCGAATGCGGACCTGTGGATGACGTCGTCCAAGGCGCTCGATGAGATCCTGGGACAAAGGCTGGGTATCTACCTTACCTACAGGGCGTTCGGATTCGGATTCATCGCCCTCTCGCTGCTGTCCTCGACCGCCGTCGCGGCGCTCGCCGGCCGCAGCCTGATCGCGCAGCAGCGGGCGGAGCGCAAGGTCCAGATGGAGACGGCGCGCCTCAATGCGGAGCTGGAGCGCAGGGTGGCCGAGCGCACCACCCAGCTCACGGCGACCGTGTCCGAGCTCGAGGCCTTCAGCTACTCGGTGTCCCACGACCTGAGGAACCCGCTCCGGGCCGTCGACGGCTTCTCGCTCGTCCTGCTGGAGGACTATGCGGACAAGCTGGACGAGACCGCCCGAGACTACCTGATGCGCATCCGCAGGGGCAGCCAGCGCATGGGCCTGCTGATCGATGACCTCCTCAAGCTCTCCCGGCTTAGCCGGGTCGAGATGACCCTCTCCCGGGTCGACCTGTCGGACATGGCCGTCGAGATCGTCGAGCAGCTGAGGACGCGGGAGCCCGACCGCAAAGTGGCGTTTGTCTGTCAGGCGGGATTGACCGCATTTGGCGATCCGTCCTTAGTTCAGGCCGTGCTCGTCAACCTCTTCGAGAACGCCTGGAAGTACACCCGGCGCCGGGAATCGGCGCAGATCGAGTTCTACCGCGAGGCGGAGGTCGCCGCCTCGGGGGCTCCCGTCTTCGCAGTGAAGGACAACGGCGTCGGCTTCGACATGAGGTACAGCTCCAAGCTCTTCACGGCGTTTCAGCGCCTGCACAGCGCCAGCGAGTTCGAGGGCACGGGCATCGGGCTCGCAACGGTGAAGCGCATCCTGCTGCGCCACGGCGGCCAGATCCGAGCCGTGGGCCAGGTGGGTGGCGGCGCCTGCTTTTACTTCTCCTTCTCGGCGGCGCCGCTAACCTGATCGCGACATGAGCAAGAACATCATCCTTCTGATCGAGGACAATCCCGACGACGTCCTCCTGACGCAGCGAGCCCTGAGGCGGAACCAGATCGAGGCGGACGTCGTGGTGAAGACGGACGGGGCCGAGGCCCTGGACTGGCTGTTCGCCTCGGGCGCCTATTCGGAGAGGAACCCCGCGCAACTGCCCTCGCTCATCCTGCTCGACCTGAAGCTCCCCAAGATCGGCGGCCTCGACGTCCTTCGCCGCATCCGGGAGGAGCCAAACACGCGGCTGGTGAGGGTGGTCGTCCTGACGACGTCGAGGGAGGACGAGGACGTGGTGGAGAGCTACCACCTGGGGGCGAGCAGCTACATCCGCAAGCCGGTCGACCTTGAGGAATTCAGCAGGGTCATAGGCCACCTGGGCACCTATTGGCTCGCGATCAACGAGGCCCTGCCGAGCCGCGCGGGCGGCGGCTAGGGGGCGGTTCATGGACGGGGGAATTCCCATTCGGCTCCTGCTGCTGGAGGACTCCGAGAGCGACGAGGCTCTGGTCCTCACGCAATTGCGCCGAGACGGGTTCCGCCCGGAAGTCCTCCGGGTCGAGAGCCGGGAGGCGTTCAGGGATGCGATTGAAGGGGGCCCGTGGGACCTGATCATTGTCGATTACAACCTGCCCTCCTTCAACGGCCTGGAGGCGCTCGAGATCTACAAGCAGTCGGGCATCGACATCCCCTTCATCCTCCTCTCGGGGACGGTGGGCGAGGAGGTCGCCGTGGAGGCGATGCGCTCGGGCGGCCACGATTACATGCTGAAGGACAGGCTGGTGCGGCTGGCCCCCGCCATCCGCCGCGAGATCCGCGAGGCGGAGGGCCGCGCCGCCCGCAGGAGGACCGAGCAGGCCCTGCTCGAGTCGAACGCGCTCCTGTCGCGCACGTTCCAGGCGAGCCCGGACGCCATGGTCGTGATGAACCTCTCGGACGGCAGCATCGTCGAGGCGAACGAGCGCTTCGAGCGCGTGTTCGGCCGGCCCGACGGCGCGTCACTGGGGGGCTGGGAGGACGCCGCCGACGGGCCCAGGATGCTCGGGCTCCTGCGCGAGAGGGGCGCGCTCCAGGACTGGGAGGTGCGCCGGCGCACGCTCGACGGGTCGACCGTGGTGAACCTGGTCTCGGCCGCGTCCATCTCGCTCGGCGAGCGCACGTGCGCGGTGGTCGTCTTCAGGGACATCACGGGCTGGAGGCTGGCGCAGGCCTCCGCCGAGTCCCTCGAGAAGCAGCTGCGCCAGTCCCAGAAGCTCGAGGCGATCGGGCGCCTGGCGGGCGGCATCGCCCACGACTTCAACAACATCCTGGCGGCGATCATGGGCAACGCCCAGCTGGCCGACATGGACCTGGACGAGGGGCATCCCGCCAAGGAGAACATCCGCCAGACCCTCGCCGCCTCGGTGAGGGCGCGCGACCTGATCAACCAGATCCTGGTCTTCAGCCGCCGCGGCAGCGACGACCTGGAGACGATCCAGCTCAGCCGCTTCGTCACCGACTCCCTGCGCCTGCTGCGGGCGACCGTTCCCAGCACGATCCGCTTCGTGACGTCGCTGCCCGAGGACGTGCCGCCGATCCTGGCCAACACGACCCAGCTGCTGCAGGTCCTGCTCAACCTGACGTCCAACGCCGTGCATTCGATGGAGCCGGGCGGCGGGCAGCTCGAGCTGAGGGTGGAGCAGGTGACGGTGGGCGAGGGGGCGCCGCACCCCGGCGCGGTCGCCCCGGGCTCCTACGCGATCCTCAAGGTGATCGACTCGGGCTGCGGCATGGAGGAGTCCGTTCTGGAGCAGATTTTCGAGCCCTTCTTCACGACGAAGGAGGCGGGCAAGGGCACCGGGCTCGGACTGTCCACGGTCCACGGCATCATCAAGCAGCACGAGGGGTACGTCTTCGTGCGAAGCAAGCCGGGCCAGGGCACCGCGTTCGACCTGTACTTCCCGGTGAGCCGCGGGCCGTCTCTCTCGGCTGCCGCCTCGAGGACCCCCTTCGCCTCGGGCGCCGTCCCCGGCGGCGGCCAGCGCATCCTGGTGCTCGATGACGAGAGGGACGTGAGCGACATCATCGATCGGGTGCTGCGGCGCGGAGGCTACACCGTGGACACCTTCGCCGAGCCGCTCGCCGCGCTCTCCGCCTTCCGGGCCTCGCCCGACCGCTACGCCATGGTGATCACGGACCTGACCATGCCCCAGATGCGCGGGGTGGGTGTCGCCGAGGCGATCTGGCAATTGCGGCCGAAGATGCCGATCCTGCTCGTGACAGGCTTTAGCAGCGCCGTCGAGCTGGAGTCCTACCGGGCGATGGGGCTGCGGGGGCCGCTCCCCAAGCCCTTCCTCGCGGAGGCGCTCACAGCGGCCGTGGCAGACTGCCTCTCGCCGCCCGCCTGAGCGGGCGGCCGCCCTCAGGGCAGGCTGACCGAGCCCGTCAGCAGCAGGCTCCGCGAGGACGGCCCGACGGCGATCGTGTACTTGCCCGGCTCGGTCACCCAGGCCGACGCGGAGGCGTCGTAGTACTGGAACGCGCTCCGATCGAGGATGATCGACGCGGTGGCCGTCTGGTCGGTCGGCAGCCACACGCGGCCGAAGCCCTTCAGTTCGCGCACCGGGCGCTGCACCTGCGAGGGCACCGGCGGGCTCACGTAGACCTCGGCGACCTCGGAGCCGTCCATCGTGCCGTTGTTCGTGACCTCGAACTTGACCTGGACCCGCCCGTCTCCCAGCGGCTCGACGTCGAGCTTGCCGTAGTGGAAGGTCGTGTAGCTCAGGCCGTGGCCGAAGGGGAACAGCGGGCGTACCCCCTTGGCGTCGAACCAGCGGTAGCCGACCAGGATGCCCTCGGCGTAGTCGACCGCGCCCTTGGAGCCCGGGTAGTGCCCGAAGCTCGGGGAATCCTCGGCCCGTCGCTCGTAGGTGATCGGCAGCTTGCCGCTTGGGTTCACGGCGCCGGTCAGGATCTCGCCGAGCGCCCGGCCGCCCTCCTGCCCGGGGTACCACGCCTGCAGCAGCGCCGGCACGGAGTCGATCCAGTCGGCGGTCTCGACCACGCCGCCCGAGTTGAGCACGACGACCGTGCGCGGGTTGAGCGCGGCGACCCTGCGGATCAGCTCGGGCTGCCCCTCGGGAAGCGCGTACGCGCGGTCGGCGCCCTCGCCCTCGAGCGAGAGGTTGTAGCCGGCGCAGACGACCACTGCGTCTGCGGAACGCACCTTTCGGGCGTCCTCGTCGGTGAGGATCGGCGGCGCCGCGCCCCAGGCGAAGCGCACGGCCGCGGAGCCGAGCCCGTCGTAGCGGGTGTAGACCTCGAGGGGGTAGCTCCTTCCGGCCTCGAGGCTCACCTGGGCGACCAGCGTGTCGCCCGGGTTCGACCAGCTGCCGATCACCTGGCGGCCGTCCAGGTGGACATCCACGTTGCCGTGGTTGCGGACGAGGAGCACGTAGGGGCCGCTCGCGGGGACCCGCAGCGCGCCCTTCCAGCTTGCCGAGCAGCCGGCCGGGTCGGCCGCGGCCGGCAGCCCGCGGCGGCCGTCCACGTCGACCTTGGACTCCTCGCTGCGCGCAAGCACGCGGCGCTCCTTGCCGTCGCCCGAGGACCACTCGAGGGTGAGCGGGCCGTCGTAGCGGGCCGAGCCCACCAGGGCGTCCAGGAGGGCCCCGTCCGGGCCCGCGATCACGTCGACGTGCACCTTGGGGCCCGCGGCGCGGCGCAGCCCGTCCAGCAGGCTCACGTAGTGGAAGGGCTCGACGTGCCCGCTGCCGCCGCCGCAGGGGAAGCCCTGGGCGTTGGGCCCGAGGACGACGATGCGGTGCACGCGCTTGGGGTTCAGGGGAAGGGCGCCGTGGTCGTTCTTCAGCAGCACGGCCGCCTCGCGCGCGATCCGCAGCGCCACGGCGTCGCTCTGCGGGTCGTCCCTCGGCGTCGACTCGGCCTGCGGCCGGTCGAGGAAGCCGTTGGCCACCTCGAGGCGGAGGATGCGCCGCACCTTGTCGTCGACGGTCGCCATAGACACCTTGCCCGAGTCGAGGAGCGGCTGGATCGCCCCGGCGTTCATGTAGGCCCCCGAGGGCATCTCGAGGTCGAGGCCCCCGTTCACGACGCCGAGGGTGTCGTGGGCCGCGCCCCAGTCCGACATGAGGACCCCCTTGAAGCCCCAGTCCCCCTTCAGCACCGTGTTGTTGAGCCAGGAATTGGCGCTGCAGTACTCGCCGTTCAGGCGGTTGTAGGCGCTCATGACCGCCCAGGCGTGGCCGTTCTCGACCGCGGCTCGGAAGGCCGGCAGGTAGATCTCGCGCAGGGCCCGGGGGCCGACGCGCACGTCGATCGTGTCACGCTCGGTCTCCTGGTTGTTCGCCGCGAAGTGCTTGACCGTGGCGACCACCCCCCGCTCCTGCATGCCGGAGACGATCTGCACCGCGAAGGCCCCGGCCAGGAAGGGGTCCTCGGAGAGGTACTCGAAGTTGCGGCCGTTGCGGGGCACGCGCATGATGTTGACGGCCGGGGCCAGCATGATGCCGACGCCGCGCGCCCGCGCGTCGCGGGCCATGGACCCGCCGAAGGCCCGGGCCAGGTCGGTGTCCCACGAGGCCGCGAGGCCGACCGTGGCGGGGTAGGCGGTCGACAGGCCGTAGTTGCGCACGCCGAGCGGCCCGTCGGCCATCTTGACGGCGGGCAGCCCGAGCCGGGGCACCGCCCGGATGTAGAAGTCCTGGTCGCCCCCGAGGAGCGAGAGCTTCTCCGCAAGCGTGAGGCGGCCGAGCAGGTCCTCCACCCGGGCCTCGAGGGCCGCGGGCGCCTCGGAGGGGGCGGCAGCAGCGCCGGGGAGGAAGCCGATCGCGGCCGCCGCCGCGAGGGTCCGCAGCAGCGTCCTCATTTGGCCGGCTTCCGCTTGCGCCCCGCGCGCTCGATCGAGAGGTAGGTCTTGTTGAGCATCTGGCTCTCGTAGAGCTCGAGCAGGCGCACGCCCTCGCGCGGCTTCACCATGTCCTTGCGCGTGGCCGCGTCGATCTGGGCCTTCATCTTGCGGCAGAGGTCCTCCTGCTGGTACTGGACGCCCTCGATCACGTCGGCGATGCGGCTGCCGGAGAGCGCCTCCTCGATGTAGAACCCGTTCGGCTCGTCGTCCTCCAGGAACACGTGCACCTCGTTCACGCGCCCGAAGAGGTTGTGGAGGTCGCCCATGATGTCCTGGTAGGCGCCGGTCAGGTAGATGCCGAGGTAGTAGGGCTTGTTGTTGAGCGGGTGGAGCGCGATGTAGTCCTTCACGTCCTGCAGGTCGATGAAGCTGCTGATCTTGCCGTCCGAGTCGCACGTGATGTCGACCAGGGTCGCATTGACGGTCGGTCGCTCGTTGAGCCGGTGCAGCGGCGCGATGGGGAAGAGCTGCTTCAGCGCCCAGTGGTCGAGGAGCGACTGGAAGACCGAGAAGTTGCACACGTACTGGTCGGCCAGCAGCTTGGAGAGGTCGTGGAGCTCCTCGGGCTGGTAGCCGGTCTTTCGGCCCTCCTTGTCGATCTGCTCGCAGATCTGCCAGAATATCTGCTCGGCGGCCGCCCGGTTCTCGAGGTCCAGGTAGCCCAGGTTGAAGAGCGAGAACGCCTCGTCCTTCTTCTGCTGGGCATCGTGGAAGCGCTCGAGGCGCCCGAGCTTCGCCTTGTTCCTGAGCAGCACCTCGAGGTCGGTCACCACCTTCTGCTTCTCCTTGGGCTGGTGCTGCTTGCCCAGGGACTCGCGCTTGTTGATCCGCTCGAACACCTCGACGACCAGCATCGAGTGGGGGGCCACGACGGCCCGGCCGGACTCGCTCACGATGTCCGGCTCGGCGACGCCCGAGGAGCGGCAGATCTCGCGCACGTTGAACACCACGTCCCGGGCGTACTCCTCCATCGAGTAGTTCATCGAGCTCTCGAAGTTGGTGCGGCTCCCGTCGTAGTCGATCGCGAGGCCCCCGCCCACGTCGAGGTAGCCCATCGGGAAGCCCATCTTGGCCAGCTGGCAGTAGAAGCGGGTCGCCTCGACCACCGCGCTCTTGATCGTGATGATGTTGGGCACCTGTGAGCCGATGTGGAAGTGGAAGAGGCGCAGGCAGCCCCGCATCTTGGCGGCCTTCAATTTCTCGCAGGCGAAGAGGATCTCCGCCGTGTTCAGGCCGAACTTGGCGTTGTCGCCGGTGGACGTCGCCCACTTGCCCTCGCCGCGGGTCTGGAGCTTGGCCCGGAAGCCGATCATGGGCTTCACGCCGGTCTCCTCCGAGATGCGGATGATGTGGTCGATCTCGGAGAGCTGCTCGACGACGATGATCACGCGCTTGCCGAGCTTGCGGCCGAGGAGCGCCAGGCGGATGTAGTCGTAGTCCTTGTAGCCGTTGCAGATGATGAGCCGGTTCGGGCCCTCGTGCATGGCGAGCGCGATCATGAGCTCCGGCTTGGAGCCCGCCTCCAGGCCGTAGTTGTAGTCGCGCCCCGCGAGCACGATCTCGTCGACCACCTCCCGCAGCTGGTTCACCTTGATCGGGAAGACCCCGCGGTACTCGCCCCGGTAGCCCTCGTCCTTGATCGCCTTGCGGAAGATCTCGTTCAGCTGGATCACCCGGTGGCGCAGGAGGTCCTGGAAGCGGATCACCATCGGCGCCTTCAGCCCCATGCCCAGCGCCTCGGTGACCACGTCGAGGACCCGGATCGCCCGGCCGTCGGCCAGGGGCTGCACGTTCACAAACCCCTCTGGATCAACCGAGAGGTGCCCCTGTCCCCAGCGCTTGAACCCGTAATGCTCCTCGGATTTGGCCGCCGACCAGGCGGATGCGGATTTGCTTTTCAAGGTTTTAGGGTGCGGGGCCCCATTGAGGGCTTGCCATCAAGAGATAGGATTCAGTTAGATGCGTGTTTTCTCTTTAGAAGAACGCAATACGAAATGACTAAATTGATTGCCCAAACGGCGGGTCCCGCCGTCGCCCAAGGTCCCAGCCCCTATTCCCAGCTGGTCGTGCTGGGCCTCATGCTGGCCGGCATGTACTTCCTGCTGATCGCCCCCCAGAGGAAGAAGCAGAAGGAGACCGAGAAGATGCTTGCGGCCCTGGAGTCCGGCGACGAGGTCATCACGACCGGCGGCATCTACGGCACCATCACCAACGTGAAGGACGACCGCTTCGTGATCCGCATCAGCGACAGCACCAAGATCGAGGTCGGCAAGGCGTTCGTCCAGGGCGTCGTCAAGAAGAGCTCAGGCGGGGACACGAAGTCCTCCTGAGCGCCGGTGCGAGCCCCCAGGCCCCCGGGGCGCCCCCCGGCGCCCGGGAAAGCCCGCGGCCCCCGTCGGCAACCCCTCCCTTTAACCCAAATCCGACATGTTCAAACGCAACCTTTGGAAGATCGTCCTGAGCCTCGCCATCCTGGGCTGGGCGATCGCCGAGCTACAACCCCTTCGGGACGTCCCGTTCCCCGCCTTCGTGCGGAACCTGGTCAAGGCCAAGAAGCCGGAGTTCAACGCGCTCCTCGAGCGGGCGGCCGCGCTCAAGAAGTCCGGCGGGGCCCCGAGCGAGTACGTCGCCCTCCGCCAGATCGCCAACGCCGACAAGATCGACATATCCCAGTTCTTCCCGAACATCGCCCTCGAGGACTCGCTTAAGAGCACCAGCAAGCGCAATGACATCCTGCTGAAGTACCTGCTTGAGCAGTCCCGGGGCCGCATCCGCCTCGGCCTCGACCTGCAGGGCGGCGTCGGCATGACGCTCGAGGCCGACCTGGGCGACAAGACGGCGGGCCTCGACGCCGAGACCGCCAACCGCGAGAAGCTCTCCAAGGCGATCGAGATCATCAGCTCCCGCATCAACGGCCTCGGCGTGACCGAGCCCGAGATCCGCGCCGTCGGCACCAACCGCATCGAGATCGAGCTGCCGAGCCTAAACACCAAGGACAACCCGGACATCGTGGACCAGATCGGCAAGCCCGCGAAGCTCGACTTCCGGATGATCTACGCCGAGGCGACCCCGGCGATGCTGCCCCGCGGCGAGATTCCCCCGGGCTACGAGATCAAGTCCCTCGACTACGAGGGGCGCAACGGCGTCAACGCGACCGAGGACCTCTTCGTCAAGCGCATCCCCGAGATGACCGGCGACATGATCGCCTACTCGAACGTCAACCACGACCTCTACGGCAAGGCCGAGATCGTCATGCACTTCACGAGCGAGGGCAAGAAGCGCTTCGCCCAGGTGACTCGCGATATCGCCGCCGAGGGCCAGAGGGTGGGGCACCCCGGCCGCCTCGCGATCGTGCTCGACGGAAAGCTCTACGAGGCCCCCACCGTCAAGGAGGAGATCGACAGCGACAACGCCGAGATCACGGGCAACTTCACGGACCGCGAGGCGATCGACCTCGCCAACATCCTCAACAACCCGCTCGACGTCCCGCTGGTGGTCAAGCAGCAGTTCGAGGTCGGCCCCTCGCTCGCCGAGGACGCGATCTCGAGCGGCGTGCGCGCCTCCATCATCGGGCTGGTGGCGGTGGCCGCCTTCATGATCACCTTCTACACGACGGGAGGCCTGGTCGCGGTGGTCACCCTGGGCATCAACCTGATCATCATCTTCGGCGTGATGGCCAACATCGGCGCCGTCCTCACCTTGCCGGGCCTCGCCGGCATCGTGCTCACGATCGGCATGGCCGTCGACGCGAACATCCTGATCTTCGAGCGCATGCGCGAGGAGATCGCCCAGGGCAAGAGCCTGGCGGCAGCCAACGAGAGCGGCTACGCGAAGGCGCTGATGACCATCATCGACGCCCACGTGGTCCAGCTGATCATCTGCGCGATCATGATCTGGCTCGGCACGGGCCCGATCCGCGGCTTCGGCGTCACGCTGGCGATCGGCGTGCTCTCGACCATGTTCTCGGTGCTGATCACCGCCCACCTGGTGATGGAGCTGATCACCGAGTCGGGCCTGGTCGCCAAGATCTGGATGGGCCACCTGATCAAGGCGATCCACGTGGACTTCATCCGCTACGGCCGCCCGGCCTTCATCGGCTCGTGGATCATCGTTCTGCTCGGCGTCGGCGTCAGCCTCTACCAGGGCAGCCGGGTCTTCGGCATCGACTTCTCGGGCGGCGACGTCGTGGAGCTCCACTACAAGGAGCGCATCGACGTGGCCAAGATCCGGCAGGTGGCCGACTCGGCCAGCGTCGGCGACGTGAACATCTCCTATGAGACCTCGCTTGGCGGCGGTGGCGAGGAGCTGAAGGTGGAGACCCCCGAGGGCAAGTCCTCGGTGCTCGTGGCCGCGCTCGAGAAGGCCTACCCGGCCGCCGGCTTCACCAAGTCCGGCGAGGAGCAGGTCGGCGCCTCGATCGGCCGCGAGATCCTGCGCAACGCGGCGCTCGCGATCGGCGTCTCGATGCTGACGATCCTCGTCTACATCGCCTTCCGCTTCGAGTTCGGCTTTGGCGTCGGCGCGATGGTGTCCATCCTCCACGACATCCTGATGACGATCGGCATCTTCGTGCTGACGGGGCACAAGTTCTCGGCGCCCATGGTGGCGGCGATCCTCTGCATCGCCGGCTACTCGATCAACGAGACGGTGGTCGTCTTCGACAGGATCCGCGAGGAGCTGAAGCAGAACCCCTCCGGGTCGCTGCGAGACATCATCAACACGGCCATCAACAAGGTCTTCGCCCGCACGATCATGACGTCCTCGACGACGTTTCTGGCGGCCCTCTCGCTCTACCTCTTCGGCAGCGGCGTCCTGCGCGACATCTCGTTCACCTTCCTCGTCGGCATCGTGACCAGCACGTTCTCCGCGATCTTCCAGGCCGCCCAGGTCTTCTACTGGTGGCACAAGGGCGACCGCAAGCACGTGGAGGCCCACGCCGACGTGGCCCCCAAGTACGAGTGGACGGGCTCCAGCAAGGCGTCGCGCTAGTCTCCCTCCCAGGGATTCATGCTCTGGATCCACACGCCCCTTCCGGCTGGAGCGGTTGCGGAGCTTGGCAGGCGAGAGGGCGTCGGCCCGGTCGTCGCTGAGCTTCTCCTGAGGGCCGGCCACGGCGACCCCGGGGCGGCGCAGGGCTTCCTCAGGGCCGACCTGTCGCGGCTCGAGGACCCGTTCCTGGTCGCGAACATCGTGCCCGCGGTGGCGCGGCTGAAGGCCGCCATCGAGCGGCGCGAGCGGATCGTGGTCCTCGGCGACTACGACGTGGACGGCGTCAGCAGCACGGCGCTCCTGGTCCTCGTCCTTCGGCGCTTCGGGCTCGACCCCACGTTTGTCGTTCCGCGGCGCTCCGAGGACGGCTACGGGCTCTCCCGCAGCGCCATCGACCGGGCCCTCGAGGTCGGAAATCCCGGGCTCTTCATCGCCCTCGACTGCGGGACCAACTCCCACGAGGAGGTGGCCTACCTGGTCGGCAGGGGGATCGACGTCCTCGTCGTCGACCACCACCGCTCGAAGGACCGCCCGCTCGGTCAGGGCCTGCTCGTGAACCCACACGTGAACGGGGCGGCCGAGGGGGCCCTGCAGCCGGCCTGGCAGAACCTCTGCACCGTGGGCCTGGTCTTCAAGCTGATGCACGGCCTCCTGAAGCAGCTGCGCCTGGAGAACCACCCGGTCGCCGCCCGCGTGAAGCTGAAGGACCACCTGGACCTGGTGGCGATGGGCACGATCGCGGACCTCGTGCCGCTCCTCGGCGAGAACCGCATCCTGGCCCGGCACGGCCTGCGCATGCTCCAGGAGACGGCGCGCCCGGGCCTGCGGGCGCTCATGGAGGTCTCGGGCATCTCGGCGACGCAGATGATCCAGCCGGTCGACATCTCGTTTCGCATGGGGCCGCGGATCAACGCCTCGGGGCGCCTGGCCGACGCCGCCCTCTCGGTCGACCTCCTCCTCAGCGAGGACCTGCGATTCTGCCGGGAGACGGCGCAGCAGCTCGACGCCTTCAACCGCGAGCGCCAGGACATCGAGCGAAAGATCACGGAGGACGCCGAGCGGATGATCGAGGAGCTCTACCTCGAAGACCCGGGCATCGTGCTCTTCAGCGAGGCCTGGCACCCGGGCGTCGTCGGCATCGTCGCCGGGAGGGTCACGCGCCACTACAACCGCCCCTGCATCGTGCTCGGCAACGAGGGCGACATGGCCAAGGGCTCGGGGCGCAGCGTCGACGGCGTCAATCTGGTGGAGATTCTCGGCTCGTGCCCGGAGGGGCTCTCGAGCTGGGGCGGCCACCCGATGGCGGTCGGCGTCTCGCTGCCGAAGACCGAGCTCGAAGCGTTCCGGGGGCGCTTCGCCGCCGCGGTGCGCGCCCACGTCGGCTCGGGGCTGACCGCGGCCAAACTGACCCTGTCGGCCTGGCTGCGCCCGGACCAGATTTCAGAGGCCCTGATGGACGAGCTCGAGGCGCTCCACCCCTACGGCCAGGCCAACCCCGAGCCGGTGTTCGGCCTTGCCGGGGTGGTTCTGCGGCGCCGGCCCGAGGTCTTCAAGGAGCGGCATTTCAGGTTCTGGGTGGAGGAGGCGCGGGGCCGGTCGCTCGGCGGCGTGGCCTGGAAGATGGCGGACCGCCTTCCCCCGACGGGAGCGCCGCTCGACCTCGCGGTGAAGCTCAACTGGAACTTCTTCAATGACCGGCGGACGCTGCAGATGGAGCTGATCGACTGGCGGCCGGCAGCCTCCTAGGGTGCGGATCGGCGGCCGCGTCGGCCCCCCGGGATCGTCTTTTTGGCGTCGGACGCGGGGACGCCCCCCGCCTCGGCACATGCCCTGCTGATGGATTCCCCCAAAGGGTCCCTGCACACACGATGAACCTCACGGCTACCACGCCCCCGCCAGCGACGCTTCCACGCAAGTGCTCCTACGCCCCCGCGGACTGGGCGGCCCTCGCCGACTTCTGGCACCCGGTGTGTTACTCGTCGGACCTGGGCGGCACCAAGCCGCTGGCGGTGGTGCTCCTCGACGAGGAGCTCGTCCTTTACCGCGCGGGAGGGCGGGTCGTGGCCGCAAAGGACCTCTGCATCCACAGGGGCGTGCCGCTGAGCCTGGGTTGGCTCGAGGGGGAGGAGGTCGTGTGCGCCTACCACGGCTTCCGCTACGGCGCCGACGGGCAGTGCACGAGGATCCCCGCGCAGCCGGAGACTCCGATCCCGAGGAAGCTCTGCCTGCAGACGGTCCTCGCCGAGGAGAGGTTCGGGGTGGTCTGGGTGTGCCTGTCGCGGTCCCCGCGCCAGCCCCTGCCGGACTGGCCGGAGCTGGAGGACCCGGGTCTGAAGCAGATGAGGATGCCGGCCGCCCTCTGGAAGTGCTCGTCCGCCCGCCACGTGGAGAATTTCAACGACCTGGCGCACCTCTCCTGGGTGCATGCCGGCACCTTCGGCAACCGGGACATGCCGGAGGTCAAGAATTACGACGTCGAGGTCGCCCCGACGGGGATCCACTTCGTCTTCGACTACCCGCGCCACTCGATCGAGGACTACGGACGCAGGGGCGCCGTCGAGTTTATCCGCTACACCTACGACCTTACCTTCCCCTTCTACACGCGCCTGAGGATTGGCTTTCCGGACGGCCGCAATTTTGTCGCCTACAACCTCCCCTCGCCGCGGTCGGCGCGCGAGACGAACGTGATGTTCAGGCTCACCCGGGACTTTGACCTCGAGGGGCCCGACGACCCCTCGATCGCCCTGCAGACGCAGGTGCTCTCGGAGGACCGGCCCTTCGTCGAGGCCCAGCGCCCCGAGGAGCTGCCCCTCGACCTCTCGGAGGAGTTCCACATCCGGGCGGACCGGTTCTCCACCTGCTACCGCAAGGCCCTGATCGACCTCGGCCTCGGCCGGGATTTCTCCGCCTAGCGAGAGGTCAGTGCCCGGCGGCGCTGCTGCCGCTGCTCGGGAGGGTGAGCCAGCCGGTCAGGACGCAGATCGCCGCCACCGCGAGGTAGGAGAGGGGGATGGCGCCGGGCGCGAATCCGAAGACGCCTATGATGTCCGAGCCGGTGATCCGGTAGTTGTTGGTGAGGCCGAGGAAGGAGAGGGCGCCTCCGACGGCGAACCAGGCTGCGGCGCGCATGAACTGGCGCTCGATGATGTGCACGGTGGCCGCGCTCAGGATCATGCAGGTGTAGATGTAGCCCTCCCCGACGGCGAAGACGCCCGCCGAGTAGTAGTCGGCGCGGTCCGCGAAAAGCGCGTTGAGCGTCTGCGGGATGGGGTGATCGGGCGTCCCGAGGCCGACCGCCAGGAGCGTGCGCTTGATCACGAATTCCGTGTAGGCTCCGATCGCGGGCACGAGGCCGACGACGACGGCCGGGATGTGCGCCTTCGGGACCACCTCGAACGCCTGGGCCGTCATGGCGAGGCCGATCCATATGATGAGCGCCATGCCGGCCTCGACCGGGACGAAGTACACGATGACCCCGAGGGCGCCGGTGCAGGCTATGAGCGTCATCACGGCGGCGTTCAGCACCGAGTACCCGGCCCGGGAGCCGATCGCCTTCCAGCCGGGGTGCCCGAAGTAGATCGTCGCCAGGAAGGGGCACCCGAAGAGGGCGGAGCCCATGCTCGCGAATCCGTTGAAGAGGAGGCTGCTGCGGGTGTCGTAGTGGTCCCCGGCGGCGGCCGCGGACTCGATCGTCTGCAGCGACCAGAGGGTGCTGATCAGGGCCAGGGGGAGCACCACGGGAAGACTGTCGCCGATCGAGTGCCACCAGGTGAGCAGCAGCGACGGGTCGGGGACCGGGGGATAGAAGCCGAGGTTGCCGAGCGACAGGGTGCCGACCGGCACGACGGTCGAGCCAACGACGGCGTGCATCGCCCAGGCGAGGCCCGTGCCGACGACCAGGATCACGAGGCCCCGGGGGATCCCGAGGCGGGGCTCCACCCGGCCGAAGTAGAAGATGAAGGCGAGCCCGACCGTGGTCAGCCCCACGATCGGGAAGGCATACGCGCGGAAGAAGAGGTCGAGCGCGAGAAAGGCGAGGGCGATGCCGGCCAGGGTCGAGAGCAGCGCCGCACGCGGCGTCAGCCTGCGGATCCAGCCGCCCACCATGGCCCCGCCGCACTCGATCACGCCCATGACAAACGCCGCGCCCACGCCCGCCCGCCAGGCCGCCATGCTGGCCTGCTCCTCGCTCAGGCCGGCGTTGAGCGCCCGGACCTTCGCAGGATAGAGGATCAGGAACACGAAGGTGACGAGCAGGATGATGCTTAGGCCGAACGGCAGGGCGCAGACGTCCTGGCGCGACTCCCTGCGTGCGAGGCGGTGCGCCTGCCACGCGTAGTAGAGGTTGCCGATCAAGAGGCCGACGGCCGACGCCGGCATGAGGCGCGAGTAGAACAGGTGCGGGTCCAGGTAGAGCGGGAACCCGAGGCTCAGCTTCACCATCACGATCGCGACCACGATGTTGTCGAGCCAGAGCGCGATGAACCCGTCGATGTCTCCCTTTACGAAGGCCTTCATGCCGCGGCGGGGGCGAGCGGCGCACGGCGCGCCCGCCACGAGAGGAGGAGTCCCAGGAGGACGAAAGCCGCGAAGGCGCAGGGCAGGTAGCATTCGGGGGCCGGCGGCACGGGATAGAGGCTCTTAACGAGGACGCCTGCCAGCAGGATGAGGGCCGCGGCGGAGGCCAGGGCCGTCGGCCACTGGAGGCGGCCGAGCCTGGCGAGGTAGGCGGGGGCCGCGAGGCACACCATGAAATAGGAGCCGATGAAGCCGAGGGCGGCCATCTCGGACAGGTCGTCGATGCAGTCCACCAGCGTGACGCCGCGCAGCAGCAGGAGCGCGGGAGCCGCGATGGCGACGACGCACAGGATCGCGATGGCGCGCGACGGGGTCGCGTTCGCGGGGTGCGCCCGCCCCACGCTGGCGAAGAAAAGTCCGTCCTCGGAGAGCGAGTAGAGGGCGCGCGCGCCGGCGTTCAGGGAGCCGAGCGTGCACGCGAAGTAGCTCATCGCCATGCCCGCCGAGCTGAGGGCGCCCATCACGGGCTGGTGGTTTGCCCGGGCGATCGTGTCGAAGGGCGCCTGGAGCTGGTCGAGGGCGATGCCGTACTTGCGGCTGAGGCCGACCAGGAAGTACGTCATGACCACGTAGAGCGCCCCGAGGGGCAGCATGCAGTGCAGGATGGCGCGCGGGATCGTGCGCTCCGCGTTCTTGGCCTCCTCGCCGAGCGTCGTCGCGCTCTCGAAGCCGCCCATCATGATGAAGCCGAGCACAAGACCTCTGCCTATCGCCTTGGGGCCCGAGCCCTGGAGCGTGAGCTGGGAGGCGTCGATCCAGGGCCCCGCGTGGGCCATGGCCACGGCAATGATCAGGATGATGACGCCGAGCGAAAACACCTCGATCACGAACATCACGTCGCTCGAGAGCTTCATGTCGCGGTAGGCGGTCCACCACGAGGCGCCGACGATCAGCGTCGTCACCGAGACCGTCAGCAAGGCATCGTTGGGAATCCCCGTCGACCGGGAAAGAAGCAGGCACGCGTAGTAGGCCGCGGAGGGCGCGGACCCGGCGACGCTAAAGAGCATCGCGATCACGTAGATCCACTTCGTCGCGGCGCCCGACCTCGGGCCGAGTCCGAGCCCCGCGTAGGTTCCGAGCCCGCCCGCCGAAGCGCACCGCGTCGCGAAGACGTTTATGTTGACGAGGATGAGGAAAAAGATGCCCACGACGGCGAGGATCAGGAGCCAGGAGCCGTTGCCCGTCTTAGCTATGATGAGCGGGATGATCACCCCGAGCGTGCCGGTCGGCGCCATCGTCCCGAGGGTCTGGGCGACATTCTCGAAGCCGGAGAGGTAGTTGCGGCGCAGCGTGGGCCTCGGCCCGTCCGCGGCCTCTTTGGGGCATGCGGCCCCCTCGGCGTGGGTCCCCGGGTTCACGATGTGCCGTACCGCAGGCCGAGCTGCCTGAGCCATTTGCGGTACGCGATGGCCGTGCGGTCGGAGCGCAGGTGCAGCTCGGCCTGCAGGTCGAGCGGGAGCATCTCGGGCCGCTGGGACTCGACGATCGGGAGGTCCTGAGCGGTGACCTCGTCCTGGAAGACCCGGATTTTCTCCTCCGGCACGTCGAAGGCGTAGTTCATGGCCATGATGGCCCACGCGACGCTGTGGCCGGCGTCGACCGGGGTCACGATGTCGATCATCGTGAACCGCTGTTCCCCCTGGGCCTTGGTGAATCGGGCCGTGAGCGGCCGGATCGCCTCGTACGTGTAGAGCACCCGGGCGGCGCGGCCCGTGCCGTCGGGGTCCGGCTGCCAGATGGGGATGTCGCGAGCGATGACGCCGCTGGCCGTGATCTCGGCCTCGTAGTCCTCGATCTCGGGGTGCCCCGGGTCGCCCAGGTAGCCGGCGTGGACGAAGGGGAAGTGCCCGACGTCGAGGAAGTTCTCGATGACGCGCGGCCCGAGCGCGTTGAAGGCGTAGGGACCGGAGGGGATGCTGCGGTAGGCCGGGTCGCTGAACTCGGGGAAGGGCGGGGGCTCCCCCGAGGGCTCCCCGACGCTGGTCCAGACCATGTCGTAGAGCACGCGCGCCGGATGGACCCTCGTGCGCGCCCGCGGCGGCGGCTTCTGGGAGGGATGGGCCGGAATGCCCACGCACGCTCCATCGGCGTCGTAGGTCCACCCGTGGTAGGGGCACATGAGGCAGCCTTCCTTCACCTTGCCCCCGCTCAGCTTGGCCCCCCGGTGGATGCACAGGTCGTCCCACACCTGGATGCCGTCCTCCCCGCGCCAGACCACCAGGTCGACGCCGAGGAGCCGGGCGGAGCGGACGGCGCCGGGAGCGAGTTCCGAGGCGCGCGCCACCACGTGCCAGTCGTTCAGGAGAAGGGGATCGTCGGTCAAGGGTGCGGCAGCCATGGCATGGAGGTCGTCCGTTGCGAACCGTCTCTCAGGCCTTCTTCTTGGCGACCGCGCCCTTGGGCTCGTACAGGGCCTTCAGGTAGTCTCCCCACTTGGGGTTCAGGCCCTTGATCTGGTTGAGCAGCACGGCCCCCCCGGAATGCCACCAGTGGTCGCGCCCCCGGCCCATCTGCGCCCCTCGCCGGGTGTGGTAGTCGACCTGGTAATCATGAACCACGACGGAGCGCTCGCCGCGCGAGGTCACCTCCTGGGCCCACGCCGCGAGTTCCATGCTGGTGCGGTCCTTCTTGGCGGTGGCGAGCAGCCGCACGGCATGCGCCGAGAAGATCCAGCGATCGGGTCCAGGGGGGATGCGAAGGCGCTGCGAATTGATCGCCTCGAGGATCACCGGCGCGTCGACGAGCCCATAGCCGACGTCCTCGCTGGCGATGATCTCCAGGCGGCGCCACAGGAGCTCCTCCATCTCGGGCCCCGTGATGAAGTACTCGTAAGCCGCCAGGATCGCCTCCTCGAGCAGGCCCCGGCGGATGGACTTCTGCAGGACGGATCGGATCTCGTCGGCTGGGTAGCCGTTCAGGGTCTGGCACCGGCTCCAGACATCCTCGGCCTGAGGGCGCAGGGGCGTGGCGGGGGCGGCTGGAGCGGGGGTCGATTTCATGTCAAAGGTTCGGCATCGCCCTTCGGCCGGCTCCCGGGAGTCCCGCGCGCGAGCACGTGTCCATGGGCTCGACCGTCGGTGCACCCGACGCGGGCGCGTCCGCTGCGCCCATTCGCCGGAGAGACGTACGCTGATGCATCGGCGCGAATTTAGCAGGATCCGTACCGCGTCGGGTGCATCGGCAGCGATCCCTCCCGGGCCTGGCCGGCTCATGCCTCCTGCGGCTTCCCCGTGGAACCCCCGTCGGTGCGCGGAAGCCCCGCCGCCGGAAAGCGTTCCGCGTCAGCGGTCTATCCTGCCCTGCCGGCGTTGAACACTTCCTTCTTGCTCACCGGCCCACAAACCTGCTTTTTGTACCCTTCCAGCACGCACCCGTAGCTCAATTGGATAGAGCGTCTGACTACGGATCAGAAGGTTTGGGGTTCGACTCCCTACGGGTGCACCACTTTTCCCCGGCGTGGCGCGCGCCCCTGCGGTTCACGATCTGGGCTCGCGCGGTCGGCTCCCAAGTCGGGTGGCCTTGGGAAGCCCTCGTGCCGGCCATGCTGGAGAGGGCCCAGGGCGGGCGCGCCACCGCACACGGTCTGGGCTTGTGCCTCGAGCCTGTGCGCCTCTTCAGTAGCCGTACCCCTATGAATCCCCCCTCCGACCCCTTTGCGGAAGCCCGAGAGAACACCGGACGCCTCGACTGCGACTTCCAGGGCGAGAAGGTCCCGATGATCCTGCGGCACGAGGACGTGCGCCGCGCAGCCAAGGACTGGAAGACCTTCAGCTCCGACGCCCCGTTCCGGGTGCCGATCCCCTCCGAGGAGGACGTGCGCTCCATGCGCCAGCTGCCGATCGAGACCAATCCCCCGGAGCACACGGAGTACCGGGACATCGTCGAGCCCTTCTTCAGGCGCCCCAAGGACGCCGAGGTGGCCGCCCAGGTGGAGGCGCTGGTCGAGCGCATGCTGGACGAGGCGATCTCCCGTCCGAGTGTCGAGGTGGTGCGCGAGTTCGCGCTCCCGCTCCAGTCCCGGGCGCTCACCTACCTGCTCAACATGCCCGAGTCCGAGGCCGAGGTGTGGATCGGGTGGGGCACCCACGTCTTCCGCGACGGGGATTCCGGCTCGAGGAAGGGCGCGGCGCTCGAGACCTACCTGAACGCCCAGCTCGACCGCGCGGAGAAAAGCTCGGGCGAGGACTTCTTCAGCGCGCTCACGCGCGCGACCTATCAGGGTCGCCCCCTGACCCGGGCGGAGATGCTCGGCTACGCGAACCTCACGTTCGCCGGGGGCCGCGACACCATCATCCACACGGTCTCCTCGGTGATCGCCTACCTGGCGGGCCACCCCGAGGCCCTCGACTACCTCCGGGCGGACCCGTCCCGGGTCATCCATGCGAGCGAGGAGTTCTTCAGGATGATCTCGCCCCTCACCCACATCGGCCGCGTCTGCCCCGTAAAGACCGAGGTGCATGGGGCGACTGTCGAGCCCAAGGGGCGCGTGTCGCTCTGCTGGGCCTCCGCGAACCGCGACCCCGAGGCGTTCGAGGCCCCCGAGGAGATGAGGCTCGACCGAAAGCCCAATCCCCACCTGGCGTTCGGGATAGGCACGCACGTGTGCCTGGGGGCTCCCCACGCGCGCCTGATCACACGGGCGCTCCTCCTCGCCCTGGCGCGCAAGGTCGGCGAGATCACGGTCGTAAAGGCCGTGGAGCGCGTCGAGCGCGAGCAGAGCTACACGCGGACCATGGGCTACGAGTCGCTGGTGGTCTCCCTGGGCCGCCGGGAGGTCTAGCGTTTCCGGCGCTTCGCCCCGGATTTCAGGCCCTTAGTCCCTCATGGGTTCCCTTGTCCGCAAGCAGCGGTCTTAAGAGTGGATCGTGGAGACCCGCAGCTCGACCGTCCGTGCCCTGTACGCGGTGCTGGCCGCAGGGACATTCATGGAGTTTGTCGGCCACGGAGCCCTCGGCATCAAGGGCGTGGCGTCGTGGACCTCGTACTTCGCTGTTGCCGGAATTTCCGCCGAGCACGCCCGCATGCTGATGCCGTACGTGGGCTGTTTCGACCTGACCCTTGCCTTCTCGCTCATGCTGCCCAGCCGGGCGGCCATGCTCTACATGGCGGCCTGGGGCCTGTTCACGGCGCTCCTGAGACCCTTGTCGGGCGAGTCCGCGTGGGAGGCGGTGGAGCGCGCGGGCAACTACGGCCCCGTGTTCGCACTCTTCCTGCTCGGCCAACCCGGAGGCCTCAGGTCGTGGCTCGGTTTCCGGCGCCGCGACAGCCTCCCGGCATCTCGGGACCTGGCCGTGCGCCGTGTTCTCCTGGGCTCGACGGTCCTGCTGCTCCTGGGCCACGGGATGCTCGGCCTGTGCGTCCAGAAGCCGCTCTTCGCCCAGCATTACGCGTCAATCGGGCTCCAGAGCCCATGGGTTGAACCCGGGGTGGGGGCGCTGGAATGCATGCTCGCTCTTGCGGTGCTCCTGGCCCCCAGCAGGCCCCTTCTCCTAGGCGTCCTCGCCTGGAAGCTCGCCAGCGAATCCCTTTCACCGCTGGCCGGGGCCCCGGTGTGGGTCTTCATCGAGCATGGCGGCAGTTACGCCGCTCCGCTCGCGCTCGCCCTGCTGCTTTGGGGTGCTCCGGTCGCTCTTCGCCGGGGTGCGGCCGGCGGCCTGGCCCTTGGGGGCTAGGCTTCAGCCTAGCTGCGCGCGGTGGTGCTCGCGAGCTCGAAGCTGATCTTGCCCTCGATGATCTCGCGCAGGGCCGTGTCCTCGGCGGAGAGCTTCTCAAGGGACTCGACCAGGGGGCGGTTGCCCCGCCGCAGCTGCTTCACGCGGCGCGAGACCACGTTGATCAGGATGTTCGGATCCTCGATGATCTTGCGCGCTTCCCTAATGTAATCGTCTCTCATGTGGCACCATAGTGGGTAAACACGCCCCGAATACGACCCCCATTTGCTTGCCCGCCTACAATCGGGCCCCAGGCCACCCCTTTAGGCGATAAGATGGGCCCCTTTTGGACTCAGTCCTCGACGAGGCGGTAGCCGATCCCGGACTCGGTCCGCAGGTGCCGGGGCCGGTGCGGCTCGGCCTCGAGCTTCTGGCGGATGTGCGTCATGTGCACGCGCAGGTAGTGGGTGTTCTCCTCTGCCTTGGGCCCCCAGAGCTCGCGTAGCATCTGCCTGTGGGTGACCACCTTGCCGCGGTGGATCACGAGCAGGCGCAGCATCGCGTATTCCTTCGCGGTCAGGCGCACCTCCGCCCCGGCGCGTCGCACGAGGCGGGCGGCCAGGTCGATCTCGATTTCGCCAAAGGCGACGACCGACGGCTCGTTCTCCTCGGGGGCGCGCCGCAGAATGGCGCGCAGGCGGGCGGCGAGCTCCGCCGCACCGAAGGGCTTGGTGAGATAGTCGTCGGCGCCGGTGTCCAGCGCGGCGACCTTCTCGTCCTCGGAGGCCAGCACGGTCAGCACGAGGACCGGCACCTTCGACCACTCGCGCAGCTGCCGCAGCACGTCGAGGCCGCTCATGTCGGGCAGCCCCACGTCGAGCACCACCGCGTCCGGCTGCCGCCCGGCGGCCTCGTCCAGCCCGAGCCGGCCCGAATCGGCCTCGATGACGGTGTAGCTGGCCGCCTCCAGCGTGATGCGCAGCAGCCGTCGTATCTGCACCTCGTCGTCGATGACCAGAATCGTGGTTTTGGCCGGGCTCATGTTTATTCTACGGGGACGTCCCCATGCGCAACGTAGGGAAGGTACACCGTCATGACAACACCTCCTCCCGGGTTCTCGCCGGCGACCACGTCGCCGCCCTGCGCCGTGACGAACCCGCGGATGATCGAAAGGCCCAGGCCCAGGCCGCCGGCGCGGGCCGCGTCGCCCCGCTGGAACTTCTGGAAGAGACGCTCGCGCATCGCGGGCGGCAGGCCCGGTCCCCGGTCCGCCACCGTGAAGTAGATCCTCGACTTGGCCGTCTCGACGCCCGCCGCGAGGAAGATCGGCGTCCCCGGGGGCGTGTGGAGGGCGGCGTTAAGCAGCAGGTTGGCGATCACCTGCTCCATGAGGGCCGTGTCGGCCCGGAAGAGCGGCAGGTCCTTAGGGATTGCCGTCTCGAAGGGATGGCCGCTCAGGGCCTCGGTGATCCCGTCGACCGCCGCGTTCACCAGGTCGTGGCCGTCGCACCAGTCTAGCTTGGGCCGAAGCGCGCCCGACTCGAGCCGCGTCTGGTCGAGCAGGTTGTTGACCAGCCTGTTCAGGCGCCGGCTAGCGGTTCGGATCTCATGGGCCAGGCTCGCCTGGGTCGCGGCGTTGGCCGTGGCGAGGTTCTCGACCGCCGCGCTGAGGACGGCGAGGGGCGTCTTCAGCTCGTGCGAGACGCCGTCCAGCAGCGTGCGGTGGAGCTTTTCAGACTCGGCGAGGAGCTTCTCCCGCTCGCCCGCGGCCCGCAGCTGCTCGCGCTCGAGCATCTGGGCGAGCTGGGCCGCGAAGCTTTCCGCAAGGTCGCGCTGCGAGAGCGTGAGCCGGTCGCCTGGGGGCACCTTCAGGATCAGGACGCCGATCGCCGTGTCATCGCGAACGAGGGGCACGTGGAAGCCCTCGGAGGAGGGCAGCGTGTCGGTGAACCTCCCGGCCTTCTTGCGGTTGCGCATCGCCCACTCGGCGACCGCGCGCTCCTTCGGGTTCAGCGTGAACGACCCGGCGAAGTGAGGCTGCAGCTCGGAGCCGTTGCCGTCGCTCATCAGGAGCGCCGTCTGGGCCCCGAAGTGGGCGTCGGCCTGGCGGAGCGCCGCGAAGACGGCCTCGTCCAGAGTCTTCGATGCGCTGAGCGCCTGCGTCAGGTGGAAAAGGGCGGTGGCCCGGTCCTCCCGCATGCGCTCGTTGCGCTCCTGGGCGCGCACGCGCGCCGTCAGCTGCCCGGAGATGACCGCGACCACGAAATACGACCCGAACATGAGCCAGTCCTCGAACTTGGCGATGTAGAGCGTGAAAAGCGGGGGGATGAAGAGAAGGTCCCACGTGAGGGCGCTCACGACTCCCGCCACGAAGACGGGGCCCGGCCCCACGCGCAGGCTGAGCATCGTGACCGCGAGCAGGAAGAACAGGCCGACCGACAGGTAGCCCGAGTGGGGCACGATAAACCAGCTCGCGGCGGCGATGGCGGCGATGACGACGAAGACCTCCGCATACTCCCGTGCGGGCGACAAGGTCGCCGGTCGCCACTGGATCCAGGTGGGGGGGCGCTCTGCGGCGCGCTCCTGGGGCACGACGTAGATGTCTATGGAGCCCGCGATCCGCAGCAGCCTGTCGACGAAGTTGCCTCCGCGGAGCGCGTCGAGCCAGCGGGGCCTCAGCGACTTGCCGACCACGATCTGGGTGGCGTTGTTCTGGTGCGCCACCCGCACGAGCGCCTCGGACACGTCGGTGTCGTGCGTGACCACCACCTCGGCGCCGAGCTCCCGGGCGAGCGAGAGGTTCTGCTCGAGCCGGCGCTGCTCCTCGGGAACGAGCGGGGTCGCGGTCTCGACGCTGACCGCGATCCACGAAGCGCCCTGGGAGGCCGCCATGCGCCGCGTCCACCGCACGAGCTGGGTCGAGGACGGGCTCGGGCCTACCGCGACCAGGAGCCGCTCCCCCGAGCGCCAGACCGTGTTCAGGGTGCCGGTCGAGCGCAGCTCGCGAAGACGCTTGTCCACGCGCTCGGCCACGAACCTGAGCGCGAGCTCCCTGAGCGCCGTCAGGTGGGTGTCCTTGAAGAAGTTCTCGGAGGCGGCCTGCGCGCGCCCGTCCATGTACACCTTGCCCTCGCTCAGGCGCTCGCGCAGGGCTTCCGGCGTCAGGTCCACGAGCTCGATCTGGTCTACCAGCTCGAAGACGGAGTCCGGCACGGTCTCGTGCACCACCGCCCCGGTGATCTGGCGCACGGCGTCGGCGCGGCTCTCGATGTGCTGGACGTTGAGGGTCGTGTACACGTCGATGCCCGCGTCGAGCAGCTCGACGACGTCCTGGTAGCGCTTCGGGTGGCGGCATCCCTCCGCGTTCGTGTGTGCGAACTCATCGACCAGGACCAGCTTCGGCTTGCGCACCAGGATGGCCTCGAGGTCCATCTCCAGGAGGCGGATGGTCTTGTAAACGAGCTCCTTGCGGGGCACGACGGGCAGCCCGTCCAGGAGCGCCTCGGTTTCCGCCCGCCCGTGCGTCTCGACCACGCCGACGACCAGGTCCACGCCCTCCCGCATTTCCTGCTGGGCCGCGCGGAGCATGGAGAAGGTCTTGCCGACCCCCGGGCACATCCCGAAGAAGACCTTGAGCTTCCCGCGCTGCGCGCGCCTCTCCTCGCGCTTGACCGATGCGAGCAGGGCGTCGGGATCGGGACGTTGGTCGGCCATATTCAGCGGCCGAGTGTGACGGCGCGCCGGGTGGGCGCAAGCCGCCCGGGGCCCCTCCCGCTCAAGGGTTACCTGGAGGCAATTTTGTCCAGGGCCCGGTTCAGGAGAAGCACGTTGACGCCCGGCTCCCCGAGGAAGCCCAGGCTGCGCCCGTCGGTCGCCGCCGCGATCTTTGCCCTCACCGTCTCAAGGGGAACCGAGCGGGCCCGCGCCACGCGGGGGGCCTGCAGGAGGGCGTTCTGGATGCTGATGTGGGGGTCAAGGCCGCTGCCCGAGCGGGTGACGGCATCCGCGGGCACCGGGTCCGAGGCGCCGAGCCCGTTCTGGGTGCGATAGGCCCGCACCAGGTCCTTCACACCGTCGAAGTTGTTGGGGTCGCTCACATCCTTGCCCGCCGCGTCCTTCGCGTGCACGCCGTTCGCGAGCTTGTCGCTGGTCGGCCCCAGGTTCGTCCCCCCGGAGGCGGTCGCGTCGTAGCCGCTGCCCGCCGCGGACGGTCTCGGCTGGAAGTCGCGGTCGCTCGAGAAGTTCTGGGCGAGGAGCGCCGATCCGCGCACCGTGCCGTCCTTGTCGACGAGCAGGCTCCCGTCGCTCCTCCACGGGAAGAGGGCGCGGCCGGCGGCCCAGACGGCGGCGGGATAGACGCCGCACAGAAGCACGGCGAAGACGAGCGTAAGGAGGACGGAGGCGCGCAGGTTGTCGAGGAGCGGCTTCATGGTTCAGACGAGGTGCAGGGCGTTCACGAGGACATCGATCGCCTTGATGCCGACGAAGGGGATCATGATTCCCCCCAGGCCGTAGATGAAGAGGTTTCTGCGGAGCATCGCCTCGGCGCCGATCGGCCGGTAGGCGACGCCCTTCAGGGCGAGGGGGATGAGCGCGATGATCACGAGCGCATTGAACACGACGGCGCTGAGGATGGCGCTCAGCGGCGAGGCGAGATGCATCACGTTCAGGGGCGCGATGGCGGGGAAGACGCCGACCAGCATGGCGGGTATGATCGCGAAGTACTTGGCGATGTCGTTGGCGATGCTGAACGTGGTCAGGGCCCCGCGCGTGATCAGCAGCTGCTTGCCGATCTCGACGATCTCGAGAAGCTTGGTCGGATTCGAGTCGAGGTCGACCATGTTGCCGGCCTCCTTCGCCGCCTGGGTTCCGGTGTTCATGGCGACGCCCACGTCGGCCTGCGCGAGGGCGGGGGCGTCGTTGGTGCCGTCGCCGGTCATCGCGACCAGGTGGCCGGCGGCCTGCTCCTCGCGGATGCGCGCAAGCTTCATCTCCGGGGTGGCCTGGGCGAGGAAGTCGTCGACCCCCGCCTCCGCCGCGATCGCGGCCGCGGTCAGGGGGTTGTCGCCCGTGATCATCACGGTGCGGATGCCCATTGCCCTCAGCTGGGCGAAGCGCTCCTTGATGCCCCCCTTGACCACGTCCTTTAGGAAGATGACGCCGAGCACCTCGCGGCCGTCGGAGACGACCAGCGGCGTGCCGCCCTGGCGCGAGATATTGGCGACGGCCTCGCCCACGGGGTCGGGATAGGCCCCGCCGATGCTCTCGACCCAGGCCCGCACGTTGGCCGCGGCGCCCTTGCGGATCATGCGCGCCGCGTGCCCTTCGGCCGCGGCGATGTCGACGCCGCTCATGCGGGTCTGGGCCGTGAACGGCACGAAGGTCGCCTTCTGAGAGGAGAGGTCCCTCCCGCGAAGGTTGAACCGCGACTTGGCCAGAACGACGACGCTGCGGCCCTCGGGGGTCTCGTCCGCCAGCGAGGCCAGCTGCGCTGCGTCCGCGAGGCGCTCGGGCGACACGCCCGGGGCCGGAATGAACTCGGAGGCCATCCGGTTGCCGAGCGTGATCGTGCCCGTCTTGTCGAGAAGCAGGACGTCGATGTCGCCGGCCGCCTCCACCGCGCGCCCGCTCATGGCGAGCACGTTGCGCTGGAGCAGCCGGTCCATGCCCGCGATTCCGATCGCGGAGAGCAGGCCTCCGATCGTGGTGGGAATCAGGCACACGAGCAGCGCGATCAGCGTCGTGATCGAGAAGGCGACGTTGGAGTACTCGCCGAAGGGTTTGAGCGCGACCACGACCAGCAGGAAGATGAAGGTGAGGGCCGAGAGCAGGATCGTGAGCGCGATCTCGTTGGGGGTCTTCTGGCGGGTGGCGCCCTCGACGAGGCTGATCATGTGGTCCAAGAACCCCTCGCCCGGGTTCGCGGTGATGCGGATCACGAGGTTGTCGGAGAGGACCGCGGTCCCGCCGGTGACCGCGCTGCGGTCGCCGCCCGCCTCTCGGATGACGGGGGCTGACTCGCCGGTGATGGCGGACTCGTCGACCGAGGCGGCACCCTCGATCACCTCTCCGTCGCCGGGGATCAGCTCGCCCGCCGTGACGAGCACGACGTCCCCGCTGCGAAGCAGCGAGGCATCGACGCTCTCGACCGAGCCGTCGCGCCTACGGCAGCGGGCGACCAGCTGCTTGCGCGAGGCGCGCAGGGCGCGCGCCTGCGCCTTGCCGCGGCCCTCGGCGACGGCCTCCGCGAAGTTGGCGAACACCACCGTGAAGAGCAGCCAGAGGGCGATCTGCAGCACGTAGCTGCGGGGCTCCTTGGAGGTGATCAGCTGCTGGAAGGTGAGCACCGCGCCGACCAGCGTCACGAACATCACGGGGTTCTTGAGCTGCAGGCGCGGGTCGAGCTTGGTGAAGGACTCGACGACCGCCTTCTGCATGATGTCGCGGTCGAAGAGGGAAATGGACTTGGTGCTCATGGGCGGGGGAAGGTTCGGCTCAGAACAGGGTGCCGGAGGTCATCAGGTAGTGCTCGACCACCGGTCCCATGGCCAGGGCCGGCAGGAAGGTGAGGGCGCCGACGAGCACCACCGTGCCGATCAGCAGGACGACAAAGGTCGGCCCCTCGGTGCGGAAGGTGCCCGCGCTGGCGGGGATCAGCTTCTTACCCGCCAGGTTGCCCGCGAGCGCGAGGATCGGGACGATCATCAGGAAGCGGCCGACCAGCATCGCGAAGGCGAGCGTGACGTCCCAGTGCGGGTTGCCGTCGGCCGGTGCGGCCGTCAGGCCGGCGAAGGCGCTCCCGTTGTTGGCCACCGCGGAGCTGTAGGCGTAGAGGATCTCGCTGAAGCCGTGGGGCCCCGCGTTGTTGAGGCCGGCCTGCCCCCAGGCGGAGATGCTCGCCCAGGCGGTGAAGACGAGCACCGTCGCCGCGAGCGCCATCAGCACCAGCATGACGAGCTTCACGTCGTAGGCCTCGATCTTCTTGCCCAGGTACTCGGGCGTGCGCCCCACCATGAGGCCCGCGATGAAGACCGCGAGGACGACGAAAATCAGCATGCCGTAGAGGCCCGCGCCGACGCCGCCGAAGATGACCTCGCCGGTCTGCATGTTGAAGAGGGGCACCAGGCCGCCGATCGGCGTGAACGAGTCGTGCATGGCGTTCACGGCCCCGCAGGAGGCGTCCGTAGTGACGGTCGCGAAGAGCGCCGAGTTGAAGATCCCGAAGCGCACCTCCTTGCCCTCCATGTTGCCGTCCGCCGCGGAGATGCCGAGGGACTGGTGGATGGGATTGCCCCGCTGTTCGGCTCTCCAGCACACCCCGAGGCCGACCGCGAACATCGCGAACATGGCCCCCCACACGGCCCAGCCGTGGCGCTGGTTCATCACCATGCGGCCGAGGTAGTAGGTGAGCGCGCTCGGGATCGCGAAGATCGAGAGCACCTGCAGGAAGTTGGAGAGGGGGGTCGGGTTCTCGAAGGGGTGGGCGGCGTTCGCGTTGGTGTAACCCCCGCCGTTGGTCCCGAGCATCTTGATCGCGACCTGCGAGGCCACCGGCCCCTGGACGATCGTCTGGGTGTCGACGGACTGGTCCACGAGGACCGGGGTCTTCCCGTCGGCGGCCATCACCGGCTTGCCCGCGCTGTCGGTCTTCGGGACCTGGATCGTGTACGGCTCGTAGGTCTTCGCCACGGTGTACGGCTTGAAGTTCTGGATCACGCCCTGCGAGACCAGCACGACCGCGAACACGAGGCAGAAGGGCACCAGCAGGTAGTACGTGACGCGCACCGTGTCGGTCCAGAAGTTGCCGATCGTGCGCGCGCTCTGCCGGGCGACGCCCCGCACTAGCGCCGCGGCGATCGCGATCCCGACCGCTGCCGACGTGAAGTTGTGGATCGTGAGCGCCACCATCTGGGAGAAGTACGACATTGTCGACTCGCCGGCGTAGCTCTGCCAGTTGGTGTTCGTCGTGAAGCTGGCGGCGGTGTTGAACGCGAGGTGCGGGGCGAGGCCGGGGAGGCCCTGCGGGTTGAGCGGGAGGTGGTCCTGGAAGCGCAGCACGAAGTAGGTGAGCAGCATTCCCACGAGGCTGAAGGTCAGCATCGACATCGTGTAGGAGGCCCATCCCTGCTCGAGCAGGGGATCGATCCCGCACAGGCGGTACGTGAGGCGCTCGACGGGTCGGACGACCGGGTCGAGCCACGTGCGCGCCGTGGCATCTAGCACCCTGACCAGATAGAGGCCGAGCGGCTTGGTGACGGCGACGAGCGCCGCCACGAACAGGGCCAGCTGCAGCCAGGAATTGGGGGAGTGCATGGGGGGCTCAGAATTTCTCGGGCATGAGGACGGCCACGACCAGGTAGACGAGGCACGCGAGCGCTATGAATCCGAAAACGGCGGTTTCCATGGTGATTGGGTAGGCGCGCCCTAGCGCACCTTGTCGCAGAAGCGCGCGTAGAGGCCGGCGGCCGCGAAGAAGGCCACCGCGAGGGCGGTATAGATCACGTCGCTCATCAGCGGGTCCCCCTGGGTGCGGCAGTGCGGGCACCGGCGTGCCGGCGGTCGCGCTTTGCGTGAAGCTTCATGGCCGCCATCCTAACACCCACCCGCGTCCGCCCCTCAGTAAATTAGGGCCACGATACCGTTAAGATTGTATTTAGGATCCGGGGAATCGCGACCCGCGCCGGACTCGCAAGAATCTCCCTACCAACGAATTCGCGTCCCCACGGACGCGGTCAGCGGCGGGGCCACGCTGAAGACGCCGAGCGCGCTGTGCGCAGTCTCGACCTGGGTATCCGTGAGGTTGTCGACCCGTGCGAAGGCGTCCACATGGCGCGAGAGCTCCACGCGCACCGAGGCGTCTAGCACCGTCGCCGCGGAGAGCGGAAGGGTGTTCAGGTCGTCGTCGAACTGGCGGCCCGTGTGGCGCACCCGCGCCTGGAGCTCGAGCGCGTGCACCGGCCTCCAGCGCACGCCCGCGGAACCGTTCAGGTGGGGCACCTCGGCAAGCTGCAGGCCCACGAGGGCGGGCGCCACGGGCGCGGAGCGCACCGTGGCATCCTCGGCGATCGCCGAGAGGCCGAGGCTCCACGCGGGAGCCGGGTCCCACCTCGCGGCGGCCTCCACGCCGCTCACCACCACGCGGCCGAGGTTCAGTCGCTCCTGGCCCACGCCGCCCGCGGGAAGCTTGCCGAAGAGCGGGAAGGTTCCCGGGCCCTGGGCCAGGGTCACGTTGTCGACGGGATCCTCGAGGCGCGACGCGAACCCGGTGAGGGACAGCGTCCACGGGGAGGGTCCCCAGTCGGCCCCGACCTCTGCGCTGTCCGCGTGCTCGGCCGAGAGCGCTGGATTGGCCTGCGTCACGGCGGAGCCCTGCCGGAAGGGCCGGTAGAGCTCGTTCAGGGTGGGAACGCGGAAGGCGCGCTGGCCTGAGACGTGCAGTTCCAGGCCGGGCGCCGCACGCCACTTGAGGCCGGCGCTCGGGCTCAGCTCGTTGCCGGATCGCCTCGGGTAGGCATCGTCGAGAAGGATCGCCCCGGTGGAGAGGACCGATGCGCGCTGGTGGCCGTTGTCGAGCCCCCAGTGGTCGGCCCTGAGGGCCGCCTCGGCAAAGAGGCCGGGCGCCAGCGGCTGGGTTCGCTCGAGGAACAGGCCCTCGAACAATTCCTCGCCCCCTGCGAAGCGCTGATCCTGGTATGCGCCGCCGGCGTAGCTGTAGTCCTCCCGGGTCTCGCCCCGCACCTGCCTCAGGTCCGTACCGAGGACGGTCGCGGCCCCGGAGGCATCCGCCCAGGTGCCCGTGGCGCCGAGGCCCTCGGCCATGGCCGGAACCCCGAACTGGTCGCTCGCAGGCGTCTCGGCCGTTCTTGCGGCGTTCACCGAGCTGAACGTCTGCTCGAAGTTCTGGTCCTGGGCGTAGGCCGTCGCGGTCCACGAGAAGCGGGCGCCCGCTGCGCCGGATAGCACCACCGAGGCCGCCCACAGGCGCGACTGGTTGCGCTGGTAGGGCGTGCCATTGCCCCGCGCCTCGTCGAAGGTGCGCAGCGTCAGGACGGCCTGCAGGCCCGGTGCGATCGGGCCCCTCCAGCGGACGGAGAAGCCCGAATCGCGGCTCCACGCGTCCACGTCGATCGGTCCGCGCTCCGCGGGCGCGACCAGGGCGGTTCCCTCAGTGGAAAAGGCGTGGGCGCTGAGCTCAAGGGTGCCCGGTCCCGCCGCGACCGCCTGCGCCAGGTAGGCATTCCACGTACCGAACTCCCCGGCCGCGAGGTCGGCCTCGCCGGAGCCCGCGGCGGGCTGCGCCGTGAAAAGCTCGATCACGCCGGCCAGGGCCTCATTGCCCCAGGCGGCCGCACCGGCCCCGGGTGCGATCTCGACCCTCGAGAGGGACGCAGCGGGGACGAGGCTCCACGGCACCCAGCCCCCGAACGGGTCGTTCAGTGGGACGCCGTCCAGGAGCACGAGCGAGCGGCTGGCGCCGCTGGGTCCGAGCCCGCGCAGCGAGACGCCCTGGGAGGTGGGATTCGCCGTCAGGCTGTCGTTGCGCCGGAAGAGGCTGAAGTCCGCGGACGAGCGCAGGGCGTCGTCCAGGGTGGGCGAGGGGCCCCCGGAGAGCGCCGAGGCGTCCAGGGTTTCCACCGTGAAGGGCACGTCCGCCGCGGGCTCCGGCGCGCGCGTAGCGCTCACCGTGACGGGCTCGAGCACCGGCACCTGGGCCGAGGCGGGCACGATGGCCACGATCAGGAGGGCTAGGGGGCTGAGGCGTTGCACGGGATTCCCATAAGAGGGGCCCCCGGGCCCCCCTTGCAACTCTCGGCGGCGCAAATTCGGATTGGACAGCCGGGGCATCTCGGCTTCCCTTCCAAGGTACTTCCCCTCATGGCGTTCGTAACCCCGTCGTCCGCACTGGACAAGTATGATGTCATCGTCGTCGGGTCCGGCGCGGCCGGCGGCCAGGCGGCCTACACGCTCACGATGGCGGGGGCGCGCGTGCTCATGCTCGAGGCGGGCCGCAATTACGACCCCCAGGCCGAGACGCCCATGTTCCAGACGAACGACCAGGCCCCCTTGCGGGGGGCCGGCACGCCCGACAAGCCCTTCGGGTTCTACGACGCCACGGTGGGCGGCGGCTGGTCCGTGCCTGGGGAGCCCTACACGAACGCCTCGGACGAGTCGGAGCGGCAGTTCCAGTGGTGGCGCTCGAGGATGCTCGGCGGCCGCACCAACCACTGGGCGCGCCACTCGCTGCGAAACGGCCCCTACGACTTCAAGCCCCGCAGCCGCGACGGCCTGGGCTTCGACTGGCCTATCTCCTACGAGGACGTGGCCCCCTACTACGACAAGGTTGAGATGCTGATCGGCGTCTACGGCAACAACAACGGCCTCGAGAACACGCCCGACTCGCCCGAGGGCTGCCTCCTGCCCCCCCCGAAGGCCCGCATTGGCGAGCTCCTGGCGAAGCAGAGGGGCCGCTCGCTCGGCATCCCCGTGATCCCGATCCACCGGGCCGTGCTCTCGGCCCCGCTGGACCACGAGCGCATCCCGGCCAAGCTGCATCCCGGCAACCTGAAGGCCCAGCGCATCCTTGCCGGGGACATGAGGAACCGGGCGGCGTGCTTCTGGGCGACCTCGTGCGGGCGGGGCTGCGCGATCCGCGCCAACTACCAGTCCACGACCGTGCACATCCCCCCGGCCATGGCCACCGGCAACCTGGACGTCCTCGTGGATGCGATGGTCCGCGAGGTCACCGTCGACTCCTCGGGCAAGGCCACCGGGGTCACCTACATCGACAAGGTGCGCAAGCAGGAGCACCACGCCTCGGCACGCGTGATCGTGCTGGCGGCGAGCGCCTGCGAGACCGCGCGCCTGCTGCTCAACTCCAAGTCCAACCACTTCCCGAACGGCCTCGCCAACTCGAGCGGCCTGGTGGGCAAGTATATCATGGACACGGTCGGGGCGGGCTGGGGCGGGCAGATCCCGCTCCTCGAGAACCTTCCCTCCTACAACGAGGACGGGGCGGGGGGCCTCCACGTGTACGCGCCCTGGTGGCTCTACAAGCAGCAGCTCGCCGGCAAGCTCGGCTTCGCGCGCGGCTACCACGTGGAGTTCGGGACCGGAAAGGGGATGCCCGGCGCGAACGCCCCCTACGTCTCGGACGCCGGCGGCCGCACGGTGTTCGGCGCCAAGATGAAGGAGGAGGCCCGTCGCTACTACGGCTCGCACATATGGTTCTCGGGTCGCGGCGAGATGATCCCCAACGAGGACTCCTACTGCGAGATCGACCCGAAGGTGGTGGACACGTGGGGCATCCCGGTCCTGCGCTTCAACTGGAAGTGGTCCGACCACGAGACGAGGCAGGCCGCGCACATGCAGCGCACGTTCGCGGACTGGATCACGGCGATGGGAGGAACCAACGCGAAGCAGCCCGACGCCTCAGGGAAGAAGGCCATCTCCCAGGGCGGCTACGTGATCCACGAGGTGGGGGGCACCATCATGGGAAGCGCGCCCGGCAGCTCGGTCACCAACCGCTGGTCGCAGACCTGGGACGTGCCCAACGTCTTCGTGGCCGACGGCGCCGTCTTCGCCTCGAACGCCGACAAGAACCCCACCCTGACCATCATGGCCCTCGCGTGGCGGGCGGCCGACCGCATCCTGGAGGAGATGAGCCGTGGAAACCTCTGAGCGCATCGAGGGCACGCCCCCAGCGGACCCGCTTCGCCTGGACCGGCGCACGGCAATCCGGTGGATGCTAGCCGCCAGCGCGGGCGTAGCCCTGGCGCGCGGCATGGGCCAGATCGACCTCCGGGTGCCCGGATCGGCGCCGAGCGCCCGCGACGGCTACGGCACCGACCCCGACATCATCCGCACCCACGCTCCGGGTGACTTCTGGCCGCTCACGCTGACCCGGGCCGAGCGCCGCGCGGTGTCGGCCCTGTGCGACGTGATCATTCCCGCCGACGATCGCTCGCCGAGCGCCTCGGCCCTGCACGTGCCCGACTTCATCGACGAGTGGATCAGCGCTCCCTACGCGGGGCACGGTGCCGACCGGACCCTGGTGAATGCCGGCCTAGCGTGGCTCGACGCCGAGTCGAGGCGCCGCTACGGGTCTGCCTTCGCCAGGGCCACCGACGCCCAGCGGCTCGAGCTCTGCGAGGCGATGGCGCCCGAGGCGCCGCCGAAGTCGGAGCTCGAGCTGCCGTCCAAGTTCTTCAGAAGGGTGAGGAACCTGACCATGGTCGGCTTCTTCACGACGCCCGCCGGGATGAAGGACCTGGGCTACGTCGGGAACGTGCCGCTGGCGCGTTTCGAGGGTCCGCCCGCCGACCTGATCGCCCGACTCGGCCTCGCCGACGAGGTCGCCTGGTGAGGCGGCCTATTCGCCGAAAACGCAGTTGAGTTGGAGGGCGGCGCCCGTACGGTTTCCAGCACCCCATGGCCTACATTACCCCCGCCTCGGCTAAGGACCCGTACGACGTGATTGTGATCGGCTCGGGCGCCGCCGGCGGCCAGTCGGCGTACACGCTGACGATGGAGGGGGCCCGTGTGCTCATGCTCGAGGCTGGCCGCAACTACGACCCCCGCTCGGAGACGCCGATGTTCAAGACGAACGACCAGGCGCCGCTCCGCTCGGCGGGCACGCCCGACAAGCCCTTCGGGTACTACGACGCCACGATCGACGGGGGCTGGGCCGTCCCGGGTGAGCCCTACACGAACGCCTCGAGCGAGCGCGGGCGCGACTTCAAGTGGTGGAGGGCCCGCATGCTCGGGGGGCGCACCAATCACTGGGGCCGCATCTCCCTGCGCAACGGGCCGTACGACTTCAAGCCGCGCTCGCGCGACGGCCTGGGATTCGACTGGCCGATCTCCTACGAGGACGTCGCGCCCTACTACGACAAGGTCGAGATGCTGATCGGCGTCTACGGGACGAACGAGGGCCTCGAGAACACCCCCAATTCCCCCGAGGGCGTCCTGTTGCCGCCGCCCAAGGCGAGGATCGGCGAGCTCCTGGCGCGCCAGAGGGGCCGCAAGCTGGGCATACCGGTGATCCCCGCCCACCGGGCACTCCTGTCGAAGGCCCTGGACCACCGCGGACTCCCGGCGAAGCTGCACCCGGGCAACGCCAAGGCCCAGCGGATCCTCACCGAGGACATGCAGAGCCGGGCGGCCTGCTTCTGGGCCACGGACTGCGGCCGCGGGTGCGCGATCCGCGCCAACTACCAGTCCACGACGGTCCACCTGCCCCCCGCGATGGCGACCGGAAACCTGGACATCGTGACCGACGCCATGGCGCGCGAGATCACAGTCGACGCCTCGGGCAAGGCCACCGGCGTTGCCTACATCGACCGCACGACCGGGACCGAGCACCGCGCGAGGGCGCGGGTCGTCGTGCTCGCGGCGAGCGCCTGCGAGACCGTGCGCCTGCTTCTCAACTCCAAGTCCGGCGCCCACCCCCACGGCCTCGGCAACTCCAGCGGACTCGTCGGCAAGTACATCATGGACACGGTCGGGGCGAGCTGGGGCGGGCAGATCCCGCTCCTCGAGGGCTACCCGCCGCACAACGAGGACGGGGCGGGCGGCCTCCACGTCTACACCCCCTGGTGGCTCTACAAGGAGCAGCTCGCGGGCAAGCTCGGCTTCGCGCGAGGCTACCATGTCGAGTTCGGGACGGGCCGCGGTATGCCCGGTTACGGCAGCTACGGGGACGACAGCCGGGGCTCCACCAGCTACGGGCGGCGCCTGCGCGAGGAGGCCCGCCGCTACTACGGCTCGTTCGTCTACTTCACGGGGCGCGGTGAGATGATCCCCAACGAGGACTCCTACTGCGAGATCGACCCCAAGGTCGTCGACAAGTGGGGAATCCCGGTGCTGCGCTTCCACTGGAAGTGGTCCGACCACGAGCTGCGGCAGGTCGCCCACATGCAGAAGACGTTCGCGGACTGGATCGCCGAGATGGGCTGCACGAGCCCGAGGCGGCCCGGCTCCGACGGGAGCAAGGTGATCGAGCCTGGCGGCTCGATCATCCACGAGGTGGGCGGCACGATCATGGGAGCGGACCGCGCGAAGTCGGTCACGGACGCCCACTCCCGGACCTGGGACGCCCCCAACGTCTTCGTCGCCGACGGGGGCGTATTCGCGTCCAACGCGGACAAGAATCCCACGCTCACCATCATGGCCCTGGCGTGGCGCGCCAGCGACCACATCCTCTCTGAGATGCGAAAGGGCAACCTGTGAACCCCGACACCCCTCCCATGAACACCCCCGAGCCCGTGAGGATCGACCGGCGCGCCGCGATCAAGTGGATGATGGCGGCCGGCGCGGGCGCCGCGCTGCTGGGGCCGCGCTCGCTCCTGGGCGCGCCCGGAACCGCCCCCGCGCACGGCTACGGTACCGACCCCGCGACGACCAAGCCCTACAGCCCGGGCGACATATGGCCCCTCGTCCTCTCGGGCGCCCAGCGCCGCGAGGTCGCCGCGCTTAGCGACGTGATCCTGCCCGCCGAAGGCGGAGCCCCGAGCGCGTCCTCGGTCGGGGTCACTGACTTCATCGACGAGTGGGCGAGCGCTCCGTACCCCGACAACGTCGAGGACGGCAGGGTGATCACCGCGGGCCTCGCCTGGCTCGAGGCGGAAAGCGTCCGGCGCCACGGCGCCGTCTTCGCCGACCTGGGGGATGCGCAGCGGCTGGGCCTGTGCGAGGAGATGTCCAAGGACGCCCCGGAGGGGTCCGCCCACGAGGCCATCTCCAAGTTCTTCAGGCTCTTCCGCAATCTGGTGTGCACCGGCTATTACTCGACTCCCGTCGGCATGAAAGACCTGGGCTACGTCGGGAACGTGCCCCTGGCGCGATTCGAGGGGCCGCCGCCCGAGTTGGTGGCCAAGCTCGGGCTGGCGGACGAGGTGCGCTGGTAGCGCTAGATGGCCTTGGGCAGAGGCGCCCCCACGTCGACCGCGTGCGGGTGGTGGCGCTTCACGCGGATCATGCGCGCCCGCTTGCCGAGCATGCGGTCGAGCTTGTCCACGAGCAGGGAGACGGCCTTGTGGCACTCGTCGGACTCGACCGCGGCGTTGAGTGCGGCGTCCCGGATGCTGATGTGCCCCTTGGCCTTGAAGCGCGCGGCGAACTTCTCGTTCGGGTCGCACTCGAGCTCGACGCGCATGCGCACGATGCTCTCCTCGTGTCGGAACAATCGCTCGGCCTTCTCCTGGACGAACACTTTCATGGACGGGGTGAGTTCGAGGTGGATGCCTGAGACGATGATGTCCGAACGATTTTGTCTGTTCATGGCGATGCGTTTGTTTTTGTTTGTTGCCACGCGGCGCGGCCCTGGGGTGCCCGCGTAGAAAAAATCACACGTCCTATGCCGTCTATCGACACCGTCTTGGGGAACTTCACTGCGGTGGTCGTGACCGGCGGATCTTCCGGAATAGGAAAATCATTCATTGAACTGCTGGGAACGCTCTGCCCGGGAATCTCGTTTTGCAACTTATCTCGGAGCGCCCCCGTCATAAACAGCGTGCAGCTTAAGCTGCGCCATGTGCCCTGCGATTTGTCGGACGCCTCGCAGGTGCGCGCCGCCCTGGTCCAGATTCAGGATTTCCTTACGAATCAGGTACCTTCCGGCCGGGTGCTGCTCATAAACAACAGCGGCTTCGGCTCTTACGGCCGATTCCCCGAGCCCTCGACGGGGGAGCAGCTTCAGATGATCGACGTGAACATCCGCGCGGTGGTGCACCTGACCGGCGACTTGCTGCCGACCCTGAAGGCGCGGGGAGGGGCCGTCGTCACGGTGGCCTCCACGGCGGCGTTCCAGCCCACGCCCTTCATGGCGGCCTACGGCGCCAGCAAGGCCTTCGTGCTTCACTGGAGCCTCGCCCTTCACGAGGAGCTGCGCGGCAGCGGCGTCACTGCGCTCGCCCTATGCCCCGGCCCGACCTCGACGCAGTTCTTCCTGCGCGCGGGCCTGAAGGAGGGCTCGGTTCCCGACTTCCTGGGCCAGACGAGCGAGGAGGTGGTGTGGGCGGCCCTCCGGGCCCTCGCGGCCGGCAAGTCGCTCGTCGTCAGCGGCTGGAAGAACAAGCTCCTCGCCGCGCTCTCCTCAAAGATGCCCAAGCCCCTGGTCGCGCGGGTGACGGCCGCCGTCCTCGATCGCTACCGGCTCCAGCAGGTGAAGCCATGACCGGCTACGAGGGCCCGCGGGCCTCGGCATGGCCCCGGCGGCTGGCGCAGGGGCCTTCGAGGATGATCGTGCAGGCGGAGCTCACGGGCTGGATCCTGCACGAGGACGAGCGCCTGATCGTCGTCAACAAGCCCGGCGACGTGGTCTGCCACCCCTCCAAGCACGGCCCGTGGTCGAGCCTCGTCGGGGCGGTGCGCGAGCACACGGGACTGCCGACGGTGCACCTGGTCTTCCGGCTCGACCGCGAGACGAGCGGCGTCGTCGTCCTCGCCAAGGACGCCCGCATGGCGAGCCGCCTGCAGAAGGCCATGCAGGAGCGTCGCGTGGGGAAGGCTTACCTGGCCATCCTCACCGGGGACCTCCCCGGGGCCGTCGCGGTGGACCAGCCCCTGGGGCAGGACACCGCGAGCGTCGTCTTCATGAAGTCCGCCGTGTGCGCGGACGGCCAGCCGTCCAGGAGCCATTTCGAGCCGCTGGGCAGAGCGGGGGGCTTCACCCTCGCGCGCGTCGTGACCGAGACCGGCCGCAAGCACCAGATACGCGCCCATGCCCAGTGGCTCGGGCACGCGATCGTGGGCGACAAGATCTACGGCCCGGACCCCCAGCTCTACCTCGACTTCATCGACCGGGGATGGACGCCCGAACTGGAGGCCCGGCTCCGGCTGCCGAGGCAGGCGCTGCACTGCAGCCGCATCGACCTGACCCCCGCGGGACTCGGCCACATTTTCGAGGCCCCGCTGCCCGCGGACATGGCGGCTTTCTGCGCCCGGCACGGCCTGCCGGTCCCGCCCTAACCGCGGGCCCTTGGCATCTGCGCCAGGGCGCGCAGGATCGCGGCCCGCAGCGCCGCCACCCGGGTCTCGAGAAGCCGGCTCGAAGGCGTCTCGAGCGTGTACGAGAGCCGGGTGTGGTGCACCTGCAGATAGAGGGCCTCGGGCCAGAGCTCGCGCTCGGCGGGATTGAGGACGGGGCGGATGATGCCTGCCTTGGCCTCGCGGCCGTCGATCAGGGGGCTCGTCTCGATCGGGCACACCCGCGAGGCGGCGTCGATCATCGCCTTCGCCAGGCTCGGCCGGTTGTCGGGATTGAGCTCGTAGAGGTAGAACCCTCCCGACTCCCAGTCCTCGTGCACGCAGATCGCAAGGTCGAAGTTCGGCTGGCGCCGCAGCCACGCGACGTGGGCTGAGATCTCGGGCGAGACCAGGTGCCGGTAATCGCGGTTCAGATCGATGCCCGCGGCGTTCTCGCGGGTGCCGCGCAGGAATCCTTCCGGGTTGAGCAGCGGGCAGAGGAACCACACGGCACGGTCGTCAAACTCACCCGACTCGAGCAGAGAGAGGAGCGCCAGCGGGGCCGCGGGCTCGTCGCCGTGGATGCCCGCCGAGAGGTAGACCCGCGGCCGCGGCCCCGGGGTCCGCTTGGTGAGCGCGAGGAGCGGGCAGCCGGCCGCCTCCCCGAAGGTCTCCGAGCGGAACCCGGCAGCGGTCGCCGCGCTCCCGAAGCGCGAGGCGAGCTCCAGGGGGTTGATGGGAGTGGCTTTGACAGCGGTCACACGATGGTTCTTGCTGGTCCCTCACCCGAATCACAAGCCGCAATCGCCGAGACCCTCCATGTCCCAAGTTCGCGTCCGTTTCGCCCCCAGCCCCACGGGTTTCTTCCACATCGGCAGCGCCCGCACGGCCCTGTTCAACTGGCTGTACGCGCGCCACACCGGGGGCGTCTTCATCCTGCGAGTCGAGGATACGGACCAGTCCCGCAACAGCGAGGAGTTCCTGAACCTGATCTACAACAGCCTGCGCTGGCTCGGGCTCGACTGGGACGAGGGCCCGCAGGCCGGCGGGGTGTTCGGACCGTACCGCCAGAGCGAGCGGGGGCACATCTACAAGGATTACCTCGAGCGCCTGAAGGCCTCGGGCCGAACCTATGAGAAGGACGGAGCCACCCTCTTCAGGATCTCCGGCCAGCCGCAGGTGATCGAGGACGCGATCCGCGGCAGGGTCGAGCGCACCGAGGAGAAGGACTTCGTCATCGTGCGCTCCGACGGAAACCCCGTGTTCCACTTCGTGAACGTCGTGGACGACATCGCGATGCAGGTGACCCACGTGATCCGGGGCGAGGACCACCTCTCGAACACGAGCAAGCACACGGAGCTCTTCAAGGCCTTCGGGGCACCGCTGCCGGTCTACGCCCACATCCCGCTCATCCTGAAGCAGAACGGCCCGGGCAAGATGTCCAAGCGCGACCAGGGCGCGCTGATCGAGGAATACCAGAAGCGCGGGTTCCTGCCCGAGGCCCTCGTCAACTTCCTCTGCCTGCTCGGGTGGTCCCCCAAGGACGACCGCGAGAAGCTCCCGATCGCCGAGATCGTGAAGCTCTTCGACCTGCCCGGCGTGAACCAGAGCAACGCGCGCTTCGATGAGAAGAAGCTCTCGCACATGAACATGGTCTACCTCCACGCGCTGGAGCCCGACCGCTGCTTCAGCTTTGCCCGGGACTATCTCTACTCCCAGGGGCTCTTCGCTGCGGCCCGCCCCGAGGACGCCTACCTGCGCGAGGTGATCCTGCTCTGCCAGCCCAAGCTTCGCGCCTTCGAGGACCTTCCCGGCTTCATCGGGTATTTCTTCACCGAGGACTTCAGCTATGACGCCAAGGCGAGGGAGAAGATTTTCTCCAAGGGCGACCCGAAGGCCCGCGTGGGCGAGCTGCTTGCGGCGCTGCCCGAAGCGGACTTCTCCTCGGACGCGACCCTCGAGGCGCTGGTGCAGGCGCTCGCGGCGACGCACGCGGTCGCGACCGGGGACTACATCCACCCCTCTCGCCTCGCCTTGTCAGGCGGCTCGGTGGGCCCAAGCTTCTACGGACTGTTGAGGGTACTGGGGCGGGAGCGAGTAAGCCGCCGCCTCGAGCGCTTTCTTGCGACGGCTTGACGCTGCTTCGGGCGAGCGGTTTGATGGTTCCCTTGTCTTAGAGCGAGTGTAGCACAATGGATAGTGTAGTGGCCTCCGAAGCCATTGATCCGGGTTCGACTCCCGGCACTCGCACCAGCTAGCACCTTAGAGTTCGTCGCCAGGTTCAGGATCAACCTTTGGTACCTTTGAAAGGACTCGGCGAAATTTTGCAGCACTCGCATGGGCGGCGCGCTCAGAGAGGTAGCGTTCAGTATCGATTGCGGATAGTTTCTCTGCGATCGCTGTGCTAATCAATTGATTGATGGAAATTCCTTCGGTTTCAGCGAGGCGTTTAGCATGCCGATGAATGGAGTTGGGAAGCCTGAGGCTGAGGGTGCTCATAGGGATGTCTCCTTAATCAATTCTCTTGGGCTAATTACACGGATTCCAAATAGGTCGCTTCCAGTAAAATCACTCTGATTGAAGGTGACGATTGCATCCGCACGGCCTGAGACCGCCAATTCCAGAATCAAATCATCGTCTGGATCAGGAAGGTGGGGCCGCCAGAGAAAATTGATGCGTACGGGATCGCAGGCCGACGCGATAAAATCGAGAAAGTCCTCGATATCTTGTGAGGTAAGATGCGGAAATTGCTTGGGACGACGCAACACCTCCTCGTATTCGAAAAAGACGGGTGTTGAGACCATTGGGCGAAGGTTAGGAT
>CAIXHE010000035.1 GCA_903919205.1 uncultured Opitutaceae bacterium | reverse complement strand
GCTCACGATCGTGTTCGCCTCGATCGCCGTGCCGTCGCCGAGCAGGACGCGCCGGGCCGTCGCCGCCGAGACCCTGGAATTGAGTCGAACCTCAACCCCGCGCCTCTGTAGGGTCTTTCGGGCATACGCCCCGAGGTACGGCCCTATCTCGCCCAAGAGCTCCTCGCGGCTGTGGACCAGCACGACCTTCGGGGTGGCCGTCTTCAGGTTGGCGTAGAAGCCGCGGGCCTGCTGGATGAAGTCGTGCATCTGGCCGGCGGTCTCGACCCCCGTGTACCCGCCGCCCACGACCACGAACGTGAGTAGCCGCTGGCGTGTCGCCTCGTCCTCGACCAGGTTTGCCTCCTCGAGCCGGTTGATCAGGACCGCACGCAGCCGAAGGGCGTCCGCGACGTTCTTCATTGGCCAGCCGTATTCGGCCATGCCCGGTACCGAGCCGAGGTCGGTTACGCTCCCGAGCGCCAGCACGAGGTGCTTGAAGCCTACCCGGTGGTCCCGCGTGAAGCGACCGCCGTCCAGCGTCAGGCTCTTCGAGGCCCAGTCGATCTTCTGGATGGTCCCCTGGAGGACGTTCACGCCCCTGCAGAACTGCCGGAGCGGGTTCACCACGTCGACCGGGGCCAGCGACGAGCCCACGACCTCCGCCAGCATCGGCTGGAACACGAGCACGTTGCGTTCAGCGACCAGCGCCACGCGCCGCACCCCCTCCGTCCGCCCGAGCGCGGCGCCGAGGGCGCGCGCGCAGTAGGCCCCCGCGAAACCACCGCCTGCAATGAGCACGTCGAATTCCATGGTGAAGGGCCTCAGGGCGCAGGCCGCGACGACGCCCAGGGTATCCCGGCGAGGTCCATGTTGCCGCCCGAAAGGATCACCCCGACCCGCAGCCCCTTGAAATCGGAGCTGCGCTTCGAGAGCGCCGCGTAGCCCACCGCGCCGGAGGGCTCGATCGCGATCTTCATCACCTCGATCAGGAGCATCATCGCCCTGAGGATCTCCGCTTCCGCCACGGTTACAACTCCCGAGACCTTTTCCCGGATGATGGGGAACGTCAGGTCGCCCACAAACGCAAGGAGCCCGTCCGCGACGCTTGCGGGCCTGTCGACGGGGGTGCGAGTACCCGCCTCGAGCGAGCGGGCCGTGTCCGCCGCCCCCTCCGGCTCCCCCCCGAACACCCGAGCGCCGGGTCTCAAGGCCGATACCACGAGGGCCGTGCCCGCGAGGAGGCCGCCCCCTCCCACCGGGGAGAACACGACGTCGAGGTCGGGCGCCTCGCCCAGGAGCTCGAGGGCTGCGGTCGCCTGCCCGGCTATCACCCTCGGGTCGTTGAAGGGGTGGACGAGGCAGGCGCCGGTCTCGCGCACGATCAGGCTCGCGGCCGCCTCGCGCGCCGCGTGGGTGGGCTCACAGAAGATGATCTCGCCCCCGTAGCGCTCGACGGCGGCCACCTTGAACGCACTGGCCGTGCGCGGCATGACGACGTACGCCGGAATGCCGCGCAGGGCCGCCGCCCGGGCCAGCGCCGCCGCATGGTTCCCCGAGGAGTGGGTGGCCACCCCGCGCGCCCCCTGCTCGGCGGTGAGCGAGAGGACCGCGTTGGTCGCCCCGCGCGCCTTGAAGGCTCCGGTCTTCTGGAAGTTCTCGCACTTGAAGAAGAGGCGGCAGCCCGAGAGCTCGTCGAGGCGAGCGCTGGTCAGCACCGGGGTGCGGGTGATGTGGGGCTGGATGCGGGCGAGCGCGTCGCGAACGTCCTGGAGGGTGAGCTCGTTCACGGGACCTGGTAGACCTCCACCAAGGCGATGCCCGTAGATCCGTTCATGCCGGTCACCTGCGCCGAGTAGGCACCCGGGGGCAGCGTGACGAGCAGCGCGCAGTCCGCGCTTCCCGAGGGCAGCGCGAACGCGCCCACCTGGGTGGCGGCCGAGGCGATCTGGCCCGCGTTCGTCGCCGTGCCCCAGCCCGTGTTGGAGTAGATGACGGCGTTGGCGCTGTTGTAGACCTGGAGGGTCGGCTGCTGCAGGGACCCGGATACCCCGAAGGCCGTGCCCAGCGTGGGACCCACCCCGCGGATCAGCACGGTGGCCGACTGGCTTCCCCCGACCACGAACCCGCCGATCAGGATGTTGCCGCCGGTGCCCACCTGGGCCCGCGTGGAGATGTTGGCGAGCAGGGTCGGGTCCGAGGTGTTCACCTCGTAGACCTCGACGAGGCCGATGCCGGTCGACGAGCCGACCCCGGAGAGCTGCACCGTGTAGGCGCCGGGCGCCACGGTCGCCAGGAGCGCGCTGTCGGCGCTTCCCTGCGCGAGGGCGAAGGCCCCGACCTGCGAGGCCACGGTGGCGATCTGCGACGCTTGGGAGCCGGTGCTCCAGCCCGTGTTCGAGGCCACCACCGAGCTCGTCGCGTTGATCAGGGCGATGGTCGGCTGCGCCAGCACTCCGCCCACGCCGAACTGCGAGAGTCCGGGGCCGATGCCGCGGATCAGCACCTGCTTGGTGAGGCCGGCCGAGCCCTCCACCACAAATCCGGCGATGGCGATCGATCCACCGGTGCCCACGAGTTCCCGGCTGGATACGTTGATCAGCCGGCTTCCCGAGCCGACCAGCACCGAGGCGCTCGTCACCGAGGCGACCGAATTGCTCACGTTGACCGAGTAGTCACCCGCAGACGTGGCCGTGTACGTCGGAGACGTGGCCCCGGCGATCGCGGATCCGTTCAGGTACCACTGGTAGGCAAGGCCGGAGCCCGTGGCGGTAACGGAGAGCGTGGCCGAGCCGTTCTGGAGCACGGCGGCCTGCGGCTGCACCGTGATGGTGGGCGATCCCACCGGGGCCGTGATCGCCAGCGTGGCATTGGTGCTCGTCGCGCTGCCGACGGAATTGGTGACCGTCACCGCATAGGTCCCCGCCTGGGCCTGCTGGGCGTTGGCGAGCGTGTACGTCGCGGAGGTGGCCCCGGCGATCGGCGAGCCGTTGGACAGCCACTGGTAGGAAAGCGTGCCGGTGCCGAAGGCGACCACGGAGAGCTGGACCGTGGAGCCCGGGTTCACCGTCTGGCTCGGCGGGCCCTGGGCGATCACCGGCGCGGTGATGATCCGCCGGACCGTGGCGTCCAGGCTGTCGGCAACATACACGATCCCCGAGGCATCCACGGTCACGTCACCCGGCGAGTAGAAGCGTGCCGACGCGAGAGGCCCGTCGACGTTGTTCGCGTCGCTCGGGCTACCCGCGACGGTGGCCACGAAGCCTCCCGGGCTCACCACGCGGATCGCGTTGTTCGAACCGTCGGCGACGTAGACATTCCCCGACGCGTCGACTCCGACGCCCGAGGGCCCGTTGAACTCGCCACCGACGCCGTCCAAGAACCCCGAGGCTCCCGGCCGTCCCGCCAGCGTCGAGACGCTGCCCGAGGGCGTGATGACGCGCACGGTGTTGTTGCCGTGGTCCGCCACGTACACGTTGCCCGAGGCGTCGACGGCGATCCCGGTGGGATCGTTGAAGTCGGCCGCCGTGCCGAGGCCGTCGGCGGAACCCGCGGTGCCCGAGCCCGCAAAGGTCGTCACGACCCCGGCCGGGGTCACCATGCGGATCGTGTTTCCCATGCCATCGGCCACGTAGAGGTTGCCGGCGCTGTCGAGCGCGAGGTTCTGAGGGTCGTAGAAGCTGGCCGCGGTGCCGGTGCCGTTGGTGGTGGCCTGCGTGCCCGAGCCCGCGAGCGTCGTCATGGTGCCGTTGGCAGCCACCTTGCGTATCAGGCGATTGCCATCGTCGGCGATGTAAAGGTTGCCGGCGGCATCGATGGCCGCGCCTCCGGGCCCGTTGATCCGGTTCGTTCCAAGCGGACCGTCGGCGCTCCCCGATTGGCCGGCCAGGCCGGCCACGGTGGTCACCTGCCCCGCGGGCGTGACCTTGCGGATCGTGTTGTTGTAGGAGTCGGAGACGTAGACGTTGCCGCCTGCGTCGGCGCGAACGCTGCCCGGTTCCGAGAGCCGGGCCATCCAGCCCAGGCCGTCCTTGGCTCCGGCGTCACCGGGCCAGCCTGCGAAGGTGGTCACCCCCGAGGCATCAACCGTGAGCGAGGAGGGCGCGCTTGTGGCGGAGCCGGACGCGTTGCTTGCGACACACTGGAACTGATCCCCGCTCATCGCCAAGGTCGCTGAGCCCACCACCAGGGTCGATGTCGCAGACCCGCTGTAGGCGCCGCCGTCGGACAGGTTGGTCCAGGCCGACGAACCCGCGGGCATCCGCTGCCATTGGTAGGTGATCGGCGCTGTGCCGTAGGCCACCGCGAAGAAGGTCGCGGGCTGCCCCACCGTGGCGAACTCGTCGCCCACGGCCCCGGGCACATAGAGGCTCGCCGCCGAAGTGAACGGCTCCGCAAGGAGGGAGGCGACGTTCGGCACCCCGAGCCCGGTGCACAGGTCGTACCCGGTCGTGGCGGAGTAGTAGCCGTTGCTGCCCGACGTGATGTCACGGAGGGCGGCGCTGCCGGCAAGGGGATAGAGCTTCGGGTTCAGGAGGCCGAGCGGCTGTTTTCCGGCAGTGGCCAGCTCCTGGTCGATGAGCGCGCAGAAGGCGGCCCAGACGGGTGTCGCGAGGCTTGTTCCTCCGATCATGCTCGGCGTCCCGTTGTAGTAGTAGAGCGCCCCGTCGTTCGGGTTGGCGATCGCAGCGATGTCCGGCACGCAGCGCATGGACTGACCGGCCAGCAGGCTGCCCCCGGTCTGCCACGACGGCTTGGCGAAGATCTTGCTCACCCCGCCGCCCCCGAGGTTCCAGGCCTGCTCGCTCGTCACGGCCCCCGAGGCCGTCAGCATGAGGGTCGTTCCTCCCACGCCGGTCACGTCGGGATCCGAGGTCGGGTAGCTCGTCTGGACGATGCCGTTCGCGTAGGCCCCCGTGTCGCCCGAGGCCGACAGGACGGTCACGCCCGACACCGCGAGGTTCGCCATGTACTGGGCCTCGATCAGGAGATAGTCCGCAGGCACGTCCAGCTCGTTGCCGCCAATGCAGATGTTGAGGACATGCATGCCCGTGTACGTCGTCAGGTCGGCGTAGACCTGCTGCAGGATCTCGTCGTTGTTGGCGGGGTCGTTCTCGTTCGCCCCATAGACCCGGAGGGTGGCGCCGGGGGCGAGGGCCCCGGCCCATTCGACGTCGAGCGATGCCTCCTGGACGAAACCCGCAGTGGGCGAGCTCGCCGGGCCGCCCGCGATGTCCACCTGGGTCACGTTCGATGCGGTCTGGGAAACAGCGGCGGCGCCCCAGAATGCCGTCAGGTCCGTCGTCTTGGGGTACGCGAGCGCGTAGATCGCGATGGTCTGGCCCGCACCGGTCTGGCTCACGCCCGACGCATTGTAGGCGGTGGCGACCTGGCTCGGCAGGTAGCCGTTGGTGCTCGAGCCGGTCGCCGGAAGGTTCGGAAGGGCCCGTGGGGTCGAGAGGGGCCTGGGGCGGATGTGCGGCTGCAGGCCGTGGATGCCGAGCACGGAGACCGCCATGTCGGGCGGCAGGCTCGGGGCCGTGACGGCAGACGTGAACTCACCGCCATTGGCCCCGGTCACCCGGGCGAATCGAACGTCAAAGGCCCGGGCCACGGCCTCCACCGTCCCGCGCCCGAACACGGCCAGGTGGTTGTCGTCGGTGCGGGTGACCTCGAGCCCCTGGGCCCGGATCCATGCGACGACCCGGTCGTGGTCGGCGGCCAGCGGATAATACGCGGCCTGCATCTCAGCCCGGCCTATCTGCTCGCCGCGGGCCACGCGTGCCTGCAGCTCGTCGAAGTTGCGCATGCGCAGGGCCACCTCGAACGACATGGTCGCGGCGTTTTCCTCGGCAAGCAGGCTCGTGCGCGTCACGAAAGGCTCCCGGCTCGAGAGCGCGCCGACGGAGGACACGGAGTGGATGCTCCTCGGGAAAGCGACACGGTCCGGCGAGGGCGCCGCGCCGAGGAGCGCGAACGCAGCCCACGGAGCGACCAGCCGCCGTCCCCAGCGCATCAACAGGTGTCTCATATTCCGGGCTTTGCACATACGACCCCCTCGAGGGAATGAAGTTTCCCCACAATACCGGCACGCATTCGTTGGGCGAGCCCGGACAGCGGAGGGTCGTTCCAGCCTCAATCGCGCTCGGCCCCGCGCCTCCGCAGGAAATCAAGGAAGACGGCGAGGATGATGATGCCCCCGGTCACGATCTCCTGGACCCAGTTCGCGAGCCCGAGCTTCGTGCAGCCGTTGGCCACCACCGTCATGATCAGGGCCCCCACCAGGGTGCCCGCCACCGTGCCCTGGCCACCGCTCAGGCTGGCGCCCCCGATGACCACCGCGGCGATGATATTGAGCTCCAGGCCCACCCCCGTCGTGGGATCCCCGCAGGTCAGGTAGGAGAACTGGAGCACGCCCCCGATCCCCGCGAAGCCGGCGCCGAGCACGTAGACGAGCAGTTTCACGCGCTCGACGGGCACCCCGCAGAGCCGGGCCGTCAGCTCGTTCGAGCCGACGGCAAACACGTGGCGGCCGAACCGGGTGTGCCTGAGCAGGAGCGCCACGGCGGCGGAGAGGCCGAGCATGAGCCACACCCCTCCTGGAAGGCCCGTCTTTCCGAGGCTCATCAGCCCGTTGATCCAGGTGTCGTCGGGATAGATCGGCTGCTCGCCGGCCAGGCCCTTCGCGACCCCCCGGAGCGTCCCCATCATGCCGAGCGTCACGACGAAGGGCAGCAGGCGCAGGCGCGTGATCAGGAGGCCCGAGAACGCGCCGCAGAGCGACGCCGCGGCGACGCCCCCGAGCAGCGCCTGCCAGGCGGGCCGATGCTGCTGCAGGAGGAGCGCGATCACGACGGTGGTGAGCCCGATGATGGAGCCCACGGACAGGTCGATGCCCCCCGCGATGATGACCAGCGTCATCCCGAGCGCGGAGATCCCGATCACCGCCGTCTGCTGGAGGATGATCGCGAAGTTGTCCCTGGAGATGAAGGTGGCCGGCCGAAGGGCCGCGAAGAGCAGGCACACGAGGAGGAGCCCGAGCAGCGGCCCGAACGAGGTCAGCAGGCGGCGCGACCCTAGGGACTTGGTGGGCGCGCTCATGTCAGGCCGCCGCGCCGGCGGCGGCGAGCATGATGCGGTGCTCGGACCACTCCGAGACCGGCAGTGCGGGACCCAGCACGCCGCGGCACATGACGGCGATCCGGTCGCAGGTCCCCATGAGCTCGGGCAGGTAGCTGCTCACCATGAGGACCGCCTTCCCGGCGCAGGCGAGCTCGTCGATCAGCCGGTAGATGTTCTGCTTGGCGCCGATGTCGACACCTCGGGTCGGCTCGTCGAGCAGCAGCACGTCCGCGCCGTTCCGCAGCAGTCGGCCAAACGCGATCTTCTGCTGGTTTCCCCCCGAGAGCAGCCCCACGGCCTGGAGAGGCCCGGAGGCGCGCACGCCCAGGCGCCGGATCCAGTCGGCGGTCTCGGCCTCGAGGGCCGCCGGACGGACCCACGGCCGCAGGCCGGGGAGGGTCAGGTTGCTTTCCAGGCTGAGCCCCAGCGCAAGCCCCTCCCGCTTCCGGTCCTCGCTCAGGAAGCCCGAACCCTGTCTCCAGCGCAGGCCGGGCGAGCCGGGTGCCGCGCTGGCGTGGACGCTGACGGATCCCGAGCGCACGGGATCGAGCCCGAAGATGGCGCGAAGCAGTTCGCTCCGGCCCGCCCCCACCAGGCCCGCTATCCCCAGAACCTCCCCCCTCCGCAGCTCGAGCGACGCCGAGACCGGGCCCTTGGCGCCCGCGAGCGCGTTTACCGAGAGCAGCACCTCTCCCTGCGCGCGCGGCGTGCGCGCATAGAGCTCGTCCACCTGGCGGCCCACCATGAGGCGCGCCAGCTCGCCCGGGTTCGTGCCCGCGGTGCCGCCAAAGGCGACGCTGGCGCCGTCCCGCAGCACCGTGTACCGGTCCGACAGGGCCTGGACCTCCTCCAGAAAGTGGGAGATGTAGATCACCGACTGCCCTTGGTCGCGGAGCCTGCGCACCAGGGCAAACAGGTTGCGCGCGTCGGCCTGGGTGAGGCTGCTGGTCGGCTCGTCGAGGACGAGCACCCGGCAGCCGAGCGCCAGGGCTCGGGCGATCTCCACCAGCTGCTGCTCGGCGATGCTGAGCGAGCCGGCCGGCTCGTCGAGCGGGATGTCGGGCCTGTCGAGCTGGGCCAGGGCCTCCCCCGCGGCGCGCCGGGCGGCGGCGTGCCTCAGAAGCCCCGAGCGGGTCGGCTCGGCGCCCAGGACGATATTCTGGGCGACGGTCAGGTGGGGCGCGATCGCGAGTTCCTGGTGCACCATGACCACGCCAGCCTGGCGGGCCTCCAGCGGGTCCTGCGGCGCGTAGGGCCTTCCGTCCAGCTCCATGGATCCGGCGTCCGGCGACAGGGCCCCGGAGAGGATCTTCATCAGCGTGCTCTTGCCCGCACCGTTCTCGCCCACGAGCGCGTGCACCTCCCCAGGTGCCACCGAGAACTCGACGCCGGCCAGGGCCGCCGTGGCCCCGAAGCTCTTGCGGATGCCGCTGACCCGGAGCCGTGGGGCGATCTCTGGCACGGGAACCTAACGGCCGAGGACCGCCTTCACGTCGGCGGTGTCCAAATTCTCGCGGTTGACGACCACGCACCCGGTGTCGATTCGCGGCTCGACCTTCTCTCCCCGAAGCGCCCTCACGGCCGTCACGACGCCCAGGTAGCCCATCTTGGTGGGATTTTGGGCGACGAGGCCGTTGATCTCGCCCTTCTCGAGCGCCGAGAGGAGCGCCGGGGAGGCGTCGAACCCGACGAAGGTCTTGTGGCCGGCAAGGCCCGTCTGGCGCAGCGCAAGCAGCATGCCCATCGTCGTGGACTCGTTCGGGCAGAAGATGGCGTCGGCCTCCCGGATCTTGTCCAGGAGGTTCATCGCGGCGTCCTGGGCGGTGGAGGCCGTGGCACCGCCGTAGCGGTTGGCGACCAGGAGCGAGATCCCGGGATATTTCGCAAGGGCCTCCGTGAAGCCCGACTCGCGGGCCAGCGTGCTGGCGGAGCCCTCCGCGTAGCGCAACAGCACCACCTTGCCCTTGCCGCCGAGATCCCGGGCCAGCTCCTCGCCCCCGAGCTCGCCGCCGTGGTGGTTGTCGGTGGCCACGAAGCTCACGAAGTCCTTGCCGACCTCGCCCTTCACGGACGAGTCAATGATCACGACGGGGATCCCGTGCTCGGCGGCGCTGTGGACCGGGCCCTTCAGCGCGTTCTCGTCGAGCGGAGCGAGCACGATCGCGCTCACGCCGGAGGCGATGAACTCCTGGACGACGCCTATCTGCTGCCCGCGATCGTCCTCGCGGAGCGGGGCCTTCCAGATAACCTCCACGCCCAACTCTGCGCCGGCCTTGTCGGCGCCGGCCTCGATGGACTTCCAGAAATTGTGGGTGGATCCCTTGGGGATCACGGCGATCTTCTCGCCGGCGGCGCGGACGTTGGGGGCAAGCGCCAGCGCGAGGACAAACAGGAGGTACTTCATGGGGTGGGGAAAGCGTTGCCTGCGGCCGCCAGACAGTCGGCAAGGGCCCATCGATTTTCAACACCTATGTTGCCCATCAGGGCCCTCGACGATTCGCTTTTGGCTCGATGCCGAGACGGCCAACTGGCACGGTGCGCGCGCATGTCCGGCGCCGTCTTTCTTAGCTACGCCTCGCAGGATGCGGAGGACGCCCGCCGCATCGCCGGCGCACTGACGGCGGCGGGCATCGAGGTCTGGTTCGACCAGAGCGACCTGCGCGGGGGCGACGCCTGGGACCAGAAAATCCGCAGGCAGATCAGGGAGTGCGCCCTGTTCGTCCCTGTCATCTCGTCGAACACCCAGGCGCGGCACGAGGGATACTTCCGAAGGGAGTGGAGGCTCGCCGTCGAGCGGACCCACGACATGGCCGACCACGTGACGTTCCTGCTCCCGATCGCGATCGGCGCCCTGCAGGACGCCGAGGCTCATGTGCCGGAGGCGTTCCGGGACGTTCAGTGGACGCGGATGCCCCAGAATGGCGCGCTTCCAGCCCTATTCGTGGAGACCGTCCGAGGTCTGCTCCATAAGGAGCCCCCCAAGGAGGCGCCCTCGACACGGCCGCCGGCCTCCGCGCCCGCCGCGGATCCCAAGTCGGTGGCCGTGCTCGCGTTCGCCAACCGCAGCGACGACAAGGAGAATGAATACTTCTCGGACGGGATCAGCGAGGAGCTGATCAACGCGCTTGCCAAGGTCCCGGGCCTCAGGGTGTCCGCCCGCACCTCCGCGTTCCACTTCAAGGGCCGGGACACCCCGATCGCCGAGATCGCACGCCAGCTGGGTGTCGCCTACCTGGTGGAGGGGAGCGTGCGCAAGGTCGGCGAGCGCGTGCGCATCACCGCGCAGCTGATCAAGGCGGCCGACGGGTTCCACGCGTGGTCGGACACCTTTACGCGGGACCTGAAGGACATCTTCGCCGTGCAGGACGAGATCGCCGGGCTGATCGCCAGCAATCTGGCGCTCAAGCTCGCACCCTCAACCAGGGCCGCAAGCGTTGACCCCAAGGCGTTCGAGCTGCTGATGAAGGCGCGCGTCGGGCTTCACACGGCCTACGACGACCACGCGACCGCCATCGGCTTGATCGAGGCTTCGCTCGCCATCGACAACGGCTCCGCGATGGCCTGGGCCCTGCTCGCTTCGCCCTACATCGTGCGCGCCTCGCTCACCGCGGACGGGGCGGCGAAGAACTTCGAGAAGGCCCGCCAGGCGGCCACCCGCGCCATCGAGCTCGATCCAAACCTCGCAGCGGGACACGGCGCCCTGGGCGTTATCCATTACCTGGGCGATTTCGACTGGACGGCAGCGGCTACCTCGCTTGCAAGGGCGCTGGTGCTCTCGCCGGGCGACGCCCACACGCTGGGCGACCTTTCCACCCTTGCCCAGATCGTCGGCCGGAGGGAGCGGGCCCTGGAACTCGGCCGGCAGGCCTTGGAGCTCGACCCCATCAGCAGCAGGATCGGCTACATCTTCGGAAAGGCCCTGTTCCAGGCGGGCCTGTTCGAGGATCTCGAGCGCCACGGCCAGCGCATGGTGACGACGAGCCCGGGCGTGGTCTATGGGCACGTCTTCACGGTGTATTCCCGGCTATTCCAGGGGCGCGTCGCCGAGGCCGACCGGGCCGTCGCCGCGGTTCCCGACGGCTTCTTCATGCTCGTATGCTCGGCTCACGTCGACTTCGCGCTCGGCAAGGTGGCCGAGTCGGAGGCGGCCCTCAATGCGGCCAAGGCCAAGTTTGCTGAAACCGGCGCCTACCAGATCGCGGACATTCATGCCCTGCGCGGCGAGGTGGACCTGGCGTTCGAGTGGCTCGAGCGCGCGTTTGTCGAGCGGGATCCCGGGCTCACGTGGCTCATGAACGACCCGTTCATGCGCGGCATCAGGACGGACCCGCGATGGCACGCATTCATGAGGAAAATGAAGCTGGACGACGATTATCTCCGGTCGCAGCCGTCCCTCTGGAGCTTCTAGGGGCCGGTCGAACCACCGGGTTTAATTCGTGCCACCGATCCGGTTCCAATATAGGGCTTCGTGACGACCCCATGGCCGAGCTGCGCTGGATCCTCGCGTTTGCCTTCCCCCTGGCCCTGGCCGGGCAAAGCCCGCGTTCGCCGGAGTATTCCGCGGCGCAGGGCGCCCTTTCCCAAGGCTGGAACACCTGGGACGTCTACAGCGTGGCGGCCCAGGCGCTGCTGCCGGACGGTTTCACGCTCAGGGTGGAGCTCGGACACACCGGGGCCCTGAACGCGGACGCCTTCCTCGCGAACACGCAGCTCGGCCGCCAGGGAAAGACGGACGAGCGGGTGAAGCCCGGGCCGCACACGTGGGACGGCAGCTACACGGAGTTCCAGGTGTCGTGGCAGGGCCATGACCTGCTCGTCCAGACCGCCCACGAGGGCCCGGACCTCGTCCTCCTGGTCACGCCGGTCCCCTCCGCAAACGTCCCACCTCCCACCCTGGTGATCGCGGCGGGCATCCTTTGGGACAGGCCGGGATCCGCGGCCAAGGAGGGCGACCACCTCGAATTCATCAACGACCGCCACCGGATCCCCGTGTACTGGACGGGCCGGGAGCAGGGGGTGGCCTCGCTGCCCGTGGCGACCGCGCACTTCGCGGCGACCCTCGTCGGGCCGATCGGGGTCGGCACCGGGCGGCCGCGGACGGTGGACGAGATCAAGGACATCCTCGCTCGACGACGCCCCGATGGCAGCGATTCAGCCCAGGCGATCGAGAGCGTGATCGGCTGGGACACGATCTACGACCCGGCTGGATCCCGCGTCATCTCACCGGTCAGCCGCCTGTGGTCGGCCAGCTGGGGAGGCTACGTGCTCTTCGAATGGGACACTTTTTTTGCAGCCGACCTGGCGGCCGTCGGCAACCGCAACCTCGCCTATGCCAACGCGGTCGAGGTCCTGAACGAGGCCACGCCGGAGGGCTTCGTGCCCAACTTCGCGCGGCCGGGGGGCTGGAAGAGCTTCGACCGCTCCGAGCCGCCCGTGGGCGCGCTCACGGTGCTGGGACTTTACCGGCAGTTCCACGACCGGTGGTTCCTGAGGGACGCGTTCGAGCCCCTGCTGCGCTGGAACCGCTGGTGGGACGCCCATCGCCAAATTGACGGCTACCTGGTCTTGGGCACGGACGCCGCCAACCGGCCTCAGGACCCCGATGACCCCTCCGTGGGGAAGCTCCAGGCGGCCAAGTACGAGTCCGGCCTCGACAACAGCCCGATGTACGACGGGGCACCGTTCGACGCGGCGACCCACCGCATGCGCCTCGCGGACGTCGGCCTGATGGGCCTGTACATCGCCGACTGCAAGGCCCTCGCGGACATCGCGGACGCGCTCGGTCGCGCCCCCGAGGCCAAGGAGTTGCGCGGTCGGGCCGAGCACTACGGCAGACGCCTCCAGAACCTCTGGGACGAGCATACGGGGATGTTTCTCAACAAGGACCTCGACACGGGGCTCCTGAGCCCGCGCCTTTCGCCCACGAACTTTTACCCCATGCTCGCGGCCGCCGCGACTCCCGCGCAGGCCGAGCGCATGGTGAGGGACCACCTGATGAATCCGCAGGAATTCTGGGGGCAATGGGTGATCCCCTCGATCATGCGGTCTGACCCGGCGTTCAAGGACCAGGATTATTGGCGCGGCCGCATCTGGGGTCCCATGAACTACCTCGTGTACCTCGGCCTGCGCAATTACGACCAGCCGCTCGCGCGCCGGCAGCTGGCCGAGAAGTCATTGGCCCTCTTCAACCAGGAATGGGTTCTGAAGGGGCACGTGCATGAAAACTACAACGCCCTGACCGGAGCTGGCGACGACGTGTCCAGCAGCGACCGCTACTACCATTGGGGTGCACTGCTGGCGCTCATCGACCGACTGGAAACGGGCGGGCCTGCACGGGCGCAGTGGACTCACCCGCCCGCTCGCTAGACACCTGCACGCGGGTCACAGCACCTGGCAGGCCTCGCCAAATTCAAGGCGGGGTCCGAGCCTCGGTGAACCGTGTCCTGAAAGCGTCTCGTCCAATCGGCGGCTGGTTTCGCGGGAGAGGGCCGAGGTCGCGGCCACCATGCGGTGGGCTGCGGCTATCGGCCGAGGATCTTCTTAACGCGGCCCATCTTCTCCTGGGCGTGGCCGCGGATCTGGTCGATGTCGCCCTGGGCTTCCAGGCTCGGGTTTCCAACGGCCCTACCCGTGACCTCCTTGATCTTGCCCGTCAGTTTCTTGGCCGTGCCCTCAAGCTCGTCGCGAGTGCCGGATTTCGTATCTAGCGCGTGTTCTTTTTTCATGCGATGCAGCATGGACCGGAAGCCGATCCCGACATATGGGGTATTTGCCCGGGACCCCGACAACTTCTTTGACGGCCCTAGCGGGTCGGGTGGCGGCCCAATGCGGCACGGACATCAAGCCATGTTCCCGCTGGCCATGGCTCAACGTGGGACAACCCCAACCGAGCTTCGCGGGATCGTCACCCCGGGTTGGCATGGGGTCTTGACCCCAATCGCCCGCTACCGCGTTGACTGTTCCCAGAGCCGGGTATCCGGTGCAAGGCATGTCGCACGCACGGGTTCCAGGCTCGTCTTCCCGTAGGCTGGGTCGACGCGAGCGAGCGATATTGGAATATTGCGCCGAAGGGCTCAGCGTAGGGGAAATTGCGATCCGGCTTCATATGGATGTCCAGGCAATCGCCATCCTAAGGCGGCAGGCCGCAGCAAAGCTTTCTGCGAGAATCGAATCGGCGCATCCGTTCCAGATCCATGAAGTCGTTCTCGCCGGTTCGTCCCGAACACGCCAGCTTTGACTGCAGCTTGAACCCCGGGCTTTGGTAGCCCGCGACGCGTTTGGGCTCCAATCCGCAACACCCATCATGAAATCCTCAGGCAACACCCTCCTCATCACCGGCGGAGGCTCCGGCATCGGCCGCGCCCTCGCAGAGTCGTTTCACGCCCTAGGCAACCAGGTGATCATTGTCGGCCGGCGACAGAGCACACTCGACGAGGTGACCCGGGCGCATCCTGGCATCGCCTCGTTCACGCTCGACATCGAGGATGCCGACGCCATCCCGAGGTTCGCGGCCGACGTCACGTCCAAGTATCCCGGCTTGAATGCCGTGGTCCACAACTCGGGCATCATGCGCGTGGAGAACCTGCTCGACCCCGCCTTCAGCCTGGATGACGCGGAGGCAACCGTGTCGACGAACCTGCTCGGGCCCATCCGGCTGACCGCCGCCCTTCTTCCCCACCTGCTGAAGCAACCCCGCGCGACCCTCGTGACCGTGACTTCGGGCCTGGCCTTTGTCCCGCTCGCAGCCACCCCGACCTACTGCGCCACCAAGGCGGCCCTTCATTCCTACACGGAATCGCTGCGCTACCAGCTGCGGAACACCGCCGTGGAGGTCGTCGAGCTCGCACCGCCTTATGTTCAGACCGAGCTCATGGGACCGCATCAGGCGAGCGACCCGCGTGCCATGCCGCTGAAGGATTTCATCTCCGAGTCGCTGCAACTGCTCACGCAATCACCCACGCCGGCCGAGATCCTCGTCAAGCCGGTGCTCCCCCTGCGCAATGCCGCACGAGGCGACTACCCGGCGTTCTTCAAGCAGTTCAACGACGCCATGTCCGCCCCGCGGCATTGAAATATTCCTGTCGCGGGCGCTATCCCTTGAGGGCGCCCGCCGCGACCCCGCGCACGATCTGGCGCTGGAGCGCCACGTAGACCAGCAGGATTGGCACGGTCACAAGGATGATCCCCGCGAACAACATCCCGTATTCCGTGCGGTATTCGGCCGCGATCGTCAGGTTCGCGAGCCCGAGCGGAAGCGTGCGGGCCGAGCCCGTGAGGTCGCCGTTCACCAGCATGAAGGCATAGAAGTATTCCTTCCACACGCCAATGAACTGGAAGATGCCCACGGTCACGAGACCGGGCCTGGCGAGCGGCAGGAGCACCCTCCAGAACGCGGTGAATTCGCCGCAGCCGTCGACGACCGCTGCCTCGTAGAGGGACTTCGGGAGCGAGCGGAAGAACCCGGCCAGGATGAAGATCGCGAAGGGCAGGCCGTTCGCCGTGTAGACGAGGATGAGACCGGCCCTCGAATTGAGGAGGCCGACGCCCCGGAGCTCGAAGAAGAGCGGCACGATCGAGAGCTGCGCCGGGATCGTGAGGCCTGCCAAAAACAGCCCGAAGGCGACGCGGCCCAGCGGATGGGTGAAGCGCGCGAGCGCGTAGGCGGCCATCGAGCCGAGCAGCACGATCAGGCCTACCGAGCATGCGGTCACCACGGCCGAGTTGAGGAAGTATTCCCCGAAGTGGGCCTGCGTCCACGCGTGCGCGTAGTTCTCCGTGTGCAGGCTTCCCAGGTGCGGCAGCGCGAGGCTGTCCCGGAAGATGGCGTTGTCGCTCTTGAGAGAGGAATAGGCGACCCAGAGCATGGGGAACACGATCCACGCGGAGTATCCGAGGAGCGCCGCGACGACGGCTCCCTTGGGGAGGCGGGAGGTGCCCGTGGATTTCGCGCTCATGCCTCGATCTCCTCCCTCCTGAAGGCCCGAAGGACGAGGGCGCTGCCCGCCATGACGAGCGCGAAGAGGATCACGGCCAGGGCGGCCGCGCGACCGATGTCAAAGTCCTTGAACATCGTCGTGACCAGAAGGGTCGCGAGGGTGTTCACCGGGGCGCTGGGATCCTGCGAGGTGAGCAGCCACACCATCTCGAACGCGTTCAGTCCGCCGATCACGAGAAACACCACCGAGATCGCGAGCACGTCGCGGATCATGGGCAGCGTGATCGCGAAGAACTGCCTCCAGCGGGGAGCCCCGTCGATCTCCGCCGCCTCGTAGAGCTGGGGATCGATCCCCTCCATCGCCGCCAGGTAGAGGATCAGGTTGAAGCCGCATGCCATCCACACGTAGATCGGCAGCAGCGCCCCGTAGAGGTGGTCCTCCGACAGCCAGGGATAGTCCGCGAAGCTGCGCAGCCAGTCCCAGTGAAGCGCAGCCCCCGCGGCGGACAGGCTCGTGTTCACCAGGCCCCCGTGGGGCTGGTAGGCGCTCAGCCAGATCAGCGTCGCCGCGATGCCGCCGAGGAGGTTCGGGAAGAGCAGGATCATGCGGAAGGCCCCGGCGCCCCAGACGCCGCGGTGCAGCAGGAGGGCGAAGAACAGCGCGAGGGGCACGACCAGGGCGGCCGGCACGAGCATGAGGTAGAGATTGTTTCCTAGCGCCGACCACAGCCCGTCGCTGTCGAAGAGCAGCGCCTTGAAGTTGAAGAGCCCCGCCCACGTCCTCGGCCCGATGCCGTCCCAGTGCGTGAAGGCCCAGAGAAACGCCGTGCAGGCGGGGACGAGCATGAGCACCGCGTACAGCAGAAAGGCGGGTCCGACGAACCCGAGCGCCATCGGGGCGCGCAGGCGCCCGAACCCCGCGGACTCGGCACCTTCACGTCCCGAGGATTTGCCGAGGAGGGAGCGAGCAAGGCCGCGGAGCTGGCCGCGCGCGAGCCAGGCTCCTAGGAGCGCGAGACTCGCGAGGAGCGCCGCGCCCGCGATCGGGTGCCGGTAGTCGATCCGGTCCGGGTCCTGGGCGCGGGCTCGGTCGGAGGCAGCCGCAGCCTCGAGTCTCATCCCATAGTCGGCCCCGGAGATCCGCCCAAGCATGAGCCGGCGGGTCTCGTCCACCAGCGCCTGCCTCATGGCCGGGGGCTGCAGCACGGTCTGCGGCATGTTGAACGAGGCGCGGGCGGCCGCCATCAGGGCCGCCGTCTCGCGCAGGCGCGGCGAGTAGGCCGAGTCCGGCACCCCGCGCACCGCCACGGGGGCGTCCACCTCGCGCACGAAGGCCTCGGCGCGGGCCCGCGACGTCATGAAGCGCAGGAAATCCATCGTCAGGCGCTCGCGCGCCGCGTCCCCCGTGTGGAAGACGAAGAAGCAGTCGCTTCCCGCCTGGATCGTGGAGGGATCCGCAAGCCCCTCGGGGAACACGGGAAAGTTCATGACGCCCGCCTCGAAGCCGTCCGGGATCTTCCCGGACATCTCGTTGAAGAACCACGATCCGGACACCGTCATCGCGGCGCGTCCCTGGAGGAAGACGAGCTCGGCGCCCGGGGCCGTCTCGCCCTCCCACCCCGGCTGCACGTCCTCCTGCGTGACGCGCCGCAGGAGCTCCGCGCTTCTCGCCACGCGGGGGTCCGTCCACGCCCCGGGAACCAGGTTGCTGACCGCGTCCCAGCCCGCGGGTCCGGCCAGGTTGTGGTAGGCGGCCCGCAGAAAGGCGTCGGGATAAAGCCAGCGCGTGCCCGGCAGGCTGACAGGGTGCAGCCCCGAGGCGCGGATCTTGGCGCAGAGCGCGAAGAACTCGTCCCAGGTGGCGGGCTTCCGCCAGCCATGGCTGCGGAAGAGGCGCTTGTTGTAGAAGATCGTCCAGCACGAGTCCGCGAAGGGCAGGCCGTACACGCCCTGCCCCACCCGCCAGGCATCGAGCGCGCCCGGCCGAAACGTGTCCTCCCAGCGCGCGTCGCCCTCCCAGTTGGGGCCGGCCAGGTAGGGGCGCAGATCGAGCACACGGCCGGCCCGGATCAACGCCGGCCACAGGATGTACGGCACCCAGGCGGCGTCGGGCACGTGCCCGTCGATGATCCTGACGCGGAGCTGGTCCTGGATGCGGGGGTCGCCGTAGACGTGCACCCGCACTCCCGGCCTCACCGCCTCGAACGCCCGGGCGGTCTCCTCGTAGAAGGCGGTGCCGTAGCCGCCCTGGAACATGGGGATGTCGAGCTCGGCCGGCTCGGCGCCGAGCGCCGGCAGCGCCGCAAGGAGGAGGCCGAGCAGGAGACCGGCGGGCGCCCGGGGCATCACGCGCGGAACCCGGCCCTGCGCAGCGCCCGGTGCAGCTCCTTCACGTGCGCGTGGTCGCGCGTCTCGACCGTGCACACGACGCGGGTCGCGCTCACGTCGGGACCGCTGAAGGCGCGGTCGTGGTCCACCTGGTTCACGCTGGCCCCGGTAGCCGCGATCACGCGGCAGAGCTCGGCAAGGCCGCCGGGCCGGTCGCTGATGCGCACCGTGAACCGCGTGAGGCGGCCGTCGTGGACCAGGCCCTTCTCGATCACGCGGCT
>CAIXHE010000034.1 GCA_903919205.1 uncultured Opitutaceae bacterium | reverse complement strand
CGCGATTGCCGAAACCGACCGTCGTCGCAAGAAGCAGATCGAGTTCAACACCCTGCACGGGATCACGCCGCGCAGCATCGTCAAAGCGGTCGGCGACACGATGGAGGGCGCTCGCTCCGTGCAGGAACGCGAGGCCCTCGAGGCGAGCGCGAGCAATTCGCCGACCTACCAGTGGTCCAAGAACGGCACACCGATCCCCGGTGCGACCGACCCGATCCTGCTGATCGGCACCCCATCGGCCGCGGCGATCTCGCTCTCCGGCAATCCCGGTGCCGCCGCGGGCACCTACACCTGCGCGGCGACGAATGCCAACGGCTCGGCCACGAGCCAGCCGGCCACGGTAACGCTGGTATCGACCACGAACCCGGGTCGCCTGGTGAACCTCTCGGCGCGCGCCCAGGTTGGCACGGGCGGCAACATCATCTTCGCCGGCTTCGCCATCGGGGGGGCTGGCACGAGCGGGGTGGACCGCGTGCTGATCCGGGCCTCGGGCCCGGCCATCGCCGCTGCCCCGTTCAATGTGCCGGGAACCCTTCCCGATCCCCAGCTGCAGCTCTTTGACTCGGCCGGCGCGGCCATCCCCGGCGACCTGAACAACGGATGGGCGGGGGATTCGCAGATCGAGGCCACGGCCTCCCTGGTCGGGGCCTTTCCCTGGACCAACGCGGCAAGCCACGACGCCGCCCTCGATATTCCGCTGGCGCCGGGACCGTACACGGCCCAGGTCTCGGGGCAGAGCGGCGACATGGGGGTCGCGCTCATGGAGGTCTACGACGCCACGACCCCGGAGGCCTACACGCTGCAGAGCCCGCGCCTCGTGAACCTCTCGGCCAGGGTGAAGGTGGCCAGCGGGGCCGCGAACGCGCTCTTCGCGGGCTTCGTGATCCAGGGATCGACCGCCCTCACGGTGCTGATCCGGGCCTCGGGCCCGGCCATCGCCGCGGCCCCGTTCAACGTCCCGGGAACGCTACCCGATCCCCAGCTCACGCTCGAGACCCAGTCGACGGGCGCGACCCTGGCGAGCAACGCCGCCTGGGGCGGCGACGCAGCGATCTCCAGCGTGGCGGGCTACGTCGGGGCCTTCGGCTGGTCGGTCGCCTCCAGCCACGACTCGGCGCTCCTCGTGACCCTGCCGCCCGGCAACTACGCGGCGGTGGCTGACGGCTCGAGCGGCGACGCAGGGGTCACGCTCGTCGAGGTCTACGAAGTCCCCTAGGGCGGCCTCAGCCGCTCTTGAAGCTGGCACTGACCTGGAAGACCGCCGAGACGATCGCGAACGCCAGGAACCCGACGAAGAGGAAAACCCCTGCCAGGACGGAACTCGCGATCACGCGCGTGAAGAAGTTGAGCTGCCGGGTCATCTGCTTCTGGTAGGCCTCGGCGATGTTCTTCAGGCTCGGCACCACGTTGCCGGTGTTCTCGCCGACCGCGAGGCGGTCGAGGACCAGCTCGGGGAAGCAGCCGGTGCGCGTCAGCGCCGAAGAGAGCGACTCGCCCTCGAGCACGCGCTCGATCGCGACGTCGAACGCCTTGCGGTGGACCCGGTTGTCGATCTGGCGCTCGGTCATCTTGAGCGCCTCGGCGGCTGTGATCCCGTTCTGGAGCAGGACGCCGAGCGTCTGGCTGAAGCTGAGCACGGTCTGGGAGACCACGAAGGGCCCGACGAGCGGCAGCCTGAGCAGCCACGCGTCGCTGCGCTCGCGGCCCGCCTCCGTGGCGCGCCAGCGCAGGAGCGACACGAGCCCGATGACGGCCGCCACCACGATGAAGACCCCGTAGTGGATCGCGAACTGCGACGTGCTGACCAGGATCTGCGTCGAGATCGGCATCTTGCCTCCGAGCGAGTGCAGCAGCGTCTGCAGCCGCGGCAGCAGGAAGAAGAGGAAGAACAGGATGACGCCGCAGGACATCACCACCATGAAGATCGGGTAGCTGAGCGCCGAGATGAGCGCCTGGCGCATCTCGCGCTGCTCGTTCAGGTGGGTGATGAGCCTGGCGAGCGTGTCGTTCAGCGACCCGGTGGCCTCGCCGGCGTGGATCAGGTTGACCGTGGAGCTGTCGAAGACGTCCGGGTAGGCGGCCATCGCTCGGGAGAGCGGGGCGCCCTCGCTCAGGCGCGACCAGAGCCCCTCGCAGAGGGCGCGCTGGCGCGGCTCCTTGATGCGCACCGAGAGGAGGCGCACGGCCTCGCCGGCCGAGAGCCCGCTCGAGGTCAGGTCGTGGAGCGCGTCGAGGAAGGGCAGGCGCTCGGAGCGCCGGGGCGCCGTCGGGTCGCCGGGGCTGAAGGCGCCGCGCGCGGGCGCCTCGCCCTGCGGCGGGGTGGCGGGACGCCTGCGGGCCGGGGCCGCGGCGGCCGGGCCGCCGCCGGCCTCCGAGACCGAGACGACGAAGAGCCCGCGGGCCGAGAGCAGGCGCAGCGCGTCCTTGCGGCTCGGCGCCTCGACGGCCGCGTCCAGGGTCTTCCCCTCGCGGTCCCTGGCCTTGTACGCGAAGCGGGGCATCGGCGGGGTCCGGGCAACCTTACTTGTCCGTCACGGTGATGACGCGCAGCACCTCTTCCAGCGTGGTGTGGCCGGCCTTCACCTTCTCCCACCCGCTCTGGCCCAGGGTGCGCATGCCGTGCTGGCGGGCGGAAAGCGCCAGCGTGCGCGTGCTCTCGCGCCGCAGGACCAGGCTGTGCATCTCGTCGTTCAGGCGGAAGATCTCGAAGAGCCCGATGCGGCCGCGGTAGCCGGTGCCGCGGCAGCGGTCGCAGCCGACCGGCCCGCGCAGCTCGGCGATGCCGTCGGCCTCGGAGGCGCTGCAGCCGAGGATCTCGAGCGACTCGCGCAGCTTCACCTGCGAGACGGCCTGCGGGCGGTTGCACTCGGGGCAGAGGCGGCGCACGAGGCGCTGGGCGATCACGAGCTCGATCGCCGAGGCGACCAGGAAGGGCTCGATCCCCATGTCGACCAGGCGCGTGATGGCGCCGGGCGCGTCGTTCGTGTGGAGGGTCGAGAAGACGAGGTGGCCCGTCAGCGACGCGCGGATCGCGATGTCGGCCGTCTCGCGGTCCCGGATCTCGCCCACCATGATGACGTCGGGGTCCTGGCGCAGCACGTGGCGCAGCGCCGAGGCGAAGGTGAGCCCGATCTCGGAGCGCACCTGCATCTGGTTCACGCCCGGCACCTCGTACTCGATCGGGTCCTCGATCGTGATGATGCGCAGGTCGGTCGAGTTGATCTGGCGCAGGAAGGCGTTCAGCGACGTGCTCTTGCCCGAGCCGGTCGGCCCCGTGACGAGGATGATCCCGTGGGGGTAGTCGAGGACGGTCTTGATCTGGGCCTGCTCGTCGGGGCTCATGCCGAGGCGGTCCATCGTGTAGGCCTCCTTCTTCTTGTTCAGGAGGCGCAGCGAGATCGACTCGGCGTAGATGGTCGGGATCGTGGAGACGCGGATGTCGAGCGTCGTCCCGCCGGCCTTGAAGTTGATCCTGCCGTCCTGCGGCAGGCGGCGCTCGGAGATGTTGAGCCGCGCCATGATCTTCACGCGCGAGATGATGGCGTCCTGGAAGCGCAGGAGGTT
>CAIXHE010000033.1 GCA_903919205.1 uncultured Opitutaceae bacterium | reverse complement strand
GGGCCGAGAGGTTCGTCAGGCGGGGGCTCGTGGGGGTCACGCTCGCCTCGGGCGTGGTGTCGTACACCTCCGCCAGCGCGACGCCGCTGTCGCCGCTCTTGCCGGAGACCTGCGCGGTGTACGCGCCCACCGACAGGCTCTCGAGGAGCGCTGAGTCGAGGCTGTTGGCGTTGGTCCAGGCGAAGGCGCCCACCGAGGCGGCCGCGGAGGCGACCTGGGCGTTGCCGGCCCAGCCGTAATCGGTCCCGAGGGCCGTCGTCCCGGAGAAGAGGGTGAGCGTCGGATCGGGCAGCGTTCCCTGCACCGCGAATTCATCCAGGGCCGGACCCGAGGCGCGGATCAGGACGGTCTCGGACCCCGTGACGCCGCCGGGCCCGACGGCGAATCCGGCGATCAGCGTGCTGCTGGAGGAACCTGCGGTCGTGCGGCATGACAGGTTGACCAGCCTGCCGACGTCCTGCGTGGAGCTGACGGCGAGCGTGGCCGGAGAGCTGGTCAGGGTGCCCGACGCGTTGGTGAGCTTGCAGGTGTAGGTTCCCACGTTGGCGCTGGTGGCGCCCGAAACCACGAGCGTCGGGTCGGTCGCGCCCGAGATCGCCGCGCCGTTGAACAACCACTGGTAGGTCGGCGCGGGAAGGCCGTTCGCGGCCACGGAGAACACCACGGTGCTCGCGGTCGAGACCGTCTGGCTCGTGGGCTGGAGCGTGAAGCTGGGGGCGATGGCCGTCGCCTGGGTGCCGGCAAAGATCGAGTAGGCCAGCTGGTTCGACACGTAAACGTGGCCGCTGCCGTCGACCGCGATGCCGACCGGCGTGTCGAACAGGGCAGCCGCCCCCGTGCCGCTGGCGCTCGAGAAGCTGCCGGGGGTGCCCGCCAGCGTGGTCACGACGCCGGCCGCCGTCACCTTGCGGATCGTGCTGTTCTGCGAGTCCGCCACGTACAGGTTGCCGTTGCTGTCGATCGCGATGCCGCGAGGGCTGTGGAAGGACGCGCCGGCGCCCGTTCCGTCGGCCGATCCCGCGACGCCGCTGCCCGCCAGCGTCGTGACGACGCCCCCCGACGTGATCTTCCGGATCGCGTTGTTGCCCGAGTCGGCGACGTAGAGGTTGCCGCTCGAGTCGATCACGATCGACGTGGGATCGCGGAACTGCGCCGCGCTGCCGGTGCCGTTGGCGAAGCCCGACGTGCCCGCGGTGCCCACGAAGGTCGAGCTGACGCCGCCCGAGGTGACCTTGCGGATCACCTGGTTGCCGAGGTCGGCGACGTAGAGGTTGCCGCTCGAGTCGATCGCGATGCTATAAGGCTCGTTCAGGAGCGCGGACGAGCCGGTCCCGTCGGTCGAGCCGGGGCTGCCGGCCGTTCCCACGAGGGTCGTGACGACGCCCGCGGAGGTGACCTTGCGGATCACGTCGTTGCTCGTGTCCGCGACGTAGAGGTTGCCGCTCGAGTCCACGGCGACGCCCGAGGGCTCGTTGAAGAGCGCGGCCGAGCCCGTGCCGTTGGTGCTGCCCACGCTGAGGGGCGTGCCGGCGATCGTGGTGACAACGCCCCCGGAGGTGACCTTGCGAATGGTCTGGTTCTTGCGATCGGCTACGTAGAGGTTGCCGCTCGAGTCGATCGCGAGGCCGTAGGGCTGGTCAAACTGGGCCGCCGTCCCGGTGCCGTCCGAGCTTCCCGCCACGCCGGGGTCCCCGGCCAGCACGCTGAACGTGTAGGGTGTCGCGTAGTCCGTCTGCGCCCCCAACGGACCGGCGAGGCCCGCGAGAACGGGCAGCCAGGGCAGGGTTCGTCGGATCAGGGTGTGCGCGATGCGGCTGAGGGGCTGGTGCATGTGGGGGACGAGGGTGTGGTCGTTAAAGGGTGTGGGCGCCACCGCTGGCCGCGGAAAGCATGAGGTCTCGTATGCGTGTATCTTGGCTTATGCCTTGGGGGTTTCGAGGTCCGCTGGACAGGACGCAGGAGGACGGGAAAAGGTGGCAGCCATGAATTTGGACATTCGACTCGTCGGATTGTGCCATCGCGACACATTTCCGACGGGGACAATGGGTAAATCGGGAATGCTCTCATGACAAGGCGCTTAGGCTTTGTCCACGATTGCCCTACGAGGCGCACTCCGAGGCTCCGCGCACCGCTTTGCGGACGATCCGGCGAGGGGCGCCGTGGAACTCGGGCTTGGCCTTTTGGCCGGCCGCTGTGCAAATGGAGGCGTGCGCGCCCTTTCCGAATACAGCCTCGGCGAACTCGAGGACGAGTTCTCCAGGTCCGGCATCAAGGCGTCCCATGCGGCGCCCGTCCTGCGCGCGTACTACCGCGGGGGCGGCGAGCGGTCATGGGGGGACCTGGTCCTTCCGAAGGCGCTGCTCGGCGTGCTCGGGGACGCTCCGCCCCGCGCGGCGGAGACGGTCGTCCGCCAGCGGGCCTCGGACGGGACCTGCAAGCTCCTCCTGCGCCTGGCGGACGGACGGTCGGTCGAGACCGTGCTGATGCCCGACTTCCGTGGCGACCGAGCGGCGGGATGCGTGTCCTCCCAGGTCGGCTGCGCGATGGGGTGCGACTTCTGCGCCACCACCAAGACCGGCTTTGAGCGGAACCTGAGCGCCGGCGAGATCGTGGAGCAGTTCCTCGCCCTGCGGCGCGAGGCGATCGCCGACGGCCGCCGCCTGCAGACGCTGGTGTTCATGGGCATGGGCGAACCCATGCTCAACCTGGAGGCGGTGACCGAGGCGGTCCGTCGCATCGCCGGCAACGAACTCGGCGGCCTGGGCTGGAGGCAAGTCACGGTCTCGACGGTCGGCATCGTGCCCGGCATCGACGCGCTCGCAGGCTCGGGCCTCGGGGTCCACCTCGCGGTCTCGCTCCATGCGCCGGACGACGAGACACGCGCGCGCCTGCTGCCGATGGGCCGGCGCTACGGGGTGGAGGAGATCCTCGCGGCGGCCGACCGCTACCAGTCGGCCACGGGCAGGCCCGTGACGATCCAATACTGCCTGCTCGGCGGCGTGAACGACTCCCCGGGCGACGCCGGCCGATTGGCGGCGCTCCTCTCGGGCCGACGCATGCATGTGAACCTCCTGCGCTACAACCCGACGGGGATCAGCCTGCGCGGGGTCGCCTACGTGCCCGTTGCCGACGAGGCCGCGGCCGCCTTCGCTGCCCAGCTGAAGGCACGGGGCGTGGTCGCCCATTTCCGACGCCCGCGGGGCCGTGACATCGACGCGGCGTGCGGCCAGCTTCGACGACGCGCGGACCCGGCTGCCGGCGACTAGCGGGGGTCGCGGCGCCAGAGGGTCACGTCCTCGACGTTGCCCACGCGCACCCATTTTCCCGGAAGCGTCTCCAGGGCGGGCCTCTCAAAAGGAAACAGCGCGGCGAAGAGGGGACGACCGGCGACGGCGGCCTCCACCCTCGCCGCGTTGCCGGGCGTGATCTGGTCCCAGCGCACGACCGTGTTGTCCAGGTAGTAAAAGAGGGCACCGCTTGCCTGGACGGCCACCAGGGCGGCCTCGGCGGGAGCATGGGCGCGCAGCCATTCGGCGACGCGGCCGTACTTGCGCTCCCCGTGCCCGATCGTCCAGGCCTCGCCCAGGGGCCCTCCCTGGCTGGCCTCGACGCCCACCGTGGCCAGCGCGAGCAGCGCCGGGAGCACCCGATGGGACACCCCGCGCAGCCGGTCGCCCACGCCCTCGACCCACTCATGCGCCGCGATCAGGCCGGCCACGATCAGGGCGGGGGCGGCGGGCAGCAGGAAGCGCAGGAACCACCAGGCCTCATGGGTCCAGCGGTAGGGCAGGAAGAAGGCGATGAAGGCCGCGGACCAGGCGAGGAGCACCCACGTGACGCGGGTGCGCCCGCGCCGGGCGAGCACGAGGAACGGGCCGGCCAGGATGACCGGGCCGAGCAGCATGGGCATCCACACCGCGCAGAAGGCAAGCGTGCTGGGCACCAGGGCCGCGTGGAACTCGGCGCCGATGGCGCCGTAGCCGCTTTCGAGGGCGCTCCCGTACGCGGCGTGGTTGATCGCCATCCAGGCCGCGAGCGAGGGGAGGGCTCCCGCCGCCGCGGCCAGGAGGCGCCTCGGGCTCGCGCCCAGGGCCAGCGCCACGGGTAGCCCCACGAGGAAGTTGTTCGGGCGCACGAGGAACGCCACGCCCACGCAGGCACCCGCCGCCCAGGCCCAGCCCGCCCGCTCGCGAGCCGCGAGGGCCGCCAGCACGGCCGCCGTCGCCCATGCGGTCGCAGGCACGTCGCTGAGCGCCTGCAGCGACGTGAACAGGTACAGGGGACTCGCGGCGAGCGCCGCCGCGGCGAGGAGCGCCCAGGCGGCCGGGAGCCCGCAGCGCCTGCCCAGCGCAAACGTGAGCGCGATCCCCGCCAGCGAGTGGAGGATGAGGACCAGGTCGCCCGCGTTGCGCCAGCCCACGAGCCGGGCCGCCGGCACCAGCAGGAGCGGCAGCCCGGGCGAGTAGGTGGGCACCATGGTCGCGGCCCCCGGCGACGAGGGCTTGAAGCCGAGCGGGATGTAGAGGTAGGGAGGGGCCTCGTGGGCCGGGAGGCCAGGCAGGCTGCGGATCGTCGCGCGGAACTCGCCCCGCGCCAGAAGGCGGGCCTCGTTGAAGTATCCCGAATTGTCCGAGCCGCCCGGAACCGCCCCGATCAACGCCACCAGCAGCGCGCCGTAGGCGACGAGGAGGCCCGCGAGGCCGGCCACGGCGGGGTTCGTCAGCCTCCCGCTCATGCGTGCCGCCGATCGCCGCGCAGCGCCAGGAGGCTCATCTAGGGGGCGGTTTGCCCGATCCCGAGCGACCGGGTCACCCAGCCGGAGATGGCGTCGTATTGCTCGGGCGTGTAGCTGTGCCCGAGCTCGAGGGTGACCCCGAGCGTCTTCGGCGCGGTGATGACGTTGTAGGCCGCGTAGGCGGCCGTGGGCGGGCACACCTCGTCGTTGTAGCCCCAGTTATAATAGCCCGGGACGCGCAGGCGGCGCGCGAAGTTGACGGTGTCGTAATAGGACGCCGTCGCGAGCTTGGCCGGCGTCGTCTGCAGGGACGGCGAGCCGTCGGCATTGGGCATGAACGGGTGCGGCCAGCCGCCGGCGCGGCCGTGCAGCTCCCCGGTGACGTCGCAGAAGGCGGGGTGGGTGGCCGACAGGCCGGTCACCCGCGGGTCGAGGGCGGCCGTGGCGATCGTGAGCTGGCCCCCCTGGCTCGCGCCCATCACGACCAGCGACTTGCCGTCCCAGCCGGGGCGCGAGGTGAGGAAGTCGTTGGCCCGGAGGCAGCCGAGGTACACGCGCTTGTAGTAGTAGCGGTCGCGGTTGTCCAAGTTGAAGAACCAGTATCCGTTCAGCGCCCCGGCCGCGAGGTTGTCGTAGACCTCCTTCGCAAGGTTGACGGGGATGCCGTGGATGCCGATCTCGAGCACAAGGGCGCCCTTGGCGGCCAGCTCCGGGTCGCCGAAGTACGGCCGCACGCCGGCCCCCGGCACCTTGAGCACGGCAGGGTAGTGCCCCGGCGCCTTGGGCTCGCAGAGGATCCCGTAGATGCGCGCGCCGTTGCCCCCGTTCTCGCCGATGGTGCGGAAGCTCACCTGGTAGGTATTGACCGCGGAGGTGCAGGAGTCGGGAAGGAGGGTGATCCGAGCGTCGACCGGGATCTTGGCGAGCTCGGCCTTGTTCGCGGCCCAGAAGGCGTCGAAGTCCGCGGGCTCGGTCTCGGTGGGCGTGATCTTTTCCGGGGAGAACGCCGCGGTGGCGAGCCCGCGGTAGGTGCGTCCCGCCACCTCGGTCGTCACGATGCAGCGCAGGAAGCCCGGAGCCTTCAGGGTGCCCGCGTCGATCGTGAGCCCCGCCAGGGGCAGCGCCACGGTCCTCTTCTCGCCCGGGAACAGGTCGGGCCCGACCGTGTACGTGACCGACACGTGGTCGATGGGCTCGTTGTCGGCGGTCACCGTGACGGCGAACCGGGCCGTTTCTCCCATCGAGTAGGTCCAGTCCCGGTGGTCGGGGGCCACGATCACTCTTACGGTGGCGGCCCGCAGCGCGACGCCGGGGGGCACCGGGGCGATGGGGGTCGGGTCGCCGGCAAGGGCCGCGCGCGCAAGCAGGAGGAGCGCCAACGGCGCAAGCGGGGCGCCGGCAAGGTATCGGAGGGGGTTCATGGGGTTCTTGGGTTTCCGAAACGGCCCGCGTGGAAGGCCCGGGCGGGCCCTTTCCGTCGGGGAATTGGTTGCCGCAGGCTTTCCACCGGGCGGTTTCTTGGCAAGAAATACCCGCCCCGAATTGACGGGCCTTGGCACCCGCGCAAGGTGGGGCGATGTCCCCAGATCCCGGCTCCCGGCTCCTCTTCATCGGCGACTCCGTCACCGACTGCGGCCGGCTTCGGCCCGTGGGCCGGGGCTCGCGCGGCGCGCTCGGGGAGGGCTACGTGGCCGAGGTCGACGCCCTCTTGGCCCACGCGTACACCGCGAGGCCGGTGCACGTCACCAACATGGGGGTGAGCGGGAACACGGTGCGCGACCTGGCGGCCCGCTGGGACGACGACGTCCTCGCCCTCGATCCGGACTGGCTCTCGGTGATGATCGGCATCAACGACGTCTGGAGGCACTTCGACTCGGTGAAGCGGTCGGCGGCGGTGGGCCCGGAAGAGTTCGAGCGCACCTACGCGGGACTGCTCGACCTCTGCCAGCCCGGCCTGAAGGGCCTGGTCCTCATGACCCCCTTCTATGTCCAGAAGGACCGCGCGGATCCCATGCGGCGGATGACGGACGCCTACGGGAGCCTCGTGAAGGCGATGGCCCGCACGCACCGGGCGCTGCTCGTGGACACCCAGGCCGCGATGGATGCCGCGCTCGAGCGCACGGCCTATACCTCGATCGCCCCGGACCGGGTGCACCCCACGCCGGCGGGGCACAGGATCCTGGCCGAGGCGT
>CAIXHE010000032.1 GCA_903919205.1 uncultured Opitutaceae bacterium | reverse complement strand
CGCGCTTCCTCGCGGGCCTGGCCACGCTCTTCGTCAGCGCGGGCTGCGGGCTCGCCTTCCCGCTCCTGGCGGGCGACCTGATCGACGCTGCGCTCCGGCCCGGGGGCGCCCACCTCCCCCTCCTCGGCGCGGCCGGCCTCAACACCGTGGCCGTGATCATGGGAGCGATGGTCTGCCTCCAGGCCCTCTGCTCCTTCAACAGCTCGCTCTGCTTCAACAGGGTGGGCCAGAGCGCCCTCGCGGACCTGCGGCGCGACTGCTACCGCCAGCTGATCTCGATGCCCATGGCCTTCTTCGGCCAGCGCCGGGTGGGCGAGCTTACGAGCCGCGTGTCCACCGACGTGGCCCAGATCGAGGGGGCGCTGATCGACGCGCTCCCCCAGATGTGCCGCCAGTCGGTGTTCCTGGTGGGCGGCCTCACCCTGATCGCGGTCACCTCGGGCAAGCTGACGCTCGTCATGCTCTCGACCCTCCCGCTCCTGATCGCGGCCGCCGTCTTCTTCGGGCGCAGGCTGCGGCGCTTCTCCCGGGAGACGCAGGACCAGCTGGCGGCCACCAACACGATCGTCGAGGAGACGCTCCAGGCCATCGCGAGCGTGAAGGCCTTCGCGAACGAGGCGTTCGAGCTCGGCCGCTACGGGTCCGCCAACGCCCGGGTGCTCTCGGCGGCGCTGAGCGCAGCGCGCTGGCGCGCCGTCTTCGTCGCGTTCTTCATCCTGGCTCTCTTTGGCGGCATCATGATCGTCCTCTGGTTCGGGGCGGGCCTGATGCAGAGGGGCGCCATGACGGGCGGCGAACTTACACGCTTCGTCCTGTACACGACGTTCGTCGCCGGCGCCATGGGGCAGTCCGCCGAGCTCTTCAGCCAGCTCCAGAAGACCGTGGGCGCTACGCAGCGCGTGCGCGAGATCCTCGAGGAGCCGACCGAGGAGGCGCTCGCCGCCGCCGGGGCCCCGCCCGCGGCCGCCCCGCCCGAGCGCCTGCGCGGGGCCGTGGACTTCGACGCGGTCAGCTTCCGCTACCCGGCCCGCCCCGAGGCGCCGGTCCTGCGGGACATCACGCTCTCGGCGAACCCCGGCGAGCGGATCGCCCTGGTGGGACCCAGCGGCGCCGGAAAGTCGACCCTGACGGCGCTCCTGCTGCGCTTCTACGAGCCCGACTCGGGCGTGCTGCGCATCGACGGACGGGACGCGCGGGACTACCCGCTGCGCTGGCTCAGGGGCCAGATGGCGATCGTGCCCCAGGACGTGCTGCTCTTCGGCGGCACGATCCGGGAGAACATCGTCTACGGCCGGCCGGGCGCCAGCCTGGCCGAAGTCACCGAGGCCGCCCGCCTCGCGAACGCGGATGATTTCATCCGGGGCTTCCCGGAGGGCTACGCGACGCTGGTAGGCGACCGCGGCATCAAGCTGTCCGGCGGCCAGCGCCAGCGCATCGCGATCGCGAGGGCGATCCTCAAGGACCCCGCGGTCCTGATCCTCGACGAGGCCACCAACTCCCTCGACAGCGAGAGCGAGCAGCTCGTGCAGACGGCGCTCGACCGGCTCATGAGGGGGCGCACCACCTTCATCATCGCGCACCGGCTGGCGACGGTGCGCGACGCCGACAAGATCGCGGTGATCGAGGCAGGCAGGCTGGTCGAGCTCGGCACGCACGAGCAACTGGCCTCGCGCTCCGGCGGGCTCTACCAGCGCCTGAGCTCGCTCCAGTTCGGGGCGGCCGAGCCCGCGCCGGCCGAGAGCGCGCCCGGCGCCTAGCGGTGGCGGGCGAGGAAGAGGAAGAGCAGCACGAGGGCCGCAAGGGTGCCCATCCCCATGACGATGCCGGCCAGGAGCGGCGTTCCCTGGATGCTCAGGCGGGTGCGCGGCGCCACGAGGCGCGAGCTCAGCCCCGAGACCTCGACCAGGCCCGGCGCGTCGAGCTCTGACTGGAAGGACGCCACCGAGGCGTAGCGCTCGCCGGGATCCCGGCGCAGGGCCCGGAGCACGATCTCCTCGGCCTCGGGCGTAATCGCCGGGTTGATCGAGCGCGGGGCCGCGGGGTCGCCCGTCACGCGCATCTGCGCGGAGAGCCAGGGGTCGCCGCTCTCGAACGGGAGAGACCCGGTCAGCATCTGGTAGAGGATCACGCCCACGCTGTAGACGTCCGTGCGCGCATCGTTGCGCGCATTGCGCACCTGCTCGGGCGCCATGTATTCGGGGGTGCCGAGCACCGGCGTGAGCGAGGCGAGCATGCCGTCGTCGGAGGCGCCCTCGGAGGCGAGCCCGTAGTCGATCAGCGCCAGGGTGAGGTCGCGGCGCACCATGATGTTGCCGGGCTTCAGGTCACGGTGGAGGACCCCGCGCTCGTGAAGGGGCTTGAGCGCCTCGCAGATCACGCTCGCGATGCGCAGGGCCTCGGCCTCGGGCAACGGGCGGGTGCGGTGGAGAACGCTCGAGAGCGTGCAGCCGTCTACGTACTCCATCGCGATGTAGGGACGGCTCTTCCTGCCCGGCGTCTCGATGAAGCGCAGCAGACCCGGGCCGCGCAGCGAGGCGCCGATCCTCGCCTCGCGCTCGAACCGCCCGTGGAGCATCGGGTCGCTCTCGATCCTGCGAAGGGACACCTTGAGGGCGACACTCGAGCCGTCGACGGCCTCGTCGCCCGCCCGGTAGATGGTCGCCATGGCGCTGCGACCGATCGTCTCGGCGATGCGGAATCGACCGTCGAGGAGCAGGCCGGGCGGCATCTCGTCCTCAAGCGGTGAGCCGAGGACCTCCTCCTTCGGAAGATGCTCCAGGCAGGCGAGCCCCGCGAGGGACCGCGGATCGGCATGGGCCCCTGCGACCGGCCTGGCCAAATCGGCGGCGGGAAAGGTCGGCAGGCCCGGATGCATGGAAGCCGAAGCCTAGCCCGGGGAAGGCCTCGCTGGCTAGTTAAGTTGCCGTTGCGAGGCATTAATTATGCGTTAACGACTACCCCGTAAATGCGCTCAAGTTTCTTTCCTATAATCAATTGTCGCGTGGGTGAGTCCGCGGAAACCCAATCCCCTCGCGCAGCGCGGGAAGCGGTCTACCGTGGGGCATGCCCGCCATGAATGTCCGCATGACCCTTCTCATGGGAGCTCTGTCCTGCGTGGCCGCAGCCGGCTGCTCGCGCCCGTCGGCCGAGGTGCCGGCCGCGCGCCGCCACGAGCACCATCCCCCGCACGGGGGCACGGCGGTCGTGCTCGGCTCCGAGCAGTACCACCTTGAATGCGTGCTCGACGCGGCAAGCGGGCGCCTCCAGGCGTGGGTGCTCGATGGGGAGATGGACGGATTCGTGCGGGTCGCGGCCCGCTCAATCGAGCTCCAGGTGCGCCTGCGCGGGACACCCCACGAGCTCGTGCTCGACGCGGTCGCCGACCCGCTCACAGGCGAGACCGTGGGCGACACGTCCGCCTTCGCCGGCCAGGCGGACTGGCTGCGGGGCGCGTCCGGCTTCGACGCCACGCTGAGGGCGATCACGGTCAAGGGAACGCCCTTCGCGGACGTCGCCTTCAATTTCCCCAAGGGAAACGACCCCGACTAAGCGCCCAGGCCGGCCCTACCGCGGAGCCGGCCCGCCCAGCCCCTCGGCCAGCGCGCGCACGTTGTGCCGGTACATGGAGACGTAGTCGGCCGCCTCGCCCCCGGCCGGCCCCAGCCCGTCGGCGTAGAGCGTCCCGCCGAGGCGCGCCCCCGTCTCCCCGAGCAGGTTCGCGACCACGCGCGGGTTGGCGCTGCTCTCGGCGAACACCGACGGGACGCGCTCGCGCCGGATCATGTCGACCAGCGACGCCAGGTGGCGGCCGTCCGCCTCGCTGTCCGTGGACAGCCCGTTGATCGAGTAGACTTTGAACCCGTAGTCGCGGGCCAGGTAGCCGAACGCGTCGTGGGAGGTGACGAGCCGCCTTCGATCGGCCGGGACCACCGAGAGCTCGGCAAGCGACCAAGCCCGGAGGGCCTCCAGGCGTGCGCGGTAGGCGCCGGCCCGCGCGGCGAACGCCCCGGCAAAACCCGGGCGCGCCGCCGAGAACACGCCCTGGACCACGCCGACGGCGGCTTCCATGTCGGTGAGGCTGTGCCACCAGTGAGGGTCGGGCTCCGCGCCCGCCGGCCCCGGCAGCGTGAGCACCACCGGCAGCTGCTCCCCTACGGAGACGATCCGCCCGCCGGGGCCCACGCGGCGTACGATGCGGTCGAGGTAGGCCTCGAGGCGCAGGCCTGAGGCAAGGACCACGTCGGCGTCCACCACCGCTCGGATGTCGGCGGGCGAGGGATTGAAGGTGTGGGGGTCGACGCCGGGCGGCAGGAGGCCGGTGACCGCGACCTGCGGGCCCCCGACCTCGGCCGCGATCTCGGCGAGCACCGTCGTGAGCGCCACGACCCGCAGCGGCGCCTCCACGGCGGCCGCACGGGTGGCCGCCGCCGCCAGGCAGAGGGCGAAGAGGAACCGCTTCATGGGACCGACCTAGCGGGCGTAACCGCCCCGCAGCGCGCGCAGCGCCCCGTGCCGCGGGCTCAGGAGCGCCGAGCCGATGAAGATCACGCCCAGGCACAGGACCACGGCGGCCCCGCTGGCGAGGCCCGCGTGAAAGCTGATCAGGATCCCGAGCATGGAGCCGAAAAGCGCCAGCGCCACGGAGACCAGCAGCATCGACAGGAAGCGGTCGCACCACAGGTAGGCGCTAACCGCCGGCAGCAGGAAGAGCCCGAGGGCGAGCACGATGCCCATCGTCTGCATCGCCGCCACCAAGTTGAGCACGGTGAGGGTGAGGAAGCCGAGGTGCACGAGGCCGCCGCGCCCGCCGGTCGCGCGGTGGAACACCGGGTCGAAGGTCTCGAGCAGGATGCTGCGGAAGAACACGACGAAGGCGGCCACCGTCACCAGGCTCACCAAGCCGGCGAGCCACAGGTCGGAGGGGCCGACGCCGAGGACGTTGCCGAAGAGGAAGTCCGAGAGGTTCAGGCGCGTCGGCAGCTTGCTGATGAGCGCCACGCCCAGCCCGAAGAACACGATAAAGAGGGACCCGAAGGCGGCATCCTCCTTGACCCGCGTGAGGCGGCTGAGGAGCGCGCTGCCGAGGGCGGTCAGGAGCCCCGCCACGAGGCCGCCGAAGAACAGGGCGGTCGTGCTCGTGCCAAAGAGCAGCCACGCGGCCGCGACCCCCGGGAGCAGCGAGTGCGACAGGGCGTCTCCCATGAGCGCAAGGCGCCGCAGCACGAGCACGCAGCCCAGCAGGCCCCCGCTGACGCCGAGGAGCGCCGCGGAGAGGAGGCCCCGCCTCATGAACTCGTAGCCGAGGGGGACGACGAGGAGGTCGTGGAGACTCATGGAGCGTCCCCCACCCCGGCCGCGGACTCCGCGCGCCCGTGGACGCAGCGCCCCCGGCGGAAGGCCGCGTCGATGTTCGCGGGGGAGAGCACCTGCTCGATGGGGCCGTCGGCCACGAGCCCGGTGTCCAGGAGCACGCCGCGGCTAAAGCAACTGCGGGCGAGGGTGAGGTCGTGCACCGCCGCGAGCACGGTGCGGCCCTGCTCGGACCAGGCGCGCAGGATGTGGGTCAACTCCTCGGCCCCGAAGAGGTCCAGGCCCGAGAAGGGCTCGTCGAGGAGGAAGATGTCGCCGCCCTGCGCGACGGCGCGGGCCAGGAAGACGCGCTGCTGCTGGCCACCGGAAAGGAGTCGGATCTGGCGGTCCGCGAGGTCTAGAATCCCTAGCTCCTGCATCGCCGCGTCGACGAGGTCCCGGTCGGCGGCCCCCGCGCGGCCCAGGATGCCTAGGGACGGGTAACGCCCCTGGTCCACCACGCCGCGCACCGTGATCGGGAAGTCCCAGTCGACGGACTGGCGCTGCGGCACGTACGCCAGGCGGGGCCGGGCGTGGTGCGGGTGGGCGTCGCCGATGCTGACCGAGCCCGAGGCCAGGGGCTGCCACCCGAGCACCGTGCGAAGCAGCGTGCTCTTGCCCGCGCCGTTGGGCCCCAGCACGGCGGTGGAGCTACCGCAGGGTACCTCGAGCGAGACGTCCCTGAGCGCGGTGAGGCGCCCGTAGCGGACGCTGACGCCGCTGAAGCGGATGATGGTGGGGGGGGATTGATCCACGGTCCTAGGGTCTGCCAGTCGGGTCCATGCGTCGAGCCCGCGCAGGGCCGGCCAGTCGGCCTACTTCGGGGCGATCCTCTCCGGCGCCTGGGCGACGTTGGGGCACGAGTCGGACCAGGTCCCGCGTGGACGCGCCCACTCGGCGGCGTTGGCGATCACCCGCAGCACGTTGTCGTCGTGGTAGGTGGGGTACGTCTCATGGCCCGGGCGGAAATAGAAGATGCTCCCGTTGCCCCGGCGCCAGCAGCAGCCGCTGCGGAACACATCGCCTCCCTCGAACCACGAGCTGAAGACCTGCTCCTCGGGGGTCGGGATCGCGAAGGGCTCCCCGTACATCTCCTCCCGCGGGAGCTCGAAGTACCGGTCGATGCCCCTGGCGATCGGGTGGCCCGGGTTGCAGACCCAGAGTCGCTCGCGCTCGTCGGCCTCCCGCCAGGTGAGCGAGCAGGTGGTGCCCATCAGGAGCCTGAAGATCTTGGAGTAGTGCCCCGAGTGGAGCACGATCAGGCCCATGCCCTCGAGCACGCGCGCCTGGACCCTGCGCACCACCTCGTCGGACACCTGGTCGTGCGCCTTGTGGCCCCACCACGTGAGGACGTCGGTGGCCGCCAGCCGCTCCGCGCCGAGCCCGTGCTCGGGCTCCTGCAGCGTGGCGGTCGCTATCTGCGCGGTCGGCAGGAAGCGCGCGAGTCCGCGCGCCAAGGCGGCATGCATCCCGTCCGGATAGATGCTTTTGACCTTGGAACTGGTGTGCTCGTGGACATTTTCGCTCCAGACCGTTATCCTTAGGGAACTCATGATCGATTTTGAGTTTGCCTGTCTAGACCCCGAAAACCCCAGAATCAACGCTGTGAGAGCCCCCACGCTTCTTTTCGCCGCCCTCTGCCTCGCCTCGACCCTCCGCGCGGAGGAGGCCGCCCCCGCGCTCTCGCTCGCGCCCGTGTTCGGCGACCACGCCGTGCTCCAGAGGGACAAGCCCGTCCCGGTCTGGGGCCAGGCGACCGCGGGCTCCACGATCACCGTCGCCTTCCACGGGCAGGCCGTGAGCACGGTGGCCGGTGCGGACGGCCGCTGGAGGCTCAGCCTCGAGCCCTTGGCCGCGAGTTCCGAGGGCGCGGACCTTTCGGTCAGAGGCCCCGGCAGCCTCGTGCTGCACGACGTGGTGGTCGGCGAGGTGTGGCTCTGCTCGGGACAGTCGAACATGGAGTTCGTGGTCGACGACGGCGGCGCGACCTACCGCGTCGCCCACGCGTCCGAGGAGGTCGCCGCGGCCCACTTCCCGCTGATCCGCCAGCTGAAGGTGGACCATGCGGTGGCCACGAGTCCCCAGGAGCGCGCGCGCACCAGCGGGTGGGTCGCCGCCACGCCGGACACGGTGGGCCAGTTCACGGCGGTGGGCTACTTCTTCGCGCGCGACATCCACCTGGCGACCGGCGTGCCGGTCGGGATCATCGACAGCCCCTGGGGGGGCACCCCCGTGGAGTCGTGGATCCGCGACGACGCCCGGCGGGCGACCAAGGCATCGGCTGCGATCGACGCCCGCTGGAAGCAGGCGATGGGGCGCTGGACGCTGGATCGCCTCGCCCAGTATCCGGTCGCCATGGAGGGATTCTCCGAGGCGGAGTTCGAGGCCATGGCGGACGGGACGAAGAACCCGGTGGCCTGGCCCGAGCAGCCCGCGACCGTGAGTTCACCCTACCTGCCGGGAGGCCTCTTCAACGCGATGATCGCACCGCTGCAGCCCTGCGCCCTGCGCGGGTTCCTGTGGTACCAGGGCGAGTCCAACGTCGGGCACGCAGACGAGTACGGGGAGCTGTTTGCGGCGCTCATCCGCTCATGGCGAACCGAGTGGGGCCAGGGCGACCTTCCCTTCTACTTCGTCCAGATAGCGAACTTCGGCGACGAGGCCGAGCGCGCGCACCGCGACTGGGCCCTCCTGCGGGAGGCGCAGCAGAGCGTGCTCAATCTGCCCGCCACCGGCATGGCCGTCACCATTGACATCGGCGAGGCGGGAAACATCCACCCGCGCAACAAGCAGGAGGTCGGGCGCCGCCTCGCCCTGCTGGCGAGGGCCGGGGTCTACGGGATGCCAGCCGAGACCTCCGGTCCCGTGTTCGTCGGCGCCGAGGCCTCCGGCGGGAGGATGGTCGCCCGTTTCTCGCACGCGTCCCCGTCGCTGGTGGCCAAGGGCGGTGAGGTCACCTCGCTCGAGGTGGCGGGCGCCGACCGCGTGTTCCACGAGGCGAAGGGCGTGATCGAGGGCGACACCCTCGCTGCCTCCTCGCCCGAGGTGCCCGAGCCCGTCGCCGTCCGCTATGCGTGGCTGAACGCACCCAGGGCGAACCTCTACAACGCGGCCGGGCTGCCCGCGGCCCCCTTCCGCTCGGACGCCTGGTAGACGCCGGGCGACCCGGCATTTCTCGGCCGACCGCTTGAAGTTATTGTCAGCCTTGATTAACTGACGAAATGCTGCCGTCAAAATCGAGGAGCGGAGCCGCGACCGCCCTATGCGCCGCGATGGCGATCGCCCTTGCCTCGGGATGCGCGCGCCATGCACCAAAGGCAGCCCCGGTCGCCGACGTGCAGGTGGCCGCCGTCGAGGCGCGCGACGTTCCGATCGTCCGCGAGTGGATCGGCACCCTGGACGGGTCCGTGAACGCGCAGATCCACGCGCAGGTGTCCGGGTACATCGTGAAGCAGGACTACCGCGAGGGTCGCATGGTCCACCAGGGCGACCTCCTCTTCGAGATCGACGACCGGCCCTTCGTGGCGGCGCTCGCCCAGGCCCAAGGGGGCCTAGCCCAGGCGAAGGCGCAGCTTCGGAAGGCGGAGCTCGACGTGGCGCGCGACACGCCCCTCGTGTCCATGAAGGCGGTCAGCCAGCAGGAGCTGGATGACGCCACGGTCGCCCTGGCCTCCGCGCGTGCGTCCGTCGCCTCCGCCCAGGCCACCGTCGACCAGGCCGCCCTCAACCTCACGTTCGCCCACGTCACCTCGCCGATCAACGGCATCGCGGGGCTCGTCCAGGTCCAGATAGGCGACCTGGTAGGGCCCTCGACGGGGGTGCTCACCACCGTCTCCACGGTGGACCCGATCAAGGTCTACTTCCCGATCAGCGAGCAGGACTACCTCGCGCTGCGCCAGCGCGAGCCGTCGTCCTCCGGGTTGCCCTCCGACCTCCAGTTCAGCCTGATCCTCGCCGATGGAAGCGTGTTCCCGGCGAAGGGGTCGTTCTTCGCCCTGGACAGGCAGGTCGCGGGTGACACCGGAACGATCCGTGTCGCGGCCCTCTTCGCGAATCCCGACGGGGTGCTGCGTCCCGGCCAGTACGGACGCGTGCGCGTCGTGCTTCGCGTGGACAAAGGGGCGCTCACCGTCCCCCAGAGGGCCCTCACCGAGCTCCAGGGAGGCTATCAGCTCGCAACCGTGGACAAGGAGAACCACGTGCACATCGTCTCGGTGAAGACGGGGGCGAGCATCGGCGACCGCACGGTGGTCGAGGGAGGCGTGAGCGCGGGGGACCGGGTGGTCGCTGAGGGCCTCCAGAAGGTGAAGGAGGGCGACACCGTGAACCCCCTCCCGGCCGAGGCGGCGGGTGCGGGAAAGTAGCCGCGTCGTGTCGAAGTTTTTCATCAACCGCCCGATCGTCGCGATCGTCCTCGCGATCATCACGGTGATCGTGGGCTCGGTGGCCCTGCTCAGCCTGCCGATCGCCCAGTTCCCGAAGATCGTGCCGCCCGAGGCGCGCATCACCTCCACCTACGTCGGCGCCGACGCGCAGACCGTCGAGCAGTCGGTGGCGACCCCGATCGAGCAGGTCCTTAGCGGCGTCGACAACATGAATTACATGTACTCGATCAACGGCAGCGACGGCTCGCTGCGGTTGACCGCGAACTTCGACGTCAGCACGGACCCCAACACCGACCTGATCCTGACCCAGATGCGCGTCACCCAGGCCGGGCCGCAGCTGCCCGCGGACGTCGCCAACTACGGCGTCACGGTCCAGAAGCAGCTGACCGCGCCCCTCATGCTCGTGGGGCTCTACTCGCCCACCGACTCCTACGACAGCACGTTCCTCGCGAACTACGCCTACATCAACATCAACGACCAGCTGACCCGCATCCCGGGCATCGCAAGCTGCACCGTGTTCGGCGCGGGCCAGTACGCGCTGCGCTACTGGGTGAAGCCCGACCAGCTGGCGAAGCTCAACATCACGGTGGGCGACGTGATCCAGGCCGTCCAGAGCCAGAACACGGTGAACCCCGCGGGCACGATCGGGGCCGAGCCGTCGCCCCCGGGGCAGGACTTCACCTATTCGGTCAGGGCCCAGGGGCGGCTCACGACCCCCGAGGAGTTCGGCGCGATCGTCATCCGGGCGAATCCCGATGGCTCCACGGTGAGGCTGCGGGACGTCGCCCGCGTGGAGCTCGGGGCCCAGGTCTACAACGTGATGGGCCGGCTGAACGGCAAGCCCGCCGCCGTCCTTGCGATCTACCAGCTGCCCGGCTCCAACGCCCTCGACTGCGCGAACGGCGTCAAGGCGGCCATGCTGCGCATCAAGAAGAGCTTCCCCCAGGGCCTCGACTACCAGGTCGCTCTCGACACCACCCTGTCCGTGTCCGAGGGCACGCGCGAGATCACGACGACCCTCTGGCAGGCGCTCCTGCTCGTGATCTTCGTCGTCTTCGTGTTCCTGCAGGGCTGGAGGCCGACGCTGATCCCGCTCCTCGCCGTGCCCGTCTCGCTCGTGGGCACGTTCATGCTGTTCCCCCTCTTCGGCTTCTCGGTGAACACCCTCTCGCTCTTCGGGCTCGTGCTCGCGATCGGGCTCGTGGTCGACGACGCGATCGTGGTCGTGGAGGCCGTCGAGCACCACATCGAGGAGGGGATGTCGCCCAGGGACGCCTCGTTCCGGGCCATGGAGGAGGTCGCCGGGCCCGTCGTGGCGATCGCCATCATCCTCGCCGCCGTGTTCATACCGACGGCCTTCATCCCGGGCATCACGGGCAGGCTCTACCAGCAGTTCGCGCTCACGATCGCCATCTCGGTCATCATCTCGGCCTTCAACGCCCTCTCGCTGAGCCCGGCCATGTGCGCACTCCTGCTGCGGCCCAAGGGCGAGAACCGCGGCCCGCTCGGCTCCTTCTACACGTGGTTCAACGGGGCGTTCGGCGCCACCCAGCGCGGTTACATCAGCGCCTCGCGCTACCTGATTCGCCGGAGCACGCTCAGCTTCGGCCTGCTCGCGGCCTTCGCGGTCGGGGCCTACCTGATCGGGCGCAAGCTTCCGACGTCGTTCCTTCCCGAGGAGGACCAGGGCTACATGTACATCCAGCTGCAGCTGCCGAACGCGGCCTCCCTGCAGCGCACGGCGGAGGTCGCTCACAAGGTCGAGCAGATCGCCATGCACACCCCGGGCGTGAAGACCTGCACGTCGGTGATCGGGTTCTCGCTGCTCAGCACGGTGTACACCACCTACAGCGCGTTCTTCTTCGTCAACTTCGAGCCCTGGTCCGAGCGCACCGGCGCAAGGGAGAGCTACGACGCCATCAAGACGAACTTGAACCGCGAGCTCTCGAAGATCCCCGAGGCCCGCTCGTTCGCCTTCGCCCCTCCCTCCATCCCCGGCATCGGCACGGCGGGCGGCGTGACCTTCGTGCTCGAGGACCGGGCGGGCAAGGACGTCACCTTCCTCGCGGACAATGTCCGCAAGTTCATGGCCGAGGCCTCGAAGCGGCCCGAGCTGACGGCGCTCTCCACGACCTTTCTGCCCTCGGTGCCGCAGGTCTTCGTCAAGGTCGACCGCGACAAGGTGCTCAAGCAGGGCGTGGCGCTCGCCGACGTGTACCGCACCCTGCAGTGCTACATGGGCGGCATCTTCGTGAACTACTTCAACCGCTTCGGCCGGCAGTGGCAGGTCTACGTCGAGGCCGAGGGACAGTACCGCGACAGCGCCGACAAGCTCGGGAGCTACTACGTGCGCAACCACGACGGGGCCATGGTGCCGCTCTCGGCCCTCACCTCGGTCGAGAACCGCCTCGGGCCCGAGTTCACGATGCGCTACAACCTCTACCGGAGCGCGCAGTTCAACGCCTCGGCGCGCCCCGGCTACAGCTCGGACCAGGCGAGGCGCGCCCTGGAGGAGGTCTTCGCCCAGACGATGCCGCGGGAGATGGGCTTCGACTACATCGGCATGTCCTACCAGGAACAGCGGGCGCAGCAGGGCATCTCGCCCTACGCCATCTTCGGGCTCTCGCTCCTCTTCGTCTTCCTGATCCTCGCCGCCCTCTACGAGAGCTGGTCCTTGCCGTTCAGCGTGCTGCTCGGGGTCCCGGTTGCGGTCTTTGGAGCCTACCTGACCTTGTTCCTGCGGCACATGGAGAACAACGTGTTCGCGCAGATCGGCCTGATCATGCTGATCGGGCTCTCGGCCAAGAACGCCATCCTGATCGTCGAGTTCGCCCGCACGCGCTTCGAGCACGGGGTGCCGCTGCTCGAGGCGGCGATCCAGGGCGCGACGGTGCGGCTGCGGCCCATCCTGATGACGTCCCTCGCGTTCATCTTCGGGTGCATCCCGCTCTGGTTCGCCTCGGGCTCGGGCGCCGTCGCCCGCAAGGTGATGGGCACGGCGGTCATCGGCGGCATGCTCGCCGCGAGCGCCCTCGCGATCTTCCTGATCCCCGTCACCTTCTACGTGATCGAGATGTGGGCCACCCAGGGGAAGCCCCACGCCGCGCCCGCGGCGCGGCTTGAGGGGTATTCCGCCGCCAAGGACCAAGTCCCGCCCGGCGCCCACTGACCATGCCGACGCCCCTTTCCACACGGGCCACCCTCGCGGCCGCCGCCCTCCTGCTGGCGGGCTGCGCCGTCGGTCCGCAGTACCACCGGCCGGATGCTGCGGCGCCCGAGGCTTTCCGGGGCGGCGACCTAGCGGCGGCGCGCGCACCCGACCTCGGCTGGAGCCAGGTCTATCCCGATCCCGCGCTCAGGTCGCTGATTGAGGAGGCCCTCTCCAACGGCTACGAAGCGCGGATCGCCGCGGCGCGGGTGGAGCAGTACCGCGCGATCGCGGCGCAGGTCCACGGCCAGCTGCTGCCTTCGGTGGGCTACGACGCCAACGGCGACCGCGGGAAGAACGCTCTTCTGGGGAACGCCTACACCCAGGGAGGGGGGACGACGGCGAACGGCTTCGACGGCTACCTCTCGGCGGCCTGGGAGCTGGACCTCTGGGGCCGCGTCCGGCGGCTCGATCAGGCGGCACGCGCGCAGTACCTGGCCTCCGAGGCGGGCAGGCGCGGGGTCCTGCTCAGCCTCACGAGCGAGGTGGCGACGACCTACTACGACCTGCTCGAGCTCGACGAGGAACTCGCGATCGCGCACCGCGCCACCGATTCGTTCAGCGAGAGCCTCTCCCTCTTCAGCGAGCGGCTGCAGGGAGGCGTCTCCTCGGGGCTGGAGACCGCCAGCGCCGAGGCGGCAAGGGCCACGAGCGCGGCGCGCATACCCGACCTCGAGGCCCAGATCGCCGTCACGGAAAACCTGCTGAGCATCCTCGTAGGCCGGCCGCCCGGCCCGATCGCGCGCGGGGCGCGCCTCGCCGACCTCCCGGAGCCCGCGGACGTGCCCGCGGGCCTGCCCTCGCAGCTCCTCGAGCGCCGGCCCGACGTGAGGCAGGCCGAGGAGGAGGCCCGCGCCGCCAATGCGGAGATCGGCGTCACCGTGGGGGGCTTCCTGCCGAGGATCGGGCTTAGCGCCATCCTGGGAGGCGTGAGCAACTCGCTCAACTCGATCACCTCCCGGAAGTCCGGCCTCTGGTCCGTCGGCGCCTCGGCGTCGGGTCCCTTGTTCCAGGGCGGAGGGCTAAGAGGCCAGTACCAGCAAGCCAAGGCGGCCTGGGAGGAGGCCAAGCTCGGGTACCAGAGGGCCGCGCTTCAGGCCTTCGGCGACGTCTCCAACGCCCTGGTCACCCGCCAGAAGCTGGCCGCCAAGCGCCAGGAGCAGGCTCGCGCCGTCAGCGCCTACCTCGAGGCCGTGTCCCTGTCCGAGCAGCGCTACCGCGCGGGACGGGCGAGCTACTACGAGGTGCTCCAGGCCCAGCAGCTGCTGTTCCCGGCCGAGGCCGCGCTGGCACAGACCCGACGCGATCAGCACACCGCGGTCGTGCAGCTTTACAAGGCGCTCGGGGGGGGTTGGGACAGCGAGGGAAAGATGCGGCCCTAGGGTATTGCAACCCTCCTTTCATAAAGGGGTTGTATTCCCATCCCCACCCCGGGCATAGGGCCTTGCCTTTTCGGGCCGTTGCTGGAATCTCGGGGTGATCCCGCGAGGCGTCGCACACGGACCCGGGCGACAGACGGCCGGCCCGGCGCCTTTCGGAAGCGAACCTCCCCGGACAGACCTCGCATACCCATGGACAGCCCCTCCTCCCCAGATGAAGGCGCGAGCAAGTCCAAGGTCGCGGACCTCTCGCTGAGGCTGTCGAAGGCCGAGGACCCGCTTCGGGCCGGGATCGCGGGCCCGGGGGCCGACGCCCCGGCGGCCGGGAGGGTGCCGAACAAGCGGGCCATCGAGCTCGACCTGCTGCGCACCCTGATAGAGATCGGCCCGGACCTGATCTTCGTTCGCGACCGGGAGCAGAGGCACCTCCTCAACAACCGGGCCCAGCTCGCGTTCCTCGGGGCGGCCTCGATGGAGGACACGCTCGGGAAGAACGACTTCGAATTCTACCCGAGGGAGCTGGCCCAGGCGTTCCACGAAGAGAACGAGCGCGTGATGGCCTCGGGAGAGCCGCTGGTGGACGTGGAGACCCTCGTGCCCCGCCCTCCGGGCTCCCAGACCTGGCTCTCGACCACGAAGGTGCCCCTTCGCGACCCGGGAGGGCGCGTGATCGGCCTGGTCGGGATCGCTCGCGACGTCACCGAGAAAAAGCGGCGCGAGGCGCAGGCGATCCGCACCCAGCGCCTGGAGAGCATCGGCACCCTCGCCGGAGGCATCGCCCACGACCTGAACAACGTGCTGGCGCCGATCCTGATGTCGATCGAGCTCCTCAAGTTCAAGGTGCCCGACCCGGGCGTGCACAAGCTGCTGGACGTGCTCGAGGTGAACGCCGAGCGGGGGGCGCAGCTCGTGCGCCAGGTGCTCGCGTTCGGGCGCGGGGCCATGGGGGAGAGGATGGCCATCCAGCCCCTGCACATCGCCCGCGAGATCGCCCAGATCGTCAAGGACACCTTTCCCAAGGCGATCCGCTTCGAGCTCATATCCAAGCGCGACCTCTGGACCATCACCGGCGACCCGACCCAGATCCACCAGGTGCTGCTCAACCTGTGCGTGAACGCGCGTGACGCCATGCCGAACGGCGGCAGCCTCACGCTCCAGATAGAGAACAACGTCGTCGACGAGACCTTCGCCGGCATGAGCCACGAGGCCCGGCCGGGACCCTATGTCATGATCCGGATCACCGACACCGGCACGGGCATCCCCCACGACGTGCGCGAGCGCATCTTCGAGCCCTTCTTCACGACGAAGGAGATCGGCAAGGGTACCGGGCTCGGCCTCTCCACCTCGCTCGGCATCGTGCAGAGCCACGGCGGCTTCATCAGCGTCGCGAGCGAGGCCGGCAAGGGGAGCACCTTCAAGGTCTACCTGCCTGCGAACCCGGGGGCGGGGGCGCCGGCCGCCGCCCCGAAGAGGAAGGGCCTCCCGCGGGGCCAGGGCGAGCTGATCCTCGTCGTGGACGACGAGGAGCCGATCCTGGACGTCGCCAAGTCCACGCTCGAGCGCTTCGGCTACCGCGTCGTGGTGGCGCGCAACGGGGCCGAGGCCGTCTCCATCTACGCGAAACGGGGGCCGGAGATCGAGGCGGTGCTCACCGACATGGCGATGCCCATCATGGACGGTCCGGCGCTCGCGGTGGCGCTGACGGCGATCAACCCCGGCGTGAAGATCATCGGCTCGAGCGGCCTCGGATCCAACGTGAGCCTCTCCACGGCCACCGGGGCCGGGGTGAGGGAGTTCGTGAAGAAGCCGTACACCGCGGAGATACTCCTGCACACCCTTGCGAGGGTCGTGGGACGGCGGCCACGGCCGGCGCCCAGGCCGAAGGCGGCCAAAAAAACCTCGAAGCCCAAGGGCAAACGCGGCAAACGCTGAGGCGCCCCGCAACCGGGGCGGACCCGCACCCATGGACTCCCCCCACGCCTACAACCGCGTCGCCGGCCACAGCGTCGAAAGGCTGGCCGCGCTCAGCGACGGCATCTTCGGCGTGGGGATGACGCTGCTCGTCCTGGACCTGCGCGTCCCGGAGTCAGAGCTGGTCCACGACGAGCGCGGCCTTGCGTACGCGCTGCTCGCCATCCTGCCCCAGGGCATCATGTACCTCATGAGCTTTGCGACCCTCGGGATCTTCTGGGTGGGCCAGCAGACGCAGCTCAACCACCTCGATCGGTCGGACCGGCACCTGACCTGGATCCACATCGCCTTCCTTTTCGGCGTCACGCTCCTGCCCTTCTCGACGAAGCTCCTGGCCGAGTACTACCACTACCGCACGGCGCTCGCGGCGTACTGGCTGAACATCCTGTTCCTGGGCTCGATGCTGTACGCGAGCTGGGGCTACGCGTTCCGGAACGGCCTGCTGAAGGCAGACGTCGGCGCCGGCACTGCCTCGGCCGTGTGCCGCAGGATCATCTGGGCCCAGAGCCTCTACGCCCTCGGCGCGGCGCTCTGCCTCGTCGACACCCGGCTGAGCATCGCCGCGATCGTCGCCGTGCAGCTCTACTACGTGGCCGCGCCAGGCTACCGCCGGGCCGTCGGGTCCCCCAACCCATGAGCGAGCCCTCATGGATAGGCTTCGACGCGGACGACACGCTCTGGCACAACGAGAACATCTTCGAGCGCGTGCACGAGCGCTACTTCGAGCTGCTCAGGCGCCACCACGACGCGGCCACGGTCGAGAAGGCGCTCTTCGCGACGGAGATGAGGAACCTCCCGCTCTACGGCTACGGGATCAAGGGCTTCATGCTCTCGTCCATCGAGACGGCGCTCACGATCACCGACGGCGCCTTCAGCCCGGGTGAGATCCAGGAGCTGATCGCCCTCGGCAAGGAGATGCTGGACCACCCGGTCGAGCTGCTCGAGGGCGCGCACGAGGCCCTGGACGCCCTCGCGCCCCGGCACCGCCTGCTCTTGATCACCAAGGGCGACCTCCGCGACCAGGAGCGCAAGCTCGCCAAGTCGGGCCTCGCGCACCGCTTCCAGGCGATCGAGATCGTCTCCGAGAAGGACACGGGCACCTACGGGAGGATCCTGCAGCGCCACGCGATCAGCGCCGGGCGCTTCCTCATGGTGGGCAACTCGATGAAGTCGGACATCCTGCCCGTCCTCGCCCTCGGCGGGGCGGGCGTGCACGTGCCCTACCGGATCACCTGGAGCCACGAGAACGCAGAGGCGCCCACCGGCGCCGAGGGGCGCCTCTTCCACGCCGCCTCGCTGCGCGAGCTCCCGGGGATCGTGGAGCGCTGGCGGTAGCCGTCGCCCCGGAGTTGCGCAGGGCGCGGCGATCGGCTTCACTGGACCCATGCCCACCCTCTACGAACAGCTCCGCGCGGACATCGTCACGGCCATGAAGGCGCGCGACACGGCGACCGCGACCTCCCTGCGCACCGCAGACGCGGGCATCCAGCGGGCCTCGATGGACCTCTCCAAGCCGATCGACGACGCGCTGGTCCTCGTGACCCTGCGCAAGGCCGTGAAGAACCTCTCCGACGCCAGGCTCGAGTTCGAGAAGGGCGGCCGAGCGGACCTGGTCGCGGCGAACAACGTGGAGATAGGCCTGCTGGAGAAATACCTGCCGAAGCAGATCGACGGCGCGCGCCTCGAGGCGCTGGTCGCCGACGCCATCCGCGAGTCCGGCGCCCAGTCCCGCAAGGAGATGGGCAAGGTGGTGGGCCTGCTCAAGCAGAAGCCCGAAGCAGGCCAGATCGACTTCGGGGCGGCGAGCAAGCTGATCCAGGCCAAGCTCCCGTAGGCCCGCCGGACGGGTTCGCTCTGCGCGCCGGGTGCAGCGCGGCCGCACGCCGCGAGGGCTGGACTTGGAGGTGATTTGGGCGCAACGTCGCCCTTCCTCCCCCGCCCCCTCCGGGCCGTTTTTCCACCCCGAACACAACGCCTCCCGATGAAAAGACTCCCCCTGCTGCTCGCCCTAGCCGCCCTCGCGCCCGTCTGCGCCCGCGCCGACAAGTTCGAGGGCCTCGCCCTCACCCCGCCCATGGGCTGGAACACCTGGAACACCTTCGCCGGCGACTGCAGCGAGTCCCTCCTGAAGGCCACCGCCGACGCGCTGGTGGACAGCGGCATGCGCGACGCCGGCTACGTGTACGTGGTCATCGACGACTGCTGGATGAAGAAGGAGCGCGACGCCGCGGGCAACCTGGTGCCCAATCCCGTCAAGTTCCCGAGCGGGATGAAGGCCCTCGGCGACTACCTCCACTCCAAGGGCCTGAAGTTCGGCATCTACAACTGCGCGGGCACCCTCACGTGCGCGGGCTACCCGGGCGGCCGCGGCCACGAGTTCCAGGACGCCCTGCTCTACGCCTCCTGGGGCGTCGACTACCTGAAGTACGACTGGTGCAACCACGGGACCGCCAACGCCCCGGAAACCTACAAGACCATGAGCGACGCGCTCCTCGCCGCCAAGCGGCCGATCGTCTTCAGCCTCTGCGAGTGGGGCGAGAACAAGCCCTGGCTCTGGGCCGAGCGCGTGGGCCACCTCTGGCGCACGACGGGCGACATCGGCCCGGGCTACATCGCCAACGGCAAGAAGGAGTGGGAGCACGGCTGGAAGCAGCTGCTCGACATGAACGTCGGCCTCGAGAAGTACGCGGGCCCCGGGCACTGGAACGACCCGGACATGCTCGAGGTCGGCAACAAGGGCCTGACGAACGCCGAGTCCCGCGGGCACTTCGCCATGTGGTGCATGCTGGCGGCCCCGCTGATCGCCGGCAACGACGTGCGACACATGACCCCCGAGACGCGCGCCATCCTCACCAACAGGACCCTGATCGCGATCGACCAGGACCCCCTCGGGCACGAGGGCTTCCGCTACCGGGTCGACAAGGACAAGGAGATCTGGGCGAAGGAGCTCTCCAACAAGTCGTGGGCCGTGGCCCTCCTGAACACCGGCGACGCCCCGGCCAAGCTCACCTTGGACGCCCACGAGCTCTCCTTCCTGAGCCAGCCCTACTACCAGGTCACCGACGCCTGGACAGGCGCCCCGGCGGGGCGCTCCACGGAGCCCCAGGTCTCCTCCGTCGATTCGCACGACGTCGCCCTCTACGTGCTCAAGCCCGGCAACTGAGGCGGACCGCGGCGGGGCTGGAGGCCGTTTCTTGTTGCGAATCGGCGGTGTTCGAGGGAGGGTCCCTGCGTCTAGCGCGAACACGATCGCGACCGGACGCCCAAAGAAAAACACCCATAACCCTCGGACAACGAGGCTTGATCGCCATGCGAAAAGCACCCCCGTCCACCCTCGCCGGTCCGCAGGTTTTCCTTGATTGGGAAACTGCGGAGGCGGCGTGACCCCACTCACTTCCCCCTTACCCAAGGCCCCAGCGATCTCGTCGGCGGACGGGTTCGCCGCGGCGAAGGCCTCCGGCCACGCGATCGTGATGGTCACGGCCTACGACGCCTGGTCGGCCCGTCTCCTTAGGGAATCTCCTGTCGATTGCCTGCTGGTCGGCGACAGCGCGATGATGGTTGTGCACGGCGAGAAGGACACCCTCGGCGCGACGCCCGAGATCATGGCCATGCACACGCGCGGCGTGGCCCGCGGGGCCCCCGGCAAGTTCATCGTGGCCGACATGCCCTTCCTTGCCGCCCGAAAGGGCCGGAAGCACGCGCTCGACTGCGCGGCGCTGCTGCTGCGCTCGGGCGCCCACGCGGTCAAGATCGAGGGGGCCCGGGGCCACACCGGGGTCATCCGCCACCTGGTGGAGTCCGGGATCCCGGTCATGGGCCACCTCGGCCTCACGCCCCAGTGGGTGCGCGGCTTCGGCGGCTTCAAGGTCCAGGCGCGCGACGTCGAGGGCGCCGAGGCGCTGAGGCAGGACGCGCGGGCCCTCGAGGAGGCCGGCGTGTTCGCGCTCGTCCTCGAGTGCATCCCCGCCGGCCTTGCCGCGGAGGTGAGCGCCTCGCTCACGATCCCCACGATCGGCATCGGGGCCGGGGCGGGCTGCGACGGCCAGGTGCTCGTGCTGCACGACCTCCTCGGCTTCAACCCGGACTTCCGCCCGCGCTTCGCCCGCCGCTTCGCGGACGGGGCCGCCCTGGTGCGCAGCGGCGCCCTGGGCTTCACCGAGGCCGTCAGGTCCGGGGAGTTCCCCTCGCCCGAGGAGGGATTCTGACCATGCCGCGACTCTTCAGGCACCTCGCCGAGTGGCGCGCCGAGCGGACCCGGGTCGCCCCCGGCACCCGGATCGGCTTCGTGCCCACGATGGGCGCCCTCCACGAGGGCCACCGCTCGCTCCTCGAGCGCGCCCGCCGCGAGAACGACCGCGTCGTGCTGAGCGTGTTCGTGAACCCGACGCAGTTCGACGACCCGGCCGACCTCTCGCGCTATCCCCGGACGCTCGAGGCCGACGTCGAGCTCGCCGGGGACCTGGCGGACGACGTGCTCTCCCCGGAGCCCGGCGAGATGTACCCCGACGCCTACCGCTACCGCGTGACCGAGGGCGAGCTGAGCCTGCTCCACGAGGGCGCCCACCGCAGCGGCCATTTCGACGGCGTACTGACGGTCGTGCTCAAGCTCCTGAACCTCGTGCGTCCGGACCGCGCCTACTTCGG
>CAIXHE010000031.1 GCA_903919205.1 uncultured Opitutaceae bacterium | reverse complement strand
GGCACGAGGTTCGCGAAGGTGGTCTTGCCCGCGCCGCTCGGGCCCACGAGCGCGCACACGGTGCCGGCGGGGATGGACACCGCGACGTCCCGGAGCACCGGCTCGTCGGACTTGTAGGCGAACCTCACGTCGCTGAAGGTGATGTCCCCGCGCAGCCGGGAGATGTCCGCGGGGTGCTGGGGATCCTCGATGGCGACCGGCTCGTGGAATACATGCTCGAGGCGGTTGAGCGCCGCCTCGCCCCGCTTGAGCTCGTTGTTGATGGCCCCGAGTTTCTTCACGGGGTCGTAGCTCACGTAGAGGGCCATCACGATGGCGAGGAACGCCTCGAGCGCCACGTGCTGGCGCTGCGCCACGACGAAGACGAGCGCGATCCCGAAGGCCGATATGATTTCGATGGCGGGCGTCAGGGCCTGGGAGTACTTGGCCACCTTCAGCTGCACGGCGATCAGGGCACCCGTCTCCTGGGAGAAGGCCTCGGCCTGGCGAGCCTCAAGGCCGAAGGCGCGCACCTCCTTGGCGGCGGCCAGGTTCTCGCTCAGGCTGTTGGTCACGGAGCCCATCTGGGTCTGCATCTGGTAGGCCCGCTTCACCAGCTTCTTGCCCACGTAGCGCACCGGGAAGACGCAGATCGGCACGATGGCGAGCGCCGCCACCATGAGCACGTTGCCCTTCTCCTGCGCGGTCAGGTAGGTGAGGTAGCAGAGGGCCGAGACGAGCGTCGCCGGCTGCTTCATGCCGTCGTTGGCGACCGTGGTGAGCGTGGTCTGAAGCTGGTTGGTGTCGGCCATCCCACGGGAAATGAGGTCGCCGGTGGTCTGCTTCTGGAGGAAGGCGAGCGGCAGGACCTGCAGCTTGCGGAAATAATCAAGCCGGATGGCCTCGAGGATCTTCACGCCGGCCACCTGGATCAGGTAGCTGTTGAGGTAGCCCGCGACGCCCCGCACCGTGAAGACGATGGGCAGCCACATGGCGATCCCGACGATCGCCCAGACCCCGAGCGGCACCGCCTTGGGCCCGAAGATCTTCGGGAAGACCGAGTGGATCATCCACGGCAGGCCGGCGCCGTTCGCCACGCCGTAGACGATGCCCGCCGCTATCGCCGCCACGAGCGTTCCCCTGACGGGACGCAGGTAGGAGAAATAGGGACGGAAACGCTGCAGCATGGCGTCAGTCCTTCGAGGCGCGCACGTCGAGGGCGTCGCGCAGGCCGTCTCCGAGGAAGTTGAGGGAGAAGAGCGTGAGCGAGAAGAGGGCCCCCGGGAAGACGAGCAGCCACCAGAACTCCTCCATCTTCTCCGAGCCGTCCTTGATCAGGACGCCCCAGGAGCTCATCGGGGGCTGCACCCCGAGGCCGAGGAAGCTGAGGAAGGCCTCGAGCATCATGACCGAGGGGATGGTGAGGGTCGTGTAGACGATCACGGGTCCCAGGGCGTTCGGGATCACGTGGCGGAAGATGATCCGCCGGCGGCTAAGGCCGAGCGCCCGCGCCGCCTCGATGAACTCCATCTTCTTGATCGAGATGACCTGCCCGCGAACGATGCGCGCCATCGTCAGCCACTCGACCGCGCCGATGGCGAAGAAGAGCAGGAAGATGTTCCGGCCGAAGAAGACCATCAGCAGGATGACGAAGATCGCGAACGGGAGCGCATATAGGATGTCGACGACGCGCATCATCAGGGCGTCGGTCTTGCCCCCCACGAAGCCGGCCACCGCGCCGTAGGTGACCCCGATCGCGAGTGCGACGAAGGTGGCCACCAGGCCGACCGTGATCGAGATGCGCCCGCCGTAGAGGGCGCGCGCCATCAGGTCGCGGCCGAGGACATCGGTGCCGAGCCAGTGCTGCGGCGAGGGCGGGACGGCGCCCAGGTTCAGGTTCTGCTCCTCGTACGACTGGGAGAAGATCGGGCCGGCCGCGCAGGCGAGCGCGAGGACGACCAGCAGGATCGCCCCGGCGAGGGCGAGGCGGTTGCGCTTCAGGCGGTGCCATGCGTCGCTCCAGGGCGAGTGGCCGATCTCGGGGTCGTCCGGCGTCATTCGAACTTGAGCTTCGGGTTGAGCCAGACCTGCACCACGTCGACGACCAGGTTCATGACGATGATGAACGCCGCGAAGAGGATCACCGTGCCCAGGACGAGCGTGTAGTCCCGGTTGAAGGCGGAGTTCACGAACTCCCTGCCGATGCCGGGGATCTGGAAGATGGTCTCGATCACGAAGGAGCCGGTGATGATGCCGGCGATCGCAGGCCCCAGGAAGGAGACCACCGGCGCCAGGCCGCCGCGAAGCGCGTGCCGCAGGATCACGCGGGCGTCGCTCGCGCCCTTGGCCCTGGCCGTGCGGATGTAGTCCTGGCTGAGCACCTCGAGCATGCCGCCGCGCGTCAGTCGCGCCACGTAGGCCGCGTAGGCGAGCCCGAGCGTGACGCTCGGGAGCACGCGGTCGCCGGGTCCGTACCAGCCCGACGCGTTGAAGAGGCCCATGTGGATCGCGAGCAGCAGGATCAACAGGGGGCCCATGACGAAGGTCGGGATGCAGATGCCCGCCATGGCGAAGGACGAGCACACGTAGTCCATCCAGGTGTTCCGCCGGATTGCGGCCAGGACCCCAAGCGGCAGGCCGATCCCCAGGGCCACGGCCAGCGCCCACAGGCCGAGCTCGATCGAGACCGGCAGCTTGTCGGCGATGATCTCGTTGACCGAGCGGGTGGGGTACTTGAAGGACGGCCCCAGGTCCCCGCGCAGCACGCTGCCGACATAGTCGAGGTACTGGCGGTAGAGGGGCTTGTTGAGGCCGTAGTGGGCCTCCAGGTTGCGCATGATCTCGGGCGTGACGGCGCGCTCGGCCGTGAACGGGCCGCCGGGCACGAAGCGGATCATGAAGAAGGTGGCCGTCAGGACGACCCAGAGGACGGGGATGGCCTGCAGGAGGCGCAGGAAGATGAAGCGAATCATCGGGCTTGGGGCGGGCCCGGGCCTCAGCGCATCGCAGCCATGGCGGCGTCGCGGCGGCCCTTGAACTCGCAGCCCGCCTTCCACTCGGGCCACGCCGCGGGGTCGGTCGCGAGGGTCTCGCCCATCTGGAAGAGCAGCGACGCGTCGAGCGCCGCGCCCCGAAGGTCCCACCAGGGCTTAATCTCGTCGGTCACCTTGTGGTAGTCGTTGGCGACGTACTCGTCGCGGCGCTGGCGGCCGTAGCCCTCCGGCCGGCCGATGATCTCCAGGCCCGCGTTCGTGTAGAAGGCGGGCACGCCCACCTTCGCGAACTCGAAGTGGTCGGAGCGGTAGAAGTGTCCCTTCTCCGGGTCCGCCTCGGGCAGGAGGCGGCGGCCCTGCTTCTTGACCACGTCGGCCGCGAGGTCGTCCAGGGTCGAGTTGCCGTAGCCCACGACCTCCACCGTGCGCGACGGCCCGGCGAGCGCCATGCCGTCGATGTTCAGGTCGGCGAGCGTGCTCGTGAGGGGATAGAGCGGGTGCTGGGCGTAGTAGCGCGAGCCGAGCAGGCCCTGCTCCTCGCCGGTCACGGCGAGGAAGAGGACGGTGCGGCGGGGCCTCTCGGACGCCGGCAGGAGGCTGAAGGAGCGTGCGATCTCGAGCAGGCCGGCGACCCCCGAGGCGTTGTCGGCGGCGCCGTTGTAGATCTGGTCGCCCTTCAGCTTCGGGTTGCGCCCGAGGTGGTCCCAGTGCGCGGAGTAGATGACGAACTGGTCGCGCAGCTTGGGGTCCGTTCCCTCGAGCTTGGCGATCACGTTGCGCGAGGCCAGGCGGCGAATGGTCGGCTTCACCGTGAAGCTCGCCTTGGCCTTCAGGTCGACGGGGCGGAAGTCGGGCTTCACGGCCGCCGCCTTCAGGGTGTCGAAGTCGTACCCCGCGGCGGCGAGCACGGACTTGGCGAAGTCGAGTGTGAACCAGCCCTCGACCGCGACGCGCCCCGCGTTTCCATCGGTCGACTGCAGGTCGAAATTCTCGCGACCCCAGCTTCCGGACACGACCGCGAAGGGATAGCCCGCCGGGCCCGTCTCGTGGATGATGATGCACGCGGCGGCGCCCTTCTCGGAGGCCTCCTCGTACTTGTAGGTCCAGCGACCGTAGTAGGTCATCGCCTTGCCCTTGAACATCTTCTCGTCGAGCTTGCTCGGGTCCTTGGGATCGGGAACCGGTGGGTCGTTGATCAGCATGACCACGGTCTTTCCCTTCACGTCGACGCCCTTGAAGTCGTCCCAGCCGTACTCGGGGGCCACGACGCCGTAGCCCACGAAGACCATCTCGGAGTCGCGTACGTCGACCACCGAGGCTTCGCGGCGGGTGACGGCCACGTAATCATTGATCCAGGCCGGGGAGAGCACCTTGCCTCCTACCTCGAGCGAGGCGGTGGTGGTGGAGACGGCCCCCACCATGGGCACGTCCTGGATGTAGGTCCCGTCGGGGTTTCCGGGGGCAAGTCCCAGGGCCTTGAACTGCTGCTGGAGGTAGGCCACCGACTTGTCCTCGCCCGGCGTGCCGGGCGCTCGGCCCTCGAAGTCGTCCGAGGAGAGCACCCTGATGTGCTCGAGGATCCGGGAGGCCGCGGCGGCCTGTTCATCTGGCAGGGGGGTCTGGGCGAGCGCAGAGGCGCATGCGGCCAGGGTCAGTGAGGCACTGAACAATTTACGCATCGCGCGATTGTTCGCCTCCGGGCTGCGTTGGCAATCCCTCCGTAGGAACGGTCTACGTTTTTTCGGGCCGACCCTTGCGGGCGAGCAGGCGCAGCATGGGCCACCACCACACGATCTTTCCCCGGTCGTCTCCGAGGCGAAGCGCTCTGCGCACGGCGGGGCTCGACGCGTGGATGGCGTCGAGCACCTGGATGCGGTTCTCGGTCGGGGTGTCCGCCGTCTCAAAGTACCAGTCGAGGTCGGGCTGCTTCTTGTCGTAGAGGGTGCTCGAGAGAACCTCGAGGCCGTGGCCCCGCACCATCGCCTCCCAGCTCGCGCGCGAGAGGAACCGCCCGTGGCTCGGGTCCCTCAGCTTCTCCACCGTGTGCAGCCAGGCCTCCGCCTCCGGCTCGCCGTCGGGCACGGAGCCGTCGATCACGAAGAGGTGGCCGCCGGGCCGCAGCACCCGGGCCGCCTCCCTCACGAAGGCCTCCGGTGAGCTGAAGTGGTGCGGCGCGACGCGCACCGTCACCAGGTCGAACGAGCCCTCGTCGAAGGGCATCGCCTCCGCCGGGAACGACACGGTATCGAGCTGGAAGCCGGCCTCCTCCACCATCCGGCGGGCCTGGGCGAGCATCGCCACCGAGAGGTCGCCGGCGGTGACGTTCCAGCCCTTGCGCGCAAGGTAGAGGGCGGTGTGGCCGCCGCCGGTGGCGACGTCGAGCGCGAGCGCGCCCGCCGGCGTGTCGAGCGAGTCGAGCACGGAGGCGACGTCCGAGGTGTCGGCCAGGATATGGGCCTTGCCGTAGCGGTGGCTCTGGCGCGAGAACTGCCTCGCCGAGGCGGATTGGACGGCGTCCAAGTTTGACTCATGGCTCGAGGGCATGGAAGTTTGACGCATAATCACACGAAAAGTGCCGGCGTCTCAAGAACTCAATCCACGCGGCCCGCGACGAGACCGTTCTTGCCAGCGGGGTGCAGGATCGCCCGCCCGGGCGGCGGCCGGCGCACCCTGCCCGGGAGGGCGGGGCCGCCCATGAGCGAGCCCGCGGACCCGCGCCGCCCAAGGATCGAGGCCGCCAAGCGCGCCGTCCTCAGCCAGGTCGATTTCCTGCACAGGGAATTCGGCAGGGTGGAGAGCCACTGGAAGAGCGACGGCAGCCGCGTGACCGACGCCGACCTGGCGATTTCCCGCAACCTCTTCGCACTCCTTCACGCCGAGTTTCCCGAGGACCAGCTCTTCAGCGAGGAGCTGCCCGAGGGCGAGGGGCCGATCCCGGTGCGCTCGACCTACGGCTGGGTTCTCGACCCGATCGACGGCACGAACAACTTCGCGCTCGGGATCCCCTTCTGCGCCATCTCGCTCGCGCTGATCGAGCGGGGTGAGCCGGTCTACGGGGTGGTCTACGACCTCGGCCGCAGGGTGCTCATGCACGGAGGCCCCGGCTATGGGATGCACGACGGCGGGCGGGTCGCCGGCGTCCTCCAGGGGGAGTCGACGCCCGAGACGCTGATCGGCTTCCACAGCCCGTCGAACAAGGCGCTGCTGCCTACGGCGCAGTCGGTGCTCGCGCACCACAAGGTGCGCGCCCTTGGCAGCGCGACGCTCCACCTCGCCTACACGGCCGCGGGGCTCTTCGGGGGCGCGGTCGACTTCAACGTGAAGATCTGGGACCTAGCGGCGGCGATCGCGCTCTGCAGGGGGGCCGGGGGCGAGGTGCGCTTCCTGAACGGCGAGCAGCTCCCCATGCGGGTGTTCGACCTGAGGATGCCGAGGATCGTCTACGTGGCGGGCTCGCCCGCGATGGCCGGAAGCCTCGCCGGGCTCCTGGCGCCCTAGACCAGGTAGGTCTCGAGCGGCACGGGGTTGAGGACCTTGGTGGCGGGCGCCTGGGCGGCCAGCTGCTCGGCGAACCAGGTGCGGGCCGCGGGGTCGCCGTGGGTGAGCACGATGCTGCGGGCCTCGGTCTGTACCGCGAACTGCAGCAGCTCCTCGCGGTCTGCGTGGCCGCTCAGCTCGAAGCGCTCCACGCGGGCCTTCACCTTGGTCTTCACGTTGGCGGTCTCAAAGAGGAAGGTCTCGCCGGGCTTGGTCATCAGCAGTCGGCCGCCCGGGGTGTCCGGGTCGCAGTAGCCCACGAAACCGATCGTGTTGAGGGCGCTTCCGAGGAGCCCCGAGGCGAGGGTGTAGCTCGGGGTTCGCTCGACCAGCATGCCGGAGCTGATGATGTAGAGGGCGTTCTGCTTGGGATCGACGCCGGGCGTGATCACCCTCGGCATGGGCTTGATCTTCAGGTCCTTGACGATCCCCCGGTTGAACTGGATGTGCTTGGTCTTGCGGCTGATCTCGTCGAAGTAGTCGACCAGGTCCATGCCGAGACCGGAGCCGTAGATCGGGCAGTCCGCCAGCCTCCGGAACTTCCGCGCGTCGTGGATGATCGAGAGGATCTCCTGCATGCGCCCCAGGGCGAATACCGGGATCAGGAACGAGCCGCCCTTCTGGATGGTGTCGTTGATCGACGCCACGAGCCTCGCCATCTCGTTGCCCCGGGTCTTCTCGGCCGTGCGCTCGGTGGTGCCGCGGGTCGTCTCCGTCACCAGGGTGTCGAAGTGGCCGGCGGGAAAGCGCGCGCCCGGCAGCGTGCGCTGGTTCTCGAAGAGGACGTCGCCCGTGAAGAAGATCGAGCGGTGCTTGTAGCGCATCTCGATTGCGGCGGCCCCGGCCACGTGGCCGGCCGGGTGGAGGGTGATCTCGACCTCGTCCTTGCCGCTCTTGAACTTCTTGGGCATCCCGAAGCCTATCCCGGTGAGCCTGCGCGAGATCCGGTCGACCTCCTCGTGGGTGAAGAGGGGGTAGTCCGGGATGTTGGCGTCCTCGCGCTGGCGCAGCATGACGCTGGCGGAGTTGTGGAGCATGCGCTCGATCAGCATCCGGCTCGAGGTGGTCATGATGACCGGGGTGTTCGGGTGCTCCCGCATCGTCAGGGGCAGGCTGCCAATGTGGTCCAAGTGGCAGTGGGTGATGATGATAAGGTCGAGCGTCTTGCCCCGGAGGGGGGCGTGGTCGGGGGCCGCCCTGCGGCCCACCTTCTTGGGGTGTAGTCCCGAGTCGATCAGGATGTTGAGGTCCCCCAGCTGGATGAACAGCGAGTTGGCGCCGATGCCGCCATCGCGGTTCAGGTCTGTTAGCTTCATTCGTACCGGGATATAGGAGGCTCCTCCGAAAAAATTCAAGCACCGCGTCCCAAACGCGCGAGATTCATGAGACGTCGGGGACGACCAGTTCGAAAGGCGGGAGGATCACGTGCACCTTGGAGCCGGCCTCGTCGGCGCCGTGGAAGCTGCCCTTGACCCGCGCGTCGCAGCCGGTGATGTGGTGGCTGTTGTACGTGAACTCCTCGCCGGGCGCCAGGCGGGGGGTCTCCCCGACGATCCGGTCCCCCTCGATCACCTGGCGCGTGCCGTCGCTCTGCTCGATCACCCACTTGCGGCCGAGGAGCGTCACGGTGCGGTCCGAGCCGTTGCGGATCGTGATGTAGTAGACGAAGGCGTGCGGGCGGTCGGCCGGCAGGCTGCATCCGCCGTGGTGGTGGACCAGCTTGTCGAGCCGGGCGGTGAGTCCGGGAAGCTCACGGGAGGGTTCGCAGGCCATGTGCTGATAAGGAGACGCCGCTTGGTGCACATCGCAAGCGGGTTTGAGGCGCCCCCGGCTGGCTTTCCGCTTGATGCCCCGCGCGGCGGGCCGCACAAACGCTGACCCGCCCATGGCCAAATTCGCACTCCTTTCGGTCAGCGACAAACGCGGCCTTGCCGAATTCGCGGAGGCGCTCGTGCGGGAGCTCGGCTTCACGCTCCTCTCCACGGGGGGCACCGCGCGCATGCTCGGCGAGCGGGGCCTGCCGGTGACCGAGGTCGGCGCCCACACGGGCTTCCCCGAGATCATGGAGGGCCGCGTGAAGACGCTCCATCCCAAGATCCACGGCGGCCTGCTCTGCCGCCGCGACAGCCCCGAGCACCTGGCGCAGGCCGCGGAGAACGCGATCGAGCTGATCGACCTCGTGGTCGTTAACCTCTATCCCTTCGAGGAGACGGTGGCCAGGCCCGGCGTCTCGTTCGCCGAGGCGATCGAGAACATCGACATCGGCGGCCCCTCGATGCTGCGCAGCGCGGCCAAGAACCACGCGAGCGTGACCGTGGTGTGCGACCCGGCCGACTACCCGGGGGTGCTCTCCGCGCTCCGGCAGGGGGGCGAGGCCCTGTCGGCCCTCAGGCGCACGCTCGCCCTGAAGGTGTTCCAGAGGACGTCGACCTACGACGGGGCGATCGCCCGGTACCTGGCCGAGCAGGAGGCGGCCCCGGACCTGGAGGCCCTGAGCGGCTTCCCCGGGCGCCTCGAGCTCTCCTACAAGAAGGCGCAGCCGCTGCGCTACGGGGAGAACCCCCACCAGAAGGCGGCGCTCTACGGCTCGTTCCACGACCACTACGAGCAGCTCCAGGGCAAGGAGCTCAGCTACAACAACATTCTGGACATCACCTCGGCCACCTACCTGATCGGCGAGTTCGAGAGGCCGACGGTGGCGATCTTGAAGCACACGAACCCCTGCGGGCTCGGCAGCGCCGAGACGCTCGCGGAGGCTTGGGAGAAGGCCTACGCGACCGACCGGCAGGCGCCCTTCGGCGGCATCATCATCGTCAACCGCACGCTCGACGGGGCCCTCGCGGCGCTGATCGCCGACATCTTCACCGAGGTGATCATCGCCCCGCGCTTCAGCGACGAGGCGCTCGCCGTGCTCGGCCGGAAGAAGAACCTGCGCCTGATGATCGCCAAGGAGGGGCAGGGGGCCGGGGCCCTCCAGGAGGTGCGCTCGGTGGTCGGCGGCGTCCTGGTCCAGGACCGCGACCGCACGCTGGGCGACCGCGCGGCCTTCCGGGTCGTCACGCAGCGCGCGCCGAGCGACCTGGAGTGGTCCGCGATGATCTTCGGCTGGAAGGTGTGCAAGCACGTCAAGTCGAACGCCATCGTCTACTGCCGCGGCGAGCAGACGCTCGGCATCGGCGCCGGCCAGATGGCGCGCGTCGACAGCTCGCGCATCGCCGTCTGGAAGGCCGGCGAGGCGGGCCTCGACCTGAGGGGATCGGTGGTGGTGAGCGAGGCGCTCTTCCCGTTCCCCGACGGTCTGATCGCGGCCGCCGACGCGGGCGCCACCGCGGCGATCCAGCCCGGCGGCTCGGTCCGGGACGCCGAGGTGATCGCGGCCGCCGACGCACGGGGGATGGCGATGGTCTTCACGGGCCAGCGCCACTTCCGGCACTAGCCGAACGCGCGTGCCGCCGCTTCGGGATTGGCATGCGCCGGCCGACCCGGCAGCGTCGAGGGATGTTCGACCCCGTAGAGAAACTGAAGGAATTCATCCGCCACCCGAGCGTCTCGACAGACCCCTCCTTCAAGCAGGGGATGCTGGGCGCCCAGAACTTCGTGTCGACGCTCCTGGGCTCGCTCGGCTTCAAGGTCGAGGTCGTCAAGACCGACGTGCACCCGATCATCCTGGCCAGCCGAGGGGGCGACCCCTCCTGGCCGCACGTGGTCATCTACGGGCACTACGACGTGCAGCCGGCCGACCCGGTGGCCCTCTGGAAGACGCCCCCCTTTGAGCCGACCGTCGTCGGCAACCGCATCTACGGCCGCGGGGCCGCCGACAACAAGGGGCCGCTGCTCACCAACATCACCGCCATCGGCCTCCTCCTCGAGGAGAACCCGAACCTGCCGCTGAGGATCACCTTCCTGATCGAGGGCGAGGAGGAGATGGGCAGCCCCAGCTTCCCGGCGTTCCTGTCGGGCTACACGGACCGCCTGAAGGAGGCGGACTTCGTGTTCCTCTCGGACACCGCGCTCCCGAACGAGCACCAGGTGGTCATCACCTCCGGGCTTCGGGGCCTCGCGCTCTTCGACCTGCACGTGACGGGCGCCAAGGGCGACCTTCACTCGGGCCTCCACGGGGGCGTCCTGCTAAACCCGATACAGGCGCTCGCCGAGATCTGCGCCTCCCTGCACACGCCCGAAGGGCGGGTCAACGTCCCCGGCTTCTACGACGACGTCCTGAACGTCGAGGACTGGGAGCGCGAGCAGCTCGCCCTCCTGAAGCCCGACGCCAAGAGCTACCAGGAGTTCCTGGGGATCGACGCCTTCCACGTGCCTCCCGGCTTCACTCCGTTCGAGGCGATCCGCTTCCAGCCCACGCTCGAGTTCAACGGGATCGGCGGGGGCTACCAGGGCGAGGGCACGAAGACCGTGATCCCGAGCAAGGCGTTCGTGAAGGTGAGCTGCCGCCTGGTGGCGAACCAGCAGCCCGACAGGATCAAGGCGCTCGTGATCGCGGCCATCAAGGAGCGCGCACCGAAGGGCGTGCGGCTCGAGTTCGTGGACCAGCACAAGGGCGAGCCCTACGTGGTCGTGCCCCCGGGCCGGCCCAACACGCCGAAGGACCAGTCGCCCGTGCTCGCGAGGGCGTTCCGCGCGACCGAGTCGGCGGTGACGCAGGTCTGGGGCCGGCCCCCGCTCTACCTGCGCGAGGGCGGCAGCGTGCCGATCATCGCCGAGATCAAGCGCGCCACCGGCCTGGACTCGGTCATGCTCGGGCTCTTCCTGCCCGAGGACAACCTTCACGCCCCCAACGAGAGCTTCAACCTGGATGTGATGAAGAAGGGCGTCGAGACCGCGAAGCGCATCTTCGCCGCCGTGGCTACTTCTTGAGGACCACGAGCTCGTCGCGGCGGTCCTTGGCGGCCGTCGCGTCGTCGGCGTTCTTGACCGCCTCTTCGCTGCCCTTGGAGAGGGTCTCGATCTTGTCGGCGGAGACGCCGATGCTCAGAAGGTACTTCTTGGCGGCGTTGGCGCGGTGGTCGCCCAGGGCGAGGTTGTACTCCGAGGTGCCGCGCCAGTCGCAATGGCCCTCGACGAGCAGGCGGTACTGGGGGTTCTTGGCGAGGTAGTCCTTCGCGGCCTGCAGCTTGGGGCGCTCGGCGGCCTTCACGGCGGAGCGGTCGAAGTCAAAGTAGACGGGCTGCAGGAGACCGCGGATCGTGTTGGCGTCCTCGATGATGTTCGGGTCGCGGGCCGTCAGGGCCGAATTCGCGTCCGCCGTCGTCGGCACGTCCGTCGGGTTCAGGCCGCCGCCGCCGGACTGGGGCCCGAAGGCCGTCGCGCTCGGATCCGGCCGGGCCGGCTTCTTGGAGCAGCCGCTGAGGATCACGGCGGCGCTGGCGACGACAATAAGGACCGACTTTGAGGCGAGTTTCATTTTTTGATTAAAGGGACAATGTTGAAGGGGAATTCATTGGCCAACCTTTCGATGGCAGCAAGAAATTAAGAAGGGCGCCTCACGCGCGGCCCTTGTCGTCCAGGAGGCCGCTCTCGAACGCATGCCGGGTCAGGCTGGCCACGTCGTGGATGTTCAGCTTTCGCATCAGGTTGGTGCGGTGGTTGTCCACGGTCTTTGCGCTGATCTCGAGCTTGGCGGCGATCTCCTTGGTGCTGTTGCCCTCGGCGACCAGCTTGAGGATCTCCCGCTCGCGCTCGGTCAGGAAGTCCGGGGAGCTGCTCGACTCGGGGTTGGCGACCACCGTGCGCAGCACGTCGGCGATGGCAGGCCCGAAGTAGGTGCCCCCCTGGGCGATCGTGGCGAGGCCCTTCTTGAACTCCATGAACCCCGCGGTCTTCTCGACGAAGCCCCGGGCGCCGGCCTCTAGCATCTCGCGCACCACCACCGGGTTCTCGTGGCCGGAGAAGACCAGAACCTTGAGCGCCGGCAGCTTGCGCTTCAGGCGGCGCAGCAGCTCCACCCCGTTCATGCCTGGCAGCTTGGCGTCGAGGATCACGAGATCCGGCTTCAATTCGAGGCACATCTGCAGGGCCTCCTGGCCCTCTCCGTACTGACCCACCAGCTGGTAGGCCTTGTCGAGCGCCAGCAGCTCCACCAGCATCTCTCGGATGGCGGTTTGGTCCTCAATGATGACAAGTCGGTTCATTGCGGGATTGGGTTCTGCGTGCGGGATCTAGGGAGGGTGGTGGGCTGGCTGGGATTCGAACCCAGAACCAATTGCTTAAAAGGCAACTGCTCTACCATTGAGCTACCAACCCGGATTGTTCTTAATGAGTTTTGCGCGAGCGTGTTAAATTCGCCTGTTAACCTCGAATCGGCACGTTGCTCCATCCCTGAAGCCCCGTGCGCAACACACGTGCGCGCAACACGACAATCAGACCTCCCAAAGAACGTGTTGAGCGGAAGGTTTTACGTGCGAAGCGCCGCCCGCAGCAAGACCAAATCGGGCGCGGGCGCCCGCCTACGCGGCTCCGGCCCGCTCGATGCGCGCGATGTTGGCCTCGACGGCCTCCATGTAGGGGTTGGGCCCCTCGGGCGCCGGCCGGGCGAGGAAGCGGTAGACGCCCTGGAAGTCCCGGTCGAGCTTGGGCTTCACCAGGTTCCTCCAGAAGCCGGGGGTGCGACGCACCAGGTCCTGCTCCGAACGGAAGGCGCGCTGCTGGAGCGGGACGTTCGAGAACGTGTCGGACTCCTCGAACTCCCGGAAGAGCTGGCCGAGCTTGGTCGGGTAGAGGGGGTCCGACAACTGCCCCAGGTAGTCGCTCGTGGCAAGCGCGCAGCCCACGAACCTCGCCCCCTCGTTTCGGAACCTGAGCCGCGCGATCTCGGAGGTGGGACCGGTGCAGTTGATGGCGGCCAGCACCCCCTCGACCTCGGCGTCGGTGGCCCCCACGTCGGGCAGGTAGGAAGCGGCAAACGCACAGCTGCGCACGATGTGGCAGAAGGTGTACTTCGCGCCCGTCCCCTGCGTGTCCTCGCGGAGCTTCGCGTAGCCGGTGTCGTGGAGCAGGACCGAGGCCACAGCCAGTTCGAAGTCGCGCGCTGACAACGACTCGTGGGAATGGGTGTTCTGGTAGCCCTCGAGCAGCAGCACCATGCAGACCGTGGCCATCAGGGTGTGCCTCTGGTCGTGGTAGTGCAGGTCGAGGGGGCAGTAGGCGCGGTGCCTGCCGTTGAAGAGGTCGTCCACGTCCTGGTGCACGCGGCCAACCCAGGTGGTGGGCGCTCCGGGAAAGAGCCGCTGGAAGGTCCCGATCACGTAGGCGCCGACGGCGGGCGCGCTCGCGACATCGACCGGTGGAACTGGATAGGGGGAGGTCAGGCCGGGGGTTTAAGTCCCGCTGCAACCCACTCGCAAGAGCAATTCAAAGAGGGGACTACGTACCCCGCTTGCCGGGCTCCGGGGGTCCCCCCGGCGTTGACCCGCGCGGCAAAGCTAGTTTGGGTATATGCCCCCCAGCCACTTCCTTGGGAACAATTCACAAATATGCCCGTCAGAGCGTTGAAGACCGCATGTCGACCAAAGCAAACGAGGTTGCCCTGGACCGCCTTCTTGTGGACCGATTCAAGAGCGGCGACGCGTCCGCTTTCGACGAGATGGTGTCCCGTTACTGGGACCGCATCTTCTCGATGGTGAACCAGTTGCTGCGCAACCCCCAGGATGCGGAAGAGGTTACCCAGGATGCCTTTATAAGAGCCCACCGCGGGCTGGCGAACTTCCGCGGGGACTCGGCGTTCTCGACCTGGCTCTACCAGATCGCCACGAACCTCGCCCGGAACCGCTACTGGTACTGGTGGCGGCGCAAGCGCGACAAGTCCGTCTCCTTTGACGCCCCTATGGGGCCCGACAACGACACCACCCTTGCCGACATGATACCGGCCGAGGTCGAGACGCCCGACGATGTCACGGTTTCCCGTGAGTTCGTCGCGCGCATCGGCAGCGGCATGGACAAGCTCGGCGCCAAGCACCGCGAGATCCTGGTCTTGCGGAACGTAAAGAACCTGTCCTACGAAGAGATCGCCACCATCCTGGGGATTTCCGTGGGCACCGTGAAAAGCAGAATCGCCCGGGCTCGCGAGAGCCTGCGCTCCAAACTCGGAGAAGACTTCAAATGAACAACCGCGAATTTATCGAACTGCTCAACCTGTACGTGGACCACGAGATCAGCCCGGAGGATTCCCTGCGCCTCGAGGCCGAGGTGCTCTCGAACCCCGGGCGCCGCAAGGTGTACGACCAGTACTGCCGCATGCAGAAGGCGTGCGCGCTCCTTTCGGACCGGCTGCAGGAGGGACCCCAGGCGTCCGGCGAGGACGGCGTGGCCGCGTTCCCCGCCCAGGCTCGCTGGGGCTTCGCCCCCTTCGCCGGTGCCCTGGCTGCTGCGGCGGCCTGCCTGCTCCTGGTGGTGGGCCTGCGCCAGCGCTCCAGGGTCCCCGCCGCGGCGCCCGCGTTGGCGGCGGCCGCCCCCGCGGCGCCCCGCGCCGAACTGCCGGCGGTGCCGGCCTCCTCCGAGGCGATGAAGCCCGTGTTCCTCGCGCGCTCGGCGCCCGGCGAGGCCGACCGCCTTTCCGGCCTCGGCCAGGGCGACTCGTCCCAGCAGCTCGCCTCGCTCAGCTGGATCGGCAACCTGCACATGACGCCGGTCTACACGACCCAGAACCCCGATTTCCAGCTCGCGCCGAAGGCCGACCTGAAGGCCACGGTGATCAACGACCCGCAGGGCGACCGCGAGGACGCCGAGCCCGCCGAGATGACGGCGTTCCGCTTCCAGCGCTAGCCGCTATCCGAGCGCGCGCTTGATCATCGCCTCGACGCTCGCCGAGGCGCCGAGGGCGATCGAGGCGCGGCGCACGGCCTCGTCGGCGTCGCCCACCTTGTAGCCGAGCGCCACAAGAGCCGCCACGGCGTCAGCGTGGGGCGATCCGGGTGCGGAGGCCTGAGGAGCGCCCGCCGAGGCCGCCGCGGGGGAGGAGGTCCCGACCCGCGACTGGAGCTCGACGACCAGGCGCTCGGCCGTCTTCTTTCCGATGCCGGGGACCTTGGAGAGGGTGGCGACGTCCCCGGAGCGGATGGCGCCCTGCAGGAGCGGCAGCGAGAGCCGGCTCATGATCGAGAGCGCCCCCTTCGGACCGATGCCGGTCACGTTCTCGATCATCAGGCGGAAGAAGTCCCGGTCCTCGGCGGTCGCGAATCCGTAGAGGGTCTGCGCGTCCTCCCGGTAGATGACCAGCGTGTGGAGCTTAACCTTCGATCCGATGGGCGGCAGGCGCTCGGCCGTCGTGACCGGCACGTTCACCTCGTAGCCGAAGCCCCCGACCTCAACGATCGCCCGCACGAGCCCGGACTCGGCCAGGATCCCCTGGATCGAAGTGATCATGCGCGCCTAGTCGAGCCCAAGCACGTCCTGCATATCGTAGACGCCGGGCGGCTGCGAGCGCACCCACGCGGCGGCCCGGAGCGCCCCGCGCGCAAAGACGGCGCGGTCGCTCGCCCTGTGCGTGAGCTCGATGCGCTCGCCGGTGCCTGCGAAGACGACCGTGTGGTCGCCGACCACGTCTCCTCCGCGCAGCGAGTGGATGCCGACCTCCGAGCGCGAGCGCTCCCCGGTGATGCCCTGCCTGCCGTGCCGAAGCGCCGTGCGGTCGAGCCGGTGCTCCTCGAGGACGATCTCGAGCAGGCGCTCGGCCGTCCCGCTGGGGGAGTCCTTCTTCATCCGGTGGTGCATCTCCACCACCTCGACGTCGTAGTCGTCGCCGAGCACGCGGGCGGCCCTGCGCGTGAGGGCGAAGAGCAGGTTCACGCCGACCGAGAAGTTGCCGGCCCAGACGCAGGGCACGCGGGCCGCGAGCGCGAGCAGCTCGGCCCTCGCCTCGGCGGAGTGGCCGGTCGTGCCGATGACGAGGGGCTTCCCGGCGGCGGCGCAGGCCTCGATCAGGGCGCGGGTCCCCAGGTGCGAGCTGAAGTCGACGACCGCGTCGACCCGCGCCAGCGAAGGCGCGAGGTCATCCCCCTGGTCGGTCGCGGCCACGATGGTGGCGCCTGTGTCGGCCGCGGCGGCCGTGACCGCGCGGCCCATCTTGCCGCGCGCGCCGTTGAGCAGGATCGAGAGCGCCATGGTGGTCAGCGGCTGAAGTGGGCCAGGGCGCGCGCGAGCACCGCGCGGCTCGCGGCCGACATGGTGCAGAGGGGCAGGCGAACGTCCTCGCGGCTGATGACACCGGCGCTCCTGAGCGCGGCCTTGAGCGGCACCGGGTTCGGCTCCACGAAGAGCGCCTTGAACACGGGGTAGAGCCTGCGGTGCAGCTTCGAGGCGGCCGCGAAGTCGTTGGCTCGGGCGAGGCTCACCAGGCGTGAGACCTCCCTCGGCAGGAGGTTCGAGGCGACGCTGATCACGCCCTCGGCGCCGGACGCCATGAAGGCGAGCGTGAGCGAGTCGTCGCCGCTGAGCACGGTGATGTCGTCGCCCATCGCCTGCTTCAGCTGGTCGACCCGGTCCACCGAGCCACCGGCCTCCTTGATCCACCGCACGTTCTTGTAGCGGGCGCGCAGGCGCTCGACCGTGCCGACGCCGATCTCCACGCCGCATCGCGAGGGGATCGAGTAGAGGATGATCGGCAGGTCGGTCGCCTCGGCGATAGCGGCGAAGTGGCGGTAGAGGCCCTCCTGGCTCGGCTTGTTGTAGTAGGGGGCGACGACCAGGACGGCGTCCGCGCCGGCCTCGTCCGACAGGCGGGTGTACTCCAGGGCCTCGGTGGTCGAGTTCGAGCCCGTGCCCGCGATCACCGGCACGCGCCCGCGCGCAAACTCGATCGTGGCATGGATCACCTCGATGTGCTCCTCGGACGTCAGGGTGGGCGACTCGCCCGTCGTGCCGACCGGCACGATGCCGTCGATGCCGCCCTTGATCTGGTGCTCCACGAGCCGCTTCAGGTCCGCGAACGAAACGTCCTTCCCGCGGAAGGGGGTGGCGAGGGCGGTGATGGCGCCTGTCAGGGGGCGTGGCTTCATGGGAATCGTTTGGGGCCGGGGGGCAAAGATGCCTTGCCGCCCGCGGCAGGCCAAGCTACAAAATTGCCCGCAACGCATTTTCTGCTCATGGAAGCCGTCACCCCCCACACGGAGATCTTCAACGACCTGCTCAAGCTCGCGGTCGAGAGCGGAGCGAGCGACATCGTCATCAAGTCGAACCGCCCGGGCTTCGTGCGCATCACCAACCGGCTCAAGCCCGTCGACATGGACCCGATCTCGAGCCCGGAGGCGCAGGCCTTCGTCGACGAGCACGTCCCCGAGATCTTCAAGAAGCGCTGGGACGAGCTGGGGCAGATCGACTTCGCTTACGCCGCCGACGGGATCGGCCGCTTCCGCGTGAACGCCTTCCACCAGCGCGGCCTGGTGAGCATCGTCTTCCGTCACATCAAGAGCCGCGTGCCGAACTTCGAGGACCTGGGCCTTCAGTCCGAGCCGCTGCTCAAGCTCGCGAACGCCAAGGACGGCATCCTGCTCGTCTGCGGGGCCACCGGCTCCGGCAAGAGCTCGACGATGGCCGCCATGCTCAACTGGATCAACCAGAACATGGACAAGCATATCGTGACGATCGAGGACCCGATCGAGTACACGTTCCAGGACGACAAGTCCGTGTTCCAGCAGCGCGAAATCGGCCTGGACGTGCCGACCTTCGAGCTGGCGATCAAGTCGGTGCTGCGCCAGAACCCCGACATCATCCTGATCGGTGAGATGCGCGACCGCGAGACCTTCGAGACTGCCATCTCCGCTGCCGAGACCGGGCACCTCGTCTTCTCGACCATGCACGCCGCCACGGTCGCCCAGTCGCTCACCCGCCTCTTCGAGTTCTTCCCGCCCGAGCAGATGGCCCAGGCGCGCCGCCAGATCGCCGGCTCGATCCGCGGCTTCATCTGCCAGAAGCTGATCCCGAGCCTCGAGGGCGGCGGCCGCGTGCCGAGCAACGAGGTGCTCAACACCGACGCCACGATCCGAAACCTGATCCTCGAGGGACAGTTCGACAAGATCACGCAGCTGCTCGAGGGCGGCCTGGACGGGGCGAGCTTCTCGTTCAACAAGGACCTCTACCGCCTGATCAAGTCGGGTCGGATCAGCAAAGCCGACGGCATCCGCTTCTCGCCCAATCCCCAGCAGCTCGAGATGAACCTGAAGGGGATCTTCATCAAGAGCTAGGGGCCGCCTCCGTCCCATGCGCCTGCCCGGGACCCTGCTCTTGCTCGCCTCGGCCGGCTGCGCCCTCGCAGGCGAGCCGACGCCCCCGCCCCAGGCCGCTATGGCCGAGGTGAAGCAGGACCTGGAGTCGCTGAAGGCGCCCACCGCGGGCACGGACTCGGCCTCGCTCCCCTCGCTCGATTTGAAGGACCTGGGCCCCGTCCCCTCGTCGCCGGCCCCGGTGGCTCCGGCCCCGGAGAAGGAGCCTTCCGTCGAGAACGCCCGGAAGAAGTCGGGCACCGGCAACTGGCTTGTGGACGCGATGGACCGCCGCGCGGAGGAGGACAAGGCCGCCCGCGGATCCGGGCGGGACGCCCGGGCCTCGGGGGAGCGCGCGCTTCCCAGGCTCGACGAGCGCGAGGGCGGCGGCGACGAGCGCGAGCTCGCAGCCGTACCGGACTCGCGCGAGGCCGCGGCGAGCCGTGCACCCGAGAAGGTCTACAACCCGCTCGACGCCTTCCTTGCCGGCTGGCTCTCGCCGAGGGACCACGACCTGCTGGCGTCCTCACGGGGCGAGTCCGATCCCGCGCACCCGCGGGCCGATCTCCTGCCGGGCCTCGAGGTCAGCGCGCCCGCGGCCGAGGCGCTCGGCCTGACCCAGGAGGCCCCCGCCGCGCATGAGGCCTCAGCCGCCGCGAACCCCTATCTCGCCACGATCGACTGGCTGGAGCCGCAGGCCCGCACGTTCCCGCTGGGCGAGTTCCCGGGGACCGCGCCGCTCTCCTCGGATGCGATGCGAGCATGGACGCCCACCGCCGAGGGGGCGCGCGCCCCGGACGTGCAGAGGAGCTTCGTGCCGGACTTCGCCCAGCCGAGCGACGACGACAAGTACTTCAAGCAGCTGAAGCGCTTCTAGGCGGCGCTCCGCTACTTGTCCTCGATCACGGTGGGCAACCCGATGTCCACGTGGCCGCGGGGAACGGCGGTGCGCACGAGCCCGCCGCTGTCCTCGCCGAAGTAGCGGGAGGCGTAGTGGGCCATGACGGGCAGCGCCTTTGTGAAGTTGTTGTCGCGCTGGTTGAGGCTGAAGCGCGTCTCCCAAAGCAGCTTGTGCTGCTTGTGATGCCAGAGCAGCTGGAAGTCGTAGGCCATCAGCACGACAAAATACCGGTTGAACTCGATCTCGGTGCGCTGGTCGCGCGCGCGCTGCCGAAGCGCCGTCAGCTCGAGGCCCGCGGCGTATTCCGTGCCTATCAGCCCGTCGGCGTCGTACCCCAGGAGCGCGGCGTTCTGCCGGTCGAGGCGGTCTCGCACCACGTTGGGCTCGTGCGCGGGGTCCGGGTCGGGGACGACCGTGGTGCCCCAGTACACCATGATGAGGAGCCGGGTCTTGTCGGGATCCATCGACGGCAGGTAGCCCCTGGCCGCGAGGGGCGCCGCGATCACGTGGGCGATGTCCCTGAACTCGAGCGAGTCGATCGTGGCGTCGGGGAAGGGTCCCCCGTAGCTGCCGCCGCGCCCGAAGGCGTAGCCCTCGGGCTTGAACGCTCCGTCCGGGAGGCGTTCGCGCACGTAGTCCTTGCTCGCCTGCGAGGAGACCGCGGTGATGCCCTCGGCGCCCTCGACGGCACGGGACGCGGGGACCGCGAATAGGCCGAGGAGGAGGGCCGCGGCCAGGGCCGCCGGCGCGAGGGGGTGGGGGGGCTTCATGGGGCTGCGTCCCCGCTCGGGCCGGGTACCTGAAGGTAGACGCCGGGGGCGGCCCGGAGTTACGCTCAAACTGAGTTCCGGGGCCGCCTCGTAGAGCGAGCTTGCACCGGGGCGAGGGCCCGGTCAAATCTCACGATCCCACAGACGCCGTGCCCCCTTTGCGGGCTAATGCGTGCCAGCAAGCGCTGCCGCACCGGGGTACATGGGGTGTCTTCTTACTCTTAACCAATTACATAAAAACGTGTTAGCTTTACTCTTCTCAGGCCAGGGAGCCCAAAAGCTCGGCATGGGCAAGTCCCTGCACGACGCCTCCCCGGCTGCCCGCGCGGTGTATGATGAGGCGGCCCGGGTGCTGGGATGGGACCTGGCGCGGGTGTGCTTCGAGGGTCCGGAGGCCGAGCTCACCCAGACCCGGGTCTGCCAGCCCGCGCTCTACGTGCACGGGTTCGCGATCCTGGCGGCCCTGCGCGAGAAGGGAACCCTGCCCCCGCCGGACATGGCCCTCGGGCTTAGCCTCGGCGAGGTGACGGCGTACGCGGCGGCCGGGGTCGTCGACTTCCCGACCGGGCTTGCGATCGTGGCCGAGCGCGGGCGCCTGATGCAGGCCGCGTGCGAGAAGAGCGCCGGCTCGATGGCCGCCGTGATCGGCGAGACCCGCGAGGCGGTCGCCGCGCTCTGCGCGGACTTCGGGGTGGAGGCCGCGAACTTCAACGCCCCCGGCCAGATCATCCTCTCGGGCGAGAGCGCCGCCGTGGCGGCCGCCGTCGCGGGGGCCAAGGAGCGCGGCATGAAGAAGGTGATCCCGCTCAACGTTGCCGGCGCCTACCACAGCCGCCTGATGGAGCCCGCGCGCGCGCAGTTCGAGGCCTACCTCGGGCCGATCGCCTTCTTGGCGCCGCGCTTCAGGGTCTTCACCAACACGACCGGCTCGGAGATCTCCGATCCGGCCGCGATCAAGGCCGCGCTCGTTCGCCAGGTGGTCTCGCCGGTGCTCTGGGAGGACTGCATGCGGGCGGCGTCAGCGGCCGGGGCGACGGCCTTCTGGGAGCTCGGGCCCGGGGGCGTCCTCGCGGGGCTCGCCCGTCGCACGGACAAGGCCTGGTTGGTGCGCAGCCTCTCGGAGTTCGGCGACCTGGATGCCTGAGGGCTCCGCCCGACGACCATGGACGCCCCGCTCACACGCAACTTCTGCATCATCGCGCACGTAGACCACGGCAAGACCACGCTCTCCGACCGTCTGCTGCAGGAGACCCACACGGTCTCCGACCGCGTGCTGACCGCGCAGCACCTCGACTCGATGGACCTCGAGAAGGAGCGTGGAATCACGATCAAGTCCCACCCGGTCACGATGAGCTACAAGGCGCTCAACGGTACCACCTACAAGCTCAACCTGATGGACACCCCGGGCCACGTGGACTTCTCGTACGAGGTCTCCCGCAGCCTGGCGGCGTGCGAGGGGGCGCTGCTGCTGATCGACGCGTCTCAGGGCGTCGAGGCGCAGACCGTGGCGAACGCCCACCTGGCCTTCGCGCAGCACCTGAAGATCATACCAGTGATCAACAAGATCGACCTGCCTAGCGCGAACCTGGAGCTCTGCCTCAAGCAGATGGAGGACATCCTCACGATCCCCGCCGAGGAGGCGATCCTGGCGAGCGGCAAGTCCGGGATCGGCATCGTCGACATCCTGGAGGCGGTGGTGGCGAGGGTCCCGCCCCCTCGCTGGACGGACTACCCGCAGTCGCGGACGCTCGTGTTCGACTCGATCTACGACTCCTACCGCGGCGTGATCGCCTACGCCCGGGTCTTCTCGGGCACCGTCCGGGCGGGCGAGGTGATGATGCTGATGAGCACCGGCGGGCGCTCCGAGATCAAGGAGGTCGGTGTCTTCACCCCCAAGATGGAGAAGCGCGAGTCTCTCTCCCAGGGCGACGTCGGCTACATCGTCTCGAACATCAAGGACCCGAGCGAGATCAAGACCGGCGACACCATCACCTCGGCCTCCAAGCCCGCGCAGGACATGCTGCCCGGCTACAAGGAGGTCCGCCCGATGGTCTTCTGCGGGCTCTACCCGATCGACAGCTCCGACTACGAGAAGCTGAAGGCGGCCCTCGGCCGCCTGAGGCTCAACGACTCGGCGTTCGTGTACGCCCAGGAGAGCTCCGTGGCTCTCGGCTTCGGATTCCGCTGCGGCTTCCTCGGGCTCTTGCACATGGAGATCATCCAGGAGCGCATCCGACGCGAGCACGACGTGGAGATCATCTCAACGTACCCGAGCGTGGTGTACAAGATCGTCAAGCACAACGGGGACACGGTCGAGGTCGACAACCCCGTCAACATGCCCGACCCGGGGGTGTTCGAGACGATCCTGGAGCCGACCCTCAAGGCCTCGATCCACATCCCCAACGACGCGATGGGCGACATGCTGGCCCTCGTCATGGAGAAGCGCGGGGTGGTGGAGCACACCCACACGCTCGACTCGACGCGGGTCATGATCAGCTGCGTCCTTCCTCTCAACGAGATCCTCGTCGACTTCAACGACCGGCTGAAGAGTCTCACGCACGGCTACGGCTCCATGGACTACGAGCTCGGGGAATACCGGCCCGCGGACCTGGTGAAGATGGAGATCCTGGTCAACAGCGACCCGGTCGACGCGTTTGCTAGCATCGTTCACCGCGACAAGGCCGAGACCCGCGGCCGCGAGCTCTGCAAGAAGCTCTCGGAGATCATCCCTGCGCAGATGTTCCGCATCGCGCTCCAGGCCGCGATCGGCGGAAAGATCATCGCGCGCGAGAGCGTGCGAGAGATGCGCAAGGACGTGACCGCCAAGTGCTACGGCGGCGACATCTCTCGCAAGCGCAAGCTCCTGGACAAGCAGAAGGAGGGCAAGCAGAAGATGAAGCTTATCGGTAAGGTCTCGATCCCTCCTGACACCTTCATCAAGGTCCTGCGGAACAACTGAGCCCCCGAGCGCCTCTCACCCCCAACGCCATGTTCGGAATTTTCGATTCTCAGCAGAAGAAGATGCGGGACAACGCCGCGAACTGGCTCGAGCTGGCGTCGAAGGTGTGGAACTACCGTCGCGACCGACTGGACGCGAAGGATTCCGACGAACTCGTTCGCCGCAGCGGCGAGCTGCGGCGCCTGCTCAAGGAGGGTGCCGACGCGGCCAAGCTGAAGCTGGGCATCGAGTCCCTGGAGAACGTCCTCTCCCGCACCGGGGGCTCGGTCTACCCGAAGACCTCGCTCGCCGAGAACGTGGAGTTCTTCCTGGTGGCGGCGATCGTGATCTTCGGCATCCGCACCTACTTCGTGCAGCCCTTCAAGATCCCGACGAACTCGATGTGGCCGACGTACTACGGGATGACCGCCGAGAACTTCCCGCCGGGCGAGCCCGCCCCCGGCCTCCTGGGCCGGGTCTTCCGGTTCGCGGCCTACGGCGCCCAGCGAAGGGAAGCGGTGGCTCCCCGTGATGGCGAGGTGGCGATCCTCCTGCGCGGGGATCGCACCGGGCTCGCCTCATCGGTCGTGGACGGCCGCTCGTGGCTCGTGCTGCCGACCAAGCTGAAGGAGTACACGTTCTACGTGGACGGGGCCCCGGCAACCGTGCGGGTTCCGGTCGATTTCAGCGAAAGGGACTTCAACCGGGTCGTGTTCCGGACCTTCTTCAAAGACGAGCAGGACTTCGACCAGCAGTGGAACAAGGCCCTGCAGGCGGACCAGCTGGAGCGCCTGAGCGGCTCCAACGGGTCGATCCGTTTCCCGGTCGGGCGCAGGGTGAGGGCCGGCGATCCGATCATTCGCTTCGACGTCATGACCGGTGACCAGCTCTTCGTCGACCGTGTGAGCTACCACTTTGTCAGGCCCACGGTGGGGCAGGGCTTCGTGTTCCGCACGGACAACATCCCGGACATCGAGCGCACGTTCGGCGCGCAGTACTTCATCAAGCGCCTGGTGGGCACGCCGGGAGACACGATCGAGATGCGGGAGCCCCGGCTCTTCCGCAACGGCGCGCCGATCACCGGCTCAGAGGCCTTCGAGCTTAACGCGAACCGAGTGAGCCCCTACCTCGGCTACTTCAACGCGACCCGGGACGACCCGCGCTACAGCCTGCTCTTCAAGGGCGAGTCGGTCACCGTGCCGCCCGGCTCCTACCTGGCGCTCGGCGACAACTCGCACGACAGCTTCGACGGCCGCTACTGGGGCTACGTCCCCGCAAAGGACGTGATCGGGCGCCCCCTGTTCATCTACTACCCGTTCACGCGCCGCTGGGGCACCTCGAAGTGAGCGGGCGGCCGCGGCGCTAGGCCCTCAGGCCTGAGTGCGCACGGCCTCGAGCTCCTCCCACCGCGCCTGGGCCTGGGTGTGCTCGAGGTCGAGGGCATCGAGCCGGCGCTTCACGTCGGCGGCGGCGGCCCGCTCCTTCTGGTAGAACACTGGATCGGCGAGCTTGGCCCCGAGCTCTGCCTGCAGCCTCTCGATCTCGTCGATGCGCGCCGGCAGGGCGTCGAGCTCCGAGCGCTCCTTGTTGGTGAGCTTGCGGGCGGCCTTCGGGGCCGCGGTCTTGGCCGAGCGCTGGGCGGCTGAGCGCTCCTCGGCCGCGAGGCGCACGGCGGCGGCCTTCGCCTTCTCGCGGACCCAGTCGGCGTAGCCTCCCACGTAATCGCCGATGACGCCGTCCCCCTCGAACACGAATGTGCTCGTGACCACGTTGTCCAGGAAGTCGCGGTCGTGGCTGACGATCAGGAGGGTGCCCGTGTACTCGACCAGGAGGTTCTCGAGCAGGTCCAGCGTCTCGGCGTCCAGGTCGTTCGTCGGCTCGTCCATCACGAGCACGTTGGCGGGCTTGGTGAAGAGGCGCGCAAGCAGCAGGCGGTTTCGCTCGCCGCCCGAAAGGACGCGCGCCGGGGTGCGTGCACGGTCTGCGGTGAATAGGAAGTCCTGGAGGTAGCTGATCACGTGGCGGGTGCGCCCGTCGATGGTCACCGTCTCGTTGCCCCCCGCGATGTTGTCCGCGACCGTCTTCGCGTCGTCGATCTGGTCGCGGAGCTGGTCAAAGTAGATGAACTCGAGGTTGGTGCCCTGGGTGATGCTGCCCGAGGTGGGCTTGAGCTGGCCGAGGAGCAGCTTGATCAGGGTGGACTTGCCGGCCCCGTTCGGTCCGATGATGCCGACCTTGTCGCCGCGCATGAGGGTGGTCGTGAAGCCGCGCACGAGCAGGCGTCCGTCGGGGTACGAGAACGACATGTCCTCGACGTCGATCACCTTGGCGCCCGACCGCTCGGCCTCGCCGAGCGTCATCTTCACGTTGCCCACCCGGGCCCGGCGCGCCTGGCGCTCCGCGCGCATCTTCATCAGGGCGTGGATGCGGCCGACCGCGCGGGAGCGCTGGGCGCGCACGCCCTTGCGGATCCAGACCTCCTCCTGGGCGAGCTTCTTGTCGAAGGCGGCCTGCTGCTTCTCCTCTGCGGCCATGACCTCCTCCTTGCGCACCAGGTAGGTGTCGTAGTCGCAGGCCCAGCCGGCCAGGCGCCCTCGGTCGAGTTCCACGATGCGGGTCGCCAGCTTGCGCAGGAAGGCCCGGTCGTGGGTCACGAAAAAGAGGGTGATCTTCTCGGTGAGGAGGAAGTCCTCCAGCCACAGGATCGAGTCCAGGTCCAGGTGGTTGGTGGGCTCGTCGAGCATCAGAAGGTCCGGCTTGGCGGCGAGCGCCCGGCCCAGGAGCGCCCGGCGCTTGAGCCCGCCCGAGAGCGTCGAGAACTCGGACTCGGCGCTGAGCTGGAGGTGGTCGATCAGGTCATGGACCAGGACGTCCCGCTCCCAGTCCTCCTCGTGGCCCGCCTGGGGTCGCAGGCCGGAGGTCACGATCTCGAGGACGGAGCCGGTCAGGTCGGTGGGCACCTCCTGGGTGAGGCGAGTGAAGAGGGAGCCCGGCTGGCGAAAGACGTCCCCGGTGTCGGGCTTCATCTCGCCCGCGATGATCCTCATCAGGGTCGATTTCCCGGCGCCGTTTCGCCCGAGCAGGCACACGCGCTCGCCCGGATCCACCTGGAAGTTGACCTTTTCCAGGATGTGGGGACCGCCGAAGCTCAGGTTGACGTCTAGGAGGCTGAAAAGCGACATGAGCGTCCCAACGTTGGGAACCCCCGGGCCATCTGCAACCCTTCAGGCGGGCGTCCGCGCCCGAGATCGGGCGCTTTCCGCAAGATGCGGCAAGCAATTGGCAAGGGCTGCGGAGCGCGTGCGCGCTCGATCCCATACCCTGCCGGAGCGGTACGAGGGGGGCTAGACGCCCGACTCCCCAAGTACCCACCGAGATGAGCCAGGCCCCCCTGCAGATCCTCACCGTCAACAGCGGATCGACGAGCATCAAGTTTGCCCTCTACGGGCTGGGAACGACGGAGCGCCGCCTCCTCTCGGCCCGGTGCGAGGGGATCGGCCTCGCCCAGGGCCGCTGCCACGTGGTCGACGAGACCGAGCGCACGCTCTACGACGACACCTTCAGCATCGCAGACCACATCACGGCCGCCAGGAGGTTCCTTGACTGGCTCGGCCGGCAGTCCCTCGGCTTCTGCTTCGACGGCATCGGCCACCGCATCGTCCACGGCGGCTACCGCTTCGTCGACCCGGTCGTCCTGGCGCCGGAGGTGGAGCAGGAGATCGGTGCCCTCAGCCGTCTTGATCCGGAGCACCTCGTGCCGCAGCTGAGGGTCGTACAGGTGCTCCGCGAGCTCTCGCCCGGGATTCCCCAGGTGGCCTGCTTCGATACCGCTTTCCACAGGCAGATGCCGAGGATTGCGCAGATGCTGCCACTCCCCAGGGAGTTGTGGTACCAGGGAATCATGCGCTTCGGCGCGCACGGGCTTTCGTACCAATTCCTGCTGGAGGAGCTCGGCCGCCAGGCCGGCGACCAGGCCGCGCGTGGCCGGGTGGTGATGGCGCACCTGGGGGGAGCCGCAAGCATGGTGGCCGTCCTCGGGGGCAGGAGCGTCGACAACACCACGGGATTCATGCCCAACGGCGGCCTCATGATGGGAACCCGCTCGGGCGACGTGAGCCCGGCCGTCCTGATGCACCTGCTCCTCAACAAGGGCCTCTCGCCCATCGACGTGAATGACATCGTGAACTTCCAGTCGGGTCTTCTAGGGGTGTCCAGGGTAAGCCGGGACATGAGGGAACTGCTTCGTATCAGCGGAACGAACGTGCAGGCCGCCGAGGCCGTGGACCTCTTCTGCTACATCGCGCGCAAGCACTTGGGCTCCCTAGCGGCGGCGCTCGGGGGAATCGACACCCTGGTCTTCTCGGGCGGTATCGGCGAGCACGCCCACCTGATCCGAAAGAAGATCTGCGAGCCCCTCGGCCACCTCGGGATCCATGTCGACGCGTCGCTCAACCGTCAGAACGGAGCCCAGATCTCGCTGGAAGGCGCCCCCGTGGACGTGCGGGTGATCACGACCAACGAGGAGAGGGTGATTGCGCGCGCAGTGGGGCCCCTGGTGCGAGCCGGCGCCTCGGGTGCTCGGGTACGGGGCGCCGGCTAGCGGTGGAAGGGGTGGATCGCGCGAGGCGTCTGGGTGGATGCCGAACCGCAGCCTGCAGGACGCCCCGCCCGGCCCGGGGGGACTTCGGCGGGGCCCTAGGCGCGGCTCCTGCCACGGGGCGCAGCCTCCCTGCAGTAGCGGGTCCATGGAATGGCCCGCAGCCGGTCGGCAGAGATCGGTCGACCTGTGGTCTCGCAGACGCCGTAGGTGCCCGAGCGAATCCGTGCCAGGGCGGCCTCGACCTCGGCGATCGCGTTCTCCTCCATCCCCAGCTCGGCGTAGAGGATG
>CAIXHE010000030.1 GCA_903919205.1 uncultured Opitutaceae bacterium | reverse complement strand
GAACGCGCAGGGAACCGGGGCGGCGTCCGCCGAGACCGCCCCGCTCACGCCCACCCACCGCCGCCGCGTCAAGCCGCCCCGCGCACCGAAGACGGTCGTCGTTTCCACCGCGCCCGGGGGCACCCGCGTCAGCATCACCCCGCCGACGTCGAACGGCGGCAGCCTGGTGGTCGCCTACGAGGTGTCCACCCAACCCGGCGGCGGCCTCGTGCGCCTCGAGGGCCCCGACGTGCTGCGGGCGGACGCTACGCATCCCCTGGTGCGGGTGATCCCGGGCCTCGAGGCGAGGCCGGGCTCGAGCGTCTCGGTTTCCGCGGTGAACGCCGAGGGCGCGGGCGGGGCGACCGTGGTCAGGCTGAAACCGTGAGCCGTGGCCCCGGGGGCAAGGATTGACTGGCCGCGGGCGACGCGGGCGTCTTAATGGCGGCCCGAAGCCCATGAGATGGAACCTCTACTGCGCGGCGGCGCTGGCGCTGGCGAGCGTCCCGGCTCGAGCCGGCGAGGCCGGCTCCGCGCCCGCACTCGCGGCGCGCCCGTTCGCGCTGGGGCAGGTGCACCTTCTCGAGAGCCCCTTCCTGCGGGCGATGGGGCGCAACGCCGAGTACCTGCTCGTCCTCGAGCCGGACCGCCTGCTGCACAACGCCCGGCTCTACGCCGGCCTCCAGCCGAAGGGCGAGTGCTACGGCGGATGGGAGGCGGCCGGCATCGCCGGCCACACGCTCGGGCACTACCTGACGGCCCTGTCCCAGCAGTACGCCGCCACGGGCGACCCGCGGTTCAGGGAGCGCATCGACTACATCGTGCGCGAGCTGGACGAATGCCAGCGCGCCTACGGCGACGGCTACGTGGGGGCGCTCCCCCCGAAGGAGCTCGCCACCCTGCGCGGGCTGCGCGCGGGCACGGTCGAGCCCGAGGGACCCCACACGTTCAAGGGCGGGTCGTGGGTGCCCTGGTACACCGAGCACAAGGTGCTCTGCGGGCTGAAGGACGCCTGGGTGCTGGGCGGAAACGACGAGGCCCGGGCCGTGGCGCTCAGGCTCGCGGACTGGGTGGGCGACGTGACGAGGGGCCTCTCGCAGGACCAGCTCCAGGCGATGCTCTCCGTGGAGCACGGGGGCATGATGGACGTGCTCGCCGAGCTGTACGCGCTCACCGGCGACCACCGGTACCTCGAGACCTCGCGTCGCTTCTACCACAGGGCCGTTCTGGACCCGCTGCTCGCCGGCCGCGACCAGCTTCCCGGGCTGCACGCCAACACCCAGATCCCGAAGGTGATCGGGGAGGCCCGCACCTACGAGGTGACGGGCGACCGCGATGCGCGCGCGATTGCGGAGACCTTCTGGGGCCTCGTGGTGCACCATCACTCGTACGTGATCGGCGGCAACAGCGAGAACGAGCACTTCTTCCAAGAGGAGGCGACCGGCAAGCACCTCGGTTCCGACACGGCGGAGACCTGCAACACCTACAACATGCTCAAGCTGACGGAGCACCTGATGGCGTGGAATCCGTCATGCGAGTACGCGGACTACTACGAGCGCGCCCTTTACAACGACATCCTCGCGTCCCAGGAGCCGAGGCTCGGCATGTTCACCTACTTCATGTCCCTCAAGCCGGGCCTCTTTCGCTCCTACAGCACGCCCTTCAACTCGTTCTGGTGCTGCGTCGGCACGGGCATGGAGAACCACACCAAGTACGGCGCCGCCATCTACTCCCGCGGGCGCGACGAGCTCTTTGTGAACCTCTTCATCCCCTCCGTCCTGCAATGGGCCGACAAGGGCCTGGCGCTCTCGCAGACGACCGACTACCCGGCGTCGAGCCGGGTGCTCCTCGCCTTCGACACCGAACCCTCGGGGCCGCTCACGCTCAGGATCCGCTGCCCGGGCTGGGCCCGTGCGCCGGTGCGCTTCACCCTGAACGGCCGCGTGCTCGACACCGCGGGCAAGCCCGGCACCTACGCCGCGCTTCGGGAGGCCTGGAGGAAGGGCGACCGTCTCGAGGTGACGCTGCCCATGTCCGTGCGCCGGGAGGCCCTCGCGGGCGACCCCCGCCGCGTCGCGTTCCTCTACGGTCCCGTGGTGCTCGCGGGCGACCTGGGCCCCGCTCCCCAGGGAGGCTCGGTCCCCTACGAGGCCAACCAGGGCGACAACCTCGACGCGGCGACCGTGCCCGTGCCCGTGCTCTCCCCGGGGAGCGCCCCCCTGGAGGCGTGCATCCTGCGGGACTCCGCGGGCCCGCTATCCTTCCACACGTCCGGGGTCGGCCGGCCCGCGGACTTCACGCTGAAGCCATTCGCCGAGCTCAGTTACGAGCGCTACAGCGTCTACTGGGAGGTCGTGCCGCGCGACCCCCAAGCGACGCGCGAGCCGGGAACGCCCATCAACTTCTAGGAGCCCCCCACGAGCCCTCTACCATGAAGCCACCCATCCTGATCTTGACCGCCCTTGTCGCCCTGTCATGCGCCACCCCGCTCCGCGCCGACGCCCCCGCCTCGCTCGCGGGCGATTCCTCGCACCCCGGCGCGGCGCACTGGGTGCGAAGCGAGCTGTACTTCGCGACCGGGCCCCTCGTGGACCCCGACCCCACCCTCACCGAGGGGCGCTGGCGCGACTTCCTGGACCGCGAGGTGACGCCCCGCTTCCCAGACGGCCTCACGGTGCTCGACGCCTACGGGCAGTGGCGCAGCCACGGATCCGAGCTGCCCGGGCGCCTGCGCTCCAAGGTGCTGGTGATCCTCCACGAGGACACGCCCTCGAGCGCCGCGGCGATCGACGCGATCCGGGCCGCATGGAAGACCGCCACCCGTTCCAAGTCCGTGCTGCTCGTCAACGAGCGCGTGGACGTCTCCTTCTAGGGCGGCCCCACCCGGCCGCGGCCCCTAATGTCCCGAGCGCTGGAGAAGCGGCGCCGCGGGGCGCTGTAGCGCCATGCGGAAATACTCGCCGTCATCCGTGAGCTTGAAACCGTCGAAGCTCTTCAGCATCGGAGGCTCCCACTTCGGGTCGAAGACCCAGGCGACCCAGCTGATGCCCCGTTCCTCGAGGTAGCGGGTGATGCGGTCCCCGTACTGCTGGTCGGTGACGTGGGCGCCGGCCTTCGTGTCCGAGCCGATCTCGGTGGCGATCAAGGGATAGTGCTCGGCTACGAAACCGAAGGCCTCGTCCCACTTCGGCTCCCAGGGCTGCGAGCGCTTCTGCGGGTAGGGGTGCGTGACGTAGCCAATGCCCTCGGCCCGAACGGGGTTGTAGTGGACCTCGTCCAGGTCGTAGGCCCAGTCGAACCCGGCGACCAGCGGTACGGCCTGCGCGTCCTGCGAGCGTATGATACGGATCATCTGCTCGCTGAGCCCCCTCCACTCCTCCCAGCTGAGGTCGCCCAACTCTCCCCGGTAATGGGTGGGCTCGTTGAAGAGCTCGAAGAAGGCCACCGTCGTGTTGCCCTTGAAATGCTCCGCCATGCGCCGCCAGAAGTCGAACGTCTCCGTGCGCGACGTCACGTAGTCGACGTCCTGGAACATCTCGCTGCCCAGGTTGCCGATGGAGTGCCAGTCGACGATCACATAGATCCCAAGCTCCGAGCACCAGGCCACCGCCTGGTCAAGGAGGTGGGTGTACCCGGCCGGCGTCCTGCGGCGCCAGGCCGCGGGATGCACGGGAAGCCGCACGAGATTGGCGCCCGTGGCCTTTACCGCGACAAACAGGTCCCGGTTCCAGACCCCGTCGGTCACCAGCTTGTCCGGGTCCGCGATGGACAGCCCGCGGAAGAGCACCGGGGTTCCCGAGGGGTCCACGAACCGGTTGCCCTTGACCGAGATGAGCGGCAGCGCGGGCGGCGTGGCGGCGGCCAGCGGAATCGCGCAGAGGGCGAGGCAAGCGAGGGGGCGGAGTATTCGGTTCATGGCAGGGGTAGGCGCCCATTCGACACGTCGCCCCGCCAATGACAAGCGGCATGTGCGGCCACCCGCAGGCGGACCTAGGTGCCTAGCCCGAGGCGCCGCGGCAAAGCTGGCCCGCGGCCCTCCAGCACGCCGAGCGCGAGCAGGCTGTTTGCGATCGGCGTCATCCAGTACTCGGTCGTGTTCCACTGGCCCCAGCCTTCCTGGTCGAGGAGAGGCTGGTCGTCCGGCGAGCCGTTGAAACCGTTGCAGAAACCACCGGGAAAGGTACCGAGAAACCGGCTGTGCGGCATGGGGTTGTTGTAGCCGACACCGCTCAGCACGCTCGCATTGAACGGATTCATGCCGAGAAGCCAGTGCAGCTGGCTCCATGCGAGGGCCGTGCAGCGGGCGTCGCCGAGAAGCCTGCCGACGAGCGCCAGGGCATGCGCCCAGCTCGTCCAGTGCCCCGCGAGCCCGTGGTTGATGCGCTGCGGGTGGAGCTCGGGCATGAAGTAGCGGAAGGAGTAGCCGTCGCGCCACGGCCGGTAGAGGTCGCCCTCGCTGACCGGCTCCGAGTACACGCCGAAGGGCATGGCCCCGAAGGGCGACAGGCCGCACAGCGGGACCACGTAGCGCCCGACGCACGTGCGCAGCACGCCTAGGAGCGCGTCGCGCCAGGGTCCGTCCGGCGCAGCGTGGGCCACCTCCGCGAGCGCAATCAGCGGCTGAGCCGAGTGGAGGATGCCGCGGAAGGGCTGGCGACCCCCGTGCTGGTTCACCCAGAATCCGAGCTCGGTGTCAAAGTTCGCGAGCACCGCATCGGCGGCGGACTGCACTTCGGGCCAGGGAAGGTGTCCCGAGCGCTGCAGCGCGAGCGCGGCCAGGCAGCGCCAGCTCCGCACCGAGGTCCAGGCCGCGAACTCGGCCCCGGCCTCGCCGGCGTAGCGGGCCTCGGGCGAGAGCCCTAGGCGCCAGCCGCTCTCCGCCGCCGCCGCGTAGCGAGACGACCGGGCGGGGTCGATCCGCCCGTAGGCCACCGCGGCCCGGGCCAGGATCGCCACGGATGTGAACTGAGCGTGCGGGTTGTACTGGACGCGGATGGGCCTCTCGTCGCCGCTCTGCGCCCGGTTGTCGGTGAATCGGTTGAAGGCATTGTCGGCGTAGCATCCCGAGTGGTTCTCGTACCACCACGAGGCGCCCGGCTTGCGCCTGCCCTCGCCTCCCCCTCCCACGTCCTCGAAGAACATCCCGGAGGCGGGGTCCTGCATCTTCAGCATGAAGTCGAGTCCCCAGCGCGCCTCGAGCAGCCACGGCGACCAACCCTCCTCCACCCTCTCCCAGTCCGCGTAACGCCAGCCGAGGGCGTCGTGGGCCTCCAGGAAGGCCAGCGCGGGAAGGTTCGAGTGCACCATCCATTTTCGGACGTCGCCCGCGTCATACCAGCCCCCGACCGCGTCGGCCTGCGCACCGTTGTCGCTTCGGAGGCCGTCATCCAGGTGGGAGGGTCCCCGCCAGGCGTTCTCGAAGCTTCCCGATCGCCACGCGTGCACGAAGTCGAGGAGCAGCCCCGGGATCCAGGAGAACGCCCCGTCGGTGATGGTGAATTGGTAGGAGTGCCCGCCGGCGCCGGGGACGACCACCTGGTAGATCCCGGGGGTCGTCCACTCCGAGAAGTCCCCCACCGAGTACTCGCCGAGCGGGGAACTCACCCGCTGCAGGGTGCCCGTGAACACCGCCTCGAAGCGCTCGCGCTCGCCCATGGGGGTGAGGGCGATGCGAGCCCGGTCGCGCAGCTCGAACACGCCGTCCACCGCGCCGAGCACGACCACCCGCTTCCTGGAATCGCAGGCGAACCCGACGTGGTTCACAAGCACCCGGCCCAACGGATGAACGGGGGTTGCGGGGGTTTCGGTCACGGGGGGGGAGCGCGGCGCAAGCCTTGCCGCCGCTCTCCCACGCTACCCCGGCGGCCGCCCCCGTCAACGCCCGGGAGCAGAGGCCGCGCACGGCCGCCCGGTTCACGCGGGCCGTCGCGCTAGTTCACCACGAAGACCTCGACCAGGGTGTAGCCCGAGTCCGAGGCCGACCCGCCCCTCACCTGCGCGGTGTAGGCGCCCGGAGGCAGCGTGACGACGACCGCCGAGTCCGCGCTGCCGGCAGGGAAGTTGAAGGCCCCCGCCTCGCCGAAGGCCGTCTGGAGCGCGGAGCTGTTGTTCCATCCGGAGTTGGATGCGATCGGGTTGCCCTTGGCGTCCGTCAGCGCCAGGACCGGGGTGGCGAGCGCGCCCGTGACGCCGAACTGGGCCAGCGCCGGACCGGACGCCCTCACGAGGACCGTGAGCGGGGTCGAACCCCCGATAACGAAGCCGACCGTGGTGCTCGTGCCGGCGTCCAGCCGAACCAGATTGGATGCGTTGTAGAGCGACGTGCTCTGGACGAGCGCGTTGAGCGCGGTGGGCACGCCGAGGGAGGTGAGCGTGAACGTTCCGCTCTGGGTCACGCCACCGCCGTAGTCGGCCGCGAACGTGCCCCCGCTCGCGCTGGCGAACGTGAGCGTTACGGAGAGGCTGCCCTCCGTGAGGACGCCCGTGTTCGGGCCTGAGCTCGCGTAGGTAAAGGGCACGGGCGAAGAGAGCGTGTTGGATGTGCTCAGCGTGTAGTCCATGCCATTGACCGAGAGCAGGTCCGAGAAGGTCCCGTCGCCGTTGGCCCCCCCGGTGCTGCCGGTGAGGGTGCCGTTCAGGACGGTGTTGCCGATGAGCGAGGCCGGTGCAAACGACTGGGCGGACGCCGGTGTCGCAGACGCCGCGAGGCCGCAGAGGGCCGCTGTGAATAGGAGTGATTTCATGGGATGATAGGGTCTGTGTTGGATGGGATTCAGGTTGTGATGGCTCCGTTCATGCCCGCCGGGAAGAACAGGCCGCTCGAGGCGTTCGGCGCGCCGTAGACGACGTTGAGCACCTGGCGGGTGCTCCTGCTGAAGGCGATGCTGTTGCCGTCCGTTGGGACGATGTTGGCCGCGCCGTTGACGACCACGGCCTGGTCGTCGGCCGCGCCGGAGAGGGTTGCGCGAAGCGCGGAGATGGCCGCCGCGGCGGCCTGGGTGGCGGAGCCGAGCTGGTAAAGGAGCAGGCGCACCTCGGAGGCATGGTAGGCCTCGACCGCCATGATGCCCGCGGCCGCGCCGAGGTAATCCTTGTTGGTGATCAGGCCCGCGGCGCCGTGGTAGGCGGTGACGCCCACGTCCTCGAATATGAACGAGCCGATGATGAAGTTCGTCTCGCTCGCGAACGGATCGAACGACGAGCCGAGACCCGCCGCCGCGGCGGCCGGGTTGAAGCTCTGCTGGAGGTCGATCGCCGGGCGCGCGACCGGCGTGCCCCCGGCGGCCGTGATGGCGGCCCTCAGGAAGGCCACGTGGTTGGCCTCGTCCTGGGCGATCTCCATCGCGTACTGCTGGATCGCCGCTGTCTGGAAGGGGACCTGCGGGCTCGCCTTGATCGAGACGCCGCCGGGCGTGCCGCTTCCGGTGATGCCTATCCCCTGGGCCGTGATGCTCTGCCCTGTGGTGGCGTAGCTGTAGTACTCTCCCTCGAGGTATTCCAGGTTGAGGGCGAAGTTGAGGACGGCCAGGTCCGTGGGGTTCGCGCCCGCGCTCGACGCGAAGCCGGCGAGGGCCCGGGTGCCAAGCAGGCCCATCGAGCCCATCCCGAGTGCGCCGAGGCCGAGGCGGGTGAGCGCCGTTCGACGGTTCATGAAGTGTGGGGCCGACGTGCTGTTTGCTGCGGGGTCTGTGATCATGGTGCTGTCTCCTGTGTTGTGGTTGCGGAGGATCCCTCGCGCCGGATGGGGATCCGCGGGAGGGAGGTCTCCTTGCCTGTACTTCGTTCGCGGCCCCCGCTTGGAGTCATAAAAAACCTGTCAAGAAATCCGGCCACGCGATGCGCCGCGCCGCCGGGAAAAATAGTTCAAGAAAATGCATGCGCGGGGTTGCAGGGCCCTCCATCGTGCGCATTTCGCACCATGTACCTCGACGTATGACCGACGGTCCCCAGCCGCGCTCCGAGCCCGCGAAGGAGCCCATGATCCTGACGGCGCACCCGGCCTACGGCTGGTTTTGGTGCTCGCGCGTCGCCGGCGGGATGGCGTTCCAGATCTGCGCGGTCGCCGTGGGCTGGCAGATCTACGCGATCACCCACAGCACGTTCCAGCTGGGTATGGTGGGGCTCGTGCAGTTCATGCCGATCGTGCTGCTCACGCTCCCCGCAGGCCACGTGGCCGACCGCTACGACCGCCGGCTGATCTACGGGGTCTCGCTCGCCGTGCAGGGCGTCGCCCTCAGCGTGCTCGCGCTGGGCTCGTGGGGCCATTGGCTCGGGATCACGGGCATCTTCTCGCTGGTCGCGCTGATCGGCTCCGCCCGGGCCTTCCAGGGCCCCACGGCGCAGGCGCTCATGCCCACCCTGGTGCCCGAGCCCCTCGTTCCCAAGGCGATCGCGTGGACGTCGGGCGGGTTCCAGACGGCGACCATCGTGGGGCCCTCGATCGGCGGCCTCCTCTTCGTGTTCGGCGCCGCGGCTCCCTACGGCGCCGCGGCCGCCCTCGTGCTGCTGAGCGCCGGCTTCGTCGCCCTCATGCGCCAGGAGCGCTCGGTCAGGCCCCGGCCGCCCGCCACCTTCGACTCCGTCTTTTCAGGCATCCGCTTCATCCGCGACCATCCGGTGATCCTGGGGAGCATCTCGCTCGACCTCTTCGCTGTGCTCCTTGGAGGGGCGACCGCGCTCCTGCCGGTGTTCGCGAGCGACCTGCTGCACGTCGGGGCCAGGGGCCTCGGCGCCCTGCGCTCCGCTCCGGCGATCGGATCGCTGGCGATGTCCGTCTGCCTCGGCCGGCACCCGCCCCGTCGCCGCGTCGGCCAAAGGATGTTCCTCGCCGTCATCGTCTTCGGGCTGGCCACCATCGTCTTCGGGCTCTCCCGCTCGTTCCTGCTCTCGCTCGGCACGCTGGCCGTGCTGGGGGCTGCGGACACGATCAGCGTCGTCATCCGCAGCTCCCTCGTGCAGCTCGAGACGCCCGACGAGATGCGGGGGCGGGTGGGCGCCGTGAACTTCCTCTTCATCGGCACCTCGAACCAGCTCGGCGAGTTCGAGTCCGGCGTGACCGCCTCCCTCTTCGGCACCGTGCCGGCCACCGTCCTCGGCGGCGTGGGAACGCTCGTCGTCGCCGCCCTCTGGATGCGGCTGTTCCCCTCGCTGCGCCGCTTCGACCGCTTCGCCGGCAAGGACCGGCCGTAGGGTGCAGCTGGGCCTCAGCATTGGTTCGACAACGCCCCCGCCATCGGAAGCATGGGGTCAAGCCATGGGCCCCCTCGAGCACCTGTTCACCCAGAATCGCGCCTGGTCGGATGGCATCCGCGCGAGGGACCCCGAGTTCTTCGCCAAGCTCTCGCGCCAGCAGTCGCCCGAGTACCTCTGGATCGGATGCTCCGACAGCCGGGTGCCCGCCAACGAGATCGTCAACCTCCTGCCGGGCGAGCTCTTCGTGCACCGCAACATCGCCAACGTCGTGGTGCACACCGACCTCAATTGCCTCTCGGTGATGCAGTTCGCCGTGGATGTGCTCAAGGTGAAGCACATCATCGTCTGCGGCCACTACGGCTGCAGCGGCGTCCGCTCGGTGCTGCGGTGCGACCGCGTCGGCCTCGCCGACAACTGGCTGCGGCACGTGCAGGACGTCGCCGAGAAGCACCGCGGCTGCGTGCACGGGGCGTCCGGGGACTCGCGGCGCACCGACGTCCTGTGCGAGCTGAACGTGATCGAGCAGGTGGTCAACGTGTGCCAGACCACGATCGCGCGCGACGCCTGGCAGCGCGGGCAGGCGCTCACGGTCCACAGCTGGATCTACGGGCTTAAGGACGGGTACCTGCGCAACCTCGGCATGAGCATCTCCTGCCTCGACGACCTGGAGTCCCAGTACCGGGCCGCACTGTCCGCCGTCGAGGCGTCCTCGCTGAAGGCCGCCCCGTAGCCCCCGGCCTAGAGGAGGAAGGCGGCGTAGATCAGGGCGCCCACCAGGGTGTAGCCTGCAAGGGCCTTCCGGATCGCAGTCGCGTACCGGGAGAGAGCCGGTCGGGCGCACGCCTGGTCCACCCAAACGAAGCCGAGCGAGAAGAACACGACGAGCGCGGGCAGGATCAGCCGTGGCAGCCAGTATCCCTGCCCGTAGGGATCGCTGAGGCGGTGGAGGCTGAGGACGATCGGGGCATAGTAGCCGAGGGCCAGGACCGTCAGCACCACCGCAGCGGGGGCGAGGGACGAAGCCCTGCAGCAGAGTGCGCCGGCGCTCCTCGCCGCGCACGAGAGGCTGCCCACCAGCGCCAGCGCCGAGAACGGCAGGCTCCACTGGACGGACAGGGCCTGGAGGGCCTGGGAGGCGCGCGTGCGCGTGCGCAGGAACTGGTTCTGGATGCGCGCCTCCCAGTACTCGAGTCGCGGGTGGAGCGGGGCCTCGTACAGGTTCATGGGGTCCGTGAACGACGCCACGTGGAGGAGCGCCGGGTAGCTGAACACCCGGGTGCCGCAGAGGCCGCCGCGCTGGTACTCGGGCGCCGCCAGGACGGCGGCGTCGCCCGGCTTGGGAAGCAGGATGTCGCCCCAGCGCATCACCGGGTCGGCGCCTGCGGGCAGCCACTGGCTGGAGGTGATAGGGCCCTTGAGCGCGAGGCTGCGCTCGGCCTGGAGGAGGAAGCATGCGGCCGCCGGCACGAGGCAGAGCACCCCTATCAGGGCCCAACGCAACCGACCCCCCGGGCCCGCGCGCCTTGCGATCGACACCCCCAGGAGCAGGGCGATCGCGGGCAGCAGCCCGACGAAGGTGTACTTGCAGAGCAGGGCGCAGAGAAGAGCGGTGCCGAGCCCCACCCAGGAGAAGCCGCGCCGTGGGTCCTCGTACAGGCGCAGGGTGAGGACCGCGATCCACGCGAAGAGCGGGAGCGTGAAGGCATCGGCCGCCAGGGCGACCGCGTGGATCACGCGGAAGGGCACCAGGGTCGCGAACAGGCAGGCCGCGGCCCAGAGCAGCCGGCTGGCCACCGCGCCCCTGAGCAGGCCGAAGAGCACCCACAACCCCCAGGCGTTCAGGGCCACGAACACCCCGGCGAGCACGGGCAGGTAGTGGTCCTGGGTCGCGTGACCCCGGATCAGGCTGCCCAGCCAGTAGAGGCCCGGGGGATTCGTGTTCGAGTAGGTGTAGCCCTCCGGGAACGAGAGGATCAGGTCCCGGTGGTACGTGAAGTCCTGGCCGATGTATGCGCGCTTGAGGATGCCGCGCGCGCCGAGGCCCGCGGAGAGCAGGCAGAGGGCGCCCTTCAGGACGGTGTCCCAGGCGCGGGGGGGGGACGACTCGGGGGCGCCGCTCATGGACAGACGAGGCGCCCTTCGGGACCCTTCCCGTCCGGGAAAACACGACCCCCGTGGCCCCGCGACCCAATCGGGAGCCAGGGTCCCCTGCAAGCGGGCCTTCGGGCAAGACTCAGCACGGGCACCTCAAGGGGGCGCCAAGTCGTCGATGGGTAGCGGCCACCGGGCTAGCCGATGGCATGGGACGGGGGGTGTCAAACCCTCCAGTCCGAAGCGACGCGCCGATAAACCCCTCAATCCCGGAAGGAAAGGTCCGATATCCTTGGGGATAGCCCGTCCTGGGGCCGCGTGACCCCATGATCCACAACATTCGCACCCTCCTTACCCGCGTCGCCTGCCTCGTCCTCCTTGCCGGAACCTCCCGAGGGGCCGATATCCTCGTGGGGCAAACCGCGGCGCTGAGCGGCCCGACGCAGGCGCTCGGCCTGGGTATGAAGACGGGCCTCGAGGTTGCCTTCAGCGAGGTGAACGACGCCGGCGGCGTGGGCGGCCGGAAGATCCTCCTGACGAGCCTCGACGACGGCTACGAGCCGAAGCGTGCCGCCGAGAACGCCCACATCCTGCTGGAACAGGACCATGTGTTCCTGCTGATAGGCTGCGTGGGAACCCCCACCGCGATCGAGATCCTGCCGGTCTGCACGGCCGACGGAGCCCCCTTCTTCGGTGCGTTCACGGGGACCGGGGCCCTGCGCACGCCCTACAATCCGCTGGTCGTCAACATGCGCGCCTCCTACGCCCAGGAGATCGAGAGGCTGGTGACGCTCCTCGTGGACGGACGGGGTGCCTCGCGGATCGCGTGCTTCTTCCAGGACGACTCGTACGGACAATCCGGGTTGAAGGCCCTGAACGCCTCGCTGAAGAGGCGCAGGCTCGAGCCGGTGGCGCTCGGCAGCTACACCCGCAACACGTCCGATGTCACGGGCGCCATCAAGTCCATCGTCCCGGCGTCCCCCGAGGCGGTCGTGATGGTGGGGGCGTACGGGGCCTGCTCGGAATTCATCAAGAAGGCCAGGGCCCTGGGGCTCACAAAGACCGTGTACTGCAACATATCCTTCGTGGGCACCCGCGCACTCGTCGAGCGCCTCGGGCCCGACTCAGAGGGCGTGATCATCTCGCAGGTGGTTCCCCACCCCGAGTTCAGCTCCGTTCCGGCCGTGGAGGCGTACAGGCAGGCGCTCAAGCGCTATGCTCCGGCGGCCCTTTCGGACTGGATCTCGCTCGAGGGATACCTCGAGGGCCGCCTCTTTGCAAAGCTGGTGGCGCGGGCGGGGCCCGAGCTCACCCACGAGACCTTTCAGGCAGCCCTGAACCGCCCGGAGGTCATCGACCTCGGGGGGATCAACGCCCAGTTCGGACCGAACCACAACCAGGCCTTCGACAGCGTCTACCTGACCCAGGTGAGCGAGGGCAGGATCGGGTCGATAAAGTAGCTTAGCCTGCAGCGCCGCGGCCTCAGGGGTCGGACACGGAGAGCGTCGTGCTCTCCTTCACCTTTTCATCCGCGTCGTAAATCACGCGCACGGAAATCTTCTTCCCGTCAAAGGCTCCCTCAATGGGCGTGCCGACCGCCTCCCAGATGCCGAACGTGAACACGTCCGCGGCGCCATGGAAGATCGCCCGGGACGCCTTCACCCCCGACGAGTAGCCCTGCACGAAGGTGTAGATCTCCTTCCTGCCGCCCGCGTCCAATTTCTCCGTGGACACGGGCGCGCCCAGTTCGGCCACCACCCGATCCCGCTCGGTGCCCGGCTTCAGCACGCCGAGGTCCTTCCTGGACGGCTGCCGGGTAGCCATCACGACGGAGCATCCCGCAGAGAAGAGCCCCAGGACGAGGCCGACCGCAGTGCATAGGACGAGGGGCTTCAACTTCGCGAGGTGCATGGGCATAAGTGGTCAGTCGTGCGCGGGCGCGGGCTGCGACGGCGCCGGGTCCGGCCGCATGAAGGCTGCGAAATCCGGGCTCGCCAGGAAAAGCCTAACGTTGGACCGGAAGAGGCCGAAGAGCGGCGGCTCGCCTGAGTCGCCCTTGGAGACCTGGTGGAATCCGGAGTCCACCGTCCGACTGAAGACGACGGACTTGCCGACCGTATCGTAGACCTGCCACTTGACGGTGATGGCCCCGTTGCTCGCGATCGTTGGTTTGACCCACCCCGCCTGGAGGTGGACGTCGAGCTGCATCCAGGTGATCTCCGCGCCCAATTCGTACCGCGCCTTGGCCGAGTCATCGCCGAAGAGCTTGTTGGAATCACCCGGGAGCGTGTAGTGGGCCCTTCGGAGCTCCTCGATTCCGATCGCGATGAACTGCTTGGGCTCTTCGCCCGGGCTCACCTTGAAGCTCCCCCACTGTACATTCAGCCAGCCCCCGGTTATCTTCCCGAAGTTGGTGCCGGAGTCCATGCTCACGATCGCCTTGTGGAATTCCAGCGGCTTGGTGCCGGTAGCCGCCATGTCTATCGGAATCGGCGCGGCCGCGCTGACGACATCGCCTCGATGGGCAGCCGGGGCCGGCGTACCTTCCGGAGTCTGGCATCCGAAAAGCAGGAGACAAACGAGGGTAACCGAGGGTCCTGGCCTTAGGGTCATGGGCGCCTGCAAGGCTCATCCCGGAAGTGTCGGGAAGGCAAGAGATTCCGAACGGCCTCTGATCAAGGTCCTCGGAATTCCGCGGGGCACGCGACCCCGCTCCGCCGAGCATCCGCGTAGCCGGCCCCAACGGGCGATCCAAATGGGCGGGTGGGCGGGAAGCAAACCCGCTCCTTCCGTCGCAATCGGCTCAGGGCGCCTTCCAGGCTGGCCTGTGGGGTGGCCTTTGGGGGTGCTCCCCTCCGGCAGCTCGACCTTTCCGAGACGGCGGACGCCCAGCCTCATCTCTTGTGCTGGCTCCAAACGAGGTTAGCCTTCCCGCTTTCGCGTGAACCTCGCCACCCCTGACGTCGATTTCCCGAGCGCCTTCGCCAAGAAAACCCTGCGCCCCCACCACGGGCGCCGGGGCGATCGCGACCCCACAGCCCAGATGACCTCGGTCTCGGCAGATGGCTGCAAGCCCGACGGTTCCAAGCGGTCGCGGCTTCGCCCGGCCGCGGGTCTGCCGACGCTCGGCAGAGCCGCAACGTCGCCCGCATGGTAAGGACCGTCACCCGCTTCAGGGACCTTGTAGGCACCCCGTTCGCCGAAGGCGTCAACGCGCTCTGTTGGCAGCGTTCGCTCCCGGGGGATTTCACCGAGGTCCTCGCCCATCTCGGCTCTGGCGAAGGCATCGTGCCCCTCGACGAGGAGCGGCTGCAATCGCTCCCCGCAAGTGACGAAGGCCGGGCTGCGATCGACTGCATGTTGGCGGACCTGCGCGCGCTGCGCGCGCTCGGACTCGCCCCCGAGCTCAACTGCATCCACGGCTACCCGCGGGACGACTCGCCAGCCTCGCTGGCCACGGACGTGTATTCGTTCCATGCCGATCGTGCACCGGTCGAGGCCGACACTTGGCTTTGCACCTATCACGGCGCCCCCAGCGAGGGCCTGCTGAACGCCGAAGCCAGGCTCCGCACCGAAGATCCCTCCCTGCGCGCCGCCCTGCTCCGGAATTTCGGCGGAGCGGACGACGAGGCCTTCGCAGAACATCTCGAGGAAGCCTGCCACGACCTGCACTACGTGCCGCTGCCCCACGCCCGACCCTACAGCTTCGGCGTCGGCCATCTCTGGCGCATCGCCCTGGATTATCCCGGCAGCCCGGTTGCGCCGTGCATTCACCGCGCACCGAACACGCTTCCCGGGGATCCGCCGCGGCTCCTGCTCATAAGTTGACCCACGCCGCGCCGCGAGGACCCGCTATTCCTTTGCCTGGGAGCGCAGATAGAACTTCTCGCCCACCTGCAATTTCAAGTGATGTACGGCTTGGGTGAGGTCGGCGTACTTGGACTTGACCGCTTCGGCGGTCCCGCCGGCTTCCAATCGCTCCGAAGTACGGTGGAACCGCTCGCCCAGGGCTCGATGCTCATCGGTGTCACCGAGTTCGCGGAGAAGCCGCCGGACTTCGTCTGCCCGGCGCCGGGCCTTCCTCACTTCACGAAGCCCGGCGGCGTAGGTGATTTGGCCGGCCTTGGCTGCCTTGAGCACACCGCATTCGAATTCTCGGCACTGCTGCGGCCGGTCGCGATAAATCCGGCACGTCCGATCCTGGCAAAGGGCGGCGCAGGGCTGAGGAAAGCGGGTCACTGGGATCCGGCCACGCGAAACCTTCACCTGCAGACCGAGTTTCTGCAGCCGGAGGGCGTCGTCCCCGGGCTCAAGCTTGACGAAATCGTAAAGGGCCCCGTCGCAGCACAAGCCGCACGAGAGGCACAGGTCTTCGGCTGAATCCACGCTCCTCACGGTCGATCTACCGCAGCCGGATAGCAATCCGGGTTTTGGAGCCGAAAATCCCCGGATCCCATGATCTTATCTTTTGATGGCGCAAAAAGCCGGCCGTTCACGGCAGGCATGGGGGGACTCCGCGTCTTTCAGAAGGTAATCGCAGGCCTTTACTCACAAGGCGACCAATAAATAACGTTATAGCTTTATTTTATCGATTAAAAGAGTAGTTATAACTGCATGAAAAAGCTCCAATATAGAGCCATAACTATAAGGTCGTTGAACGAGGCGATGTCGAGCCTCCGTCCGATTTCCCCTGCCAAGGGGTGGCTGCTTGCCGTGCGCGAGGGACTGGGGCTTTCCCGCGCTGCTATCGCGAAACGACTCTCCATTTCACCTTCTGCGATTCAATCCTTCGAGCAATCAGAGGGCCGCGGCACCATCTCGATTCAGAGTTTGAGAAAACTGGCGGACGCCCTCGATTGCGAGGTGGTCATCAAACTTGTGCCCAAGAATGGACAATCGTTCATCGATCTCGCAGCCCAGCATGATCCCGAGATGGCCAACCTGAGGGCCACCGAGCATTCCATGAATCTGGAGGCACAGGGCTCTGCTGATCTGGAGCAACGGAAACGCGACCACTTCAAGTCATGACAGTCTTCAATTCAGCGACACCCAAAGGCGGGACCACGCCCGTGTCCCCGGACGAGGAGCGATTCCTCAAGATCAGCGTCTCGTCACTGGAGGACCTCAATCAGCTTGAGCGTGAAAACATCCTGGAGGCCCGCAATTGGCTCTTCGCTCCGCGTCGAAAACTCTCTGTGGACCAGCTGCTCGATCCTCTCTTTGTACGCGACCTTCACCACCGGATGTTCCGTCACATTTGGAAATGGTCGGGGAAATTCAGGGACTGCGAACTCAACATCGGAGTGGAGCCAGCCTCGATTCAGCAGCGGTATTTTTCACTGATGGCTGATGTGAAGGCTTGGGTTGAGTTCGGAATATTCCCTCCGGATGAAATCTGCATCCGATTCCATCATGCCCTCGTGGTGGTTCATCCCTGGAGGAATGGCAGTGGCCGCCATGCACGCCTCATTGCCGACAGGCTCGCTGTGAGCTTCGGGAATCCTCCGTTCACATGGGGTGGCGGAGTGGCGCTCGAGGCCAAGGGCGATACAAGGGATCTCTATTTGGCCGCGATGAAGCAGGCAGACCGCAGGGAATTTGCACGGCTCATGGCGTTTGCTCGCGGTTAATTCGTGCACGGGCTTAGTGCAAAATTACAGTCCGGAAGCCGTCATTTTTCCGGGAAGAAAGCCGGCAGTGAGGTCGTTTTTACACACTGTCCTCGAGTGAACGACATGCCTGGGTAGTGTGCGTTGAATGCTAGGACTAGCCCCCGCGCCACTTTTTTCGCCGAGTGATAACTCGATCCCTGTACCCACTTCCCGGTGGAGAGCCACCTAGACCCCAAAAATGGCGGGATGGACGGGACTCGAACCCGCGACCTTCTGCGTGACAGGCAGACGCTCTAACCAGCTGAGCTACCACCCCGTATATTGCTATTCAATAACTTACGGACTATCTCGTCATTTCCACTGTCACTTTCTACACGTCAACCGGGAAATGAAAAACACCCGTACAACGTGGGACACAACGAGAGCACCAAACTTGTTAAGGAACGCGGCGAGCGGTAAGTACTACGGAGGGTTCACCCTCGGCGGCAAGCAGAAATGGGTAAGCCTGGGGACGTATGTTTGGACTGTCGCCAAGACCCGCGTCGCGGACGAGCGGGCCAAGATCGATTGTCTGCGCCGAACGGCCGATAGCGTGACCGCCGGAGATGCCCGCGTGGGCGCCCTCGCGGCCCTTTACCGGCAGCGGATCGAGGACCGGGCGGACATCAAGCCAAAGACCAAGCGGCGGCTGCGGGAGGAGGTGGAAACATAATCAGGACCTGGCCGGGTTTTGGAGGGCTTTCCCCGGACACGATCAGCCGTCAGGGGTGCTGGAGTGGCGTAATCGGGTAAGCAGGGAGGGGGCAGGATTCGTCGTGCCCGGCGCCAAGCGGGCCGGCCCCACAATCCATGGCTCTTCTGCCTCGCTCATCAACAAATGCTTCGACGCCTTGCGCCGGAATGCCGAGCTGCGCAAATGGCTCGGCGACTACGATCCGGCGGCTTTTGATCCTGCCGGAGTCAACCGCGCGTTCTCGAACATCCGAGTGTAGTGGACGGGCTTACGAAATAAGCCCGCGTTACCACCTTGGGCGGCGGCGCCACCCACCCGTCGGTGATTCGGTCGTGAGTGAGCCGGCAAGTTCGCGTTGAATTCCGGCGGCATGGGCCGCCAGCGCCTCCGGCAACTCCAGGCGCTCGGCGTGCTCAGGCCAACGGGCGACAACGGCCGTCACTTCGCCGTCGATTTCCTCGAACTCCGCGGCAGTAACCCCGACTTCGGCCGCCACGTCGGCCAGGGCTTGCCGGCGAGGTGACACCCCGAAGGTTGTCGGAAAGAGTCCGCGCATTTCGCGGTCCCGGGAATGGCTTGGGGTAAGATCGTAGGCCGGAGACAACGTCCACTGTCCCGAGACCGGATTGAGGAGAAAACTATGATTCTTGCCGTGATCGTCGGCATTGCCGCTACGGACATTGAAGCACATCCGACGCACGACTTCGAGCACCTGGGCGTGGTCTCCCGTCAGGTCGCGAGTGGCCACGAGCAGATCGACGTAAGTGAGATTATGCCGGTGCAGCGCACCCGCCAGGGATAGGAAATGCAGGCGCCTGCCTCTCGGGGCCAAGTCGAAGCGCTCGACGAACAGATGATGCCGGGGTCGCGTCGAGGTGTCGTCCTTTAGGACGCGGGCACGGGCCGCCTTGATGCCAGCAGCCCGGGCCATTCGGAGATAGGCGGCCTCAACTCGTCCGTCCGTCGAAGGACGTAGCGGGTCGTCCTCCACATCCAGTTTAAGAATTCCAAGTTTCATTCCGGGGATGCGGGCGGACGCGACATTCCCGCCCGTCACGAGCGTTCCGTCCCGTAGGAGACCAACCGTCGCTTTCGGGTAGGCTCCCCCTGCGGTGCCCCCTTCACGTAGGTGCCTGAACGTCTCCGAGGCGCCATTGCGTGCCACGGCTTGGGCTTCCCGGGTCAGGAGAAGCGGCGTCACCGGCTCCCACGCCGACGAGCTATGGACGCCGTCCAATGTGGGCGCGAAGGAAAGGGCCCCCAGGCCGCGTGTCCCGACCCACGCCAGCATGCGGATCGGCGACGGAGTGACCTCAAGCTCCCTGAACTGCCGCTCCATGATCCTACGTCCCCATTGGTCGGGGATGCAGTCGCTCAGGAATCCCGGCAATTGGTCAAAGCCGTCTTCCCGCTGGCGGAACACAACCGGCGTGAAGGGAACGACCAAAGGGGATAGATTGTAGCCGCCTGCAAGCCATGCCTCGTCGTATCCGAAATAGGTGGGGCCTGGTACAACCACTTTCCCGACCAGACGGCCATCCGGCCACAGGATATTGAGCGCGGGAGCAGACGTGGCCATGGCTAGATCCCTCGGATGGCTTTCTTGGATCTCGCCCGCTGGCGCGGGGGACGGCTTACGTCCTTCAGCGTTCGCTCCTCCTCGGGTTCGGGCACGAGCAGGGCAAAGCGGCTGGCGAGGCCGAGGACCCCCAGGATGCGCAGAAGATGCGCGAGGGTGATATTCCCGTGGCCCGTTTCGAAATTCTGGTAACTCTGGACCGATATTCCCGCGCGGCGTGCGAGTTCGGCCTGGCTCCAGTTGCGCTTCAGGCGATGGGCGCGCACGCGCTCCAAAAGGCCGCGCACCACGGCACGTTCTCCAGCGTGTGATTCAACGCTTTTGGTTGAAGACTCCATTTCACCTATTTAAATAGGTGTTACACCTCATAATCAACTATAATTCTTATTTAAATAGGTGTTACATTGAAATATGGACCGTTAAGCAGGACGGAGCTGCAGCAGCTCCGCCCTGCTCAACGGTATCACCTCCTGAATTTCCTCCGGGCGAATGTCGACCGCTGTCTTACGCCCATCGCTTAGGCCGCATCCAGGGGCACAGGACCCGAGAATTCCTTCTACGCGGTCTTCTACAACTCAGATAACTTTTCGCCTAACTTCAGGAAACTCGCCGAAACCCGGATGTCGAAATTCCCCTCTGAAGCCAGGATTTTGAAACCCGCTGAAACTTTCCTCGGAGTGGTGACAGGCAGAAGCTCTAACCAGCTGAGCTACCACCCGTGGATACGGAAGAACGGTAACTCTCCCGACGACACTCCCTACGGTCACGAGGGAATTGCTTGGATTACCCAAGCGCCTCGCCCCCTTCGAGGATATTCACATAGTGCTTCACGCCAGTCTGTTGCACTCGTGATGAGCTCCCGGAGCCAGCGGGGGACCGGGTATTCACACGGGCGCCCGTCTCTCACGGGCCCCTCCGGCAGGTACCGAACCCCGGACGGCCCATATTTCGACAGACTCGCGCTTGCCCCGGAGGGGAACGTTGCCGATCGGACTGGCGTCAAACCGCCGGCTCCCGCCTGCCTGCTCCAGGCTGACGCTCGAGACCAGCAGGTGCTCGCCCACCGACCGCGTCATGCCCTCGATGCGGCTAGCCGTGTTCACCGTGTCGCCGATGTAGGTGTACTGAAGCAGATCCGGGGAGCCGATGGGGCCCGCCACGACCGGGCCCGTGTGAACGCCGATGCCGGCGGAAAGGACGGGAAGCCCTTCCGAGCGGCGCGCGCGGTTCAGGGCCTCGAGGCGGCGCTGCATTCCCAGAGCGGCCTGGACGGCCCTGAGCGCATGGTCGGCCCCTCCCGCCTCCGGGAACACGGCGTAGAGGTTGTCGCCCGTGTACTGCATGACGATCCCGCCGTACGAGGTGACCTCGGCCGTCATCTCCTTGAAGAAGGCGTTCAGCATGCGGGTCACCTCGACGGGGGCCATGGTCTCCGCGAGACTCGTGAATCCGCACAGGTCGGAAAAGAGCGCGGTCACCACCTGGGACTCGGCCTCGAGACTCAAGGCTCCCGGGTCACGGGTGATGCGGTCCACGACGGTCGACGGCAGGTAGCGCGTGAGGGAGTCGCGCTCGACCACCTGGCGCACGATGACGCGCAGCTTGCGGCCGGAATGCACGAGCACCCAGCCGAGCAGCGCAAAGGCGCCGAGCTCGACGTAGGTGAGCACGTCGACGGCACCGTCGCGCCAGAGCATGACCCAGTAGGCCGCGGCTCCGTAGGCCACCGACCAGAGCGAGATGCGCCAGGAGAAGCGCAGGGCATTTGCGGCCAGGAGGGCGAAGAGCACGATGCCCGACGCGTAGAGCTGGTGGGACACCAGGGACGGGTGGGTGCGCAGCAGGTAGCGGTGCCCGGCATCCATGCACACGGCGAGGACCGTGATGTCGATCGTCGAGAGGGCCGCGGAGAGCCAGTAGCGGTAGAAGCGGCGCAGCCACGTAAGCCCAATCGCGAGCGAGCCGACGCCCCATGCGAGCGCGAGGACCGCCCCGGGGGAGACGCTGCGGCTCACGAGCGCCTCGGAGCCTCCCGTGATCAAGCCGATCGTGGTCCACGCGATCGACCGGATCAGGTTGAGAAGGCGTTCGTCGCGCCAGGCCTGCAGGCCGAGGATCTGCGCGAGCGCGGGGGAGGCAGCAGAGGGGCGCGGCATCGATTGGGACAAGGGAATACTCCTCGGGCCGTCCGCCGCAAGCGGACGTGCACCCTGGGACATCGCCTCCACGAAGATTTCGGGCCGGATCATGCTCGGTCCCCTTACTACGGCTGGGCGCCCCACGCGGATCCCACGGGGGCCCCCCTCTTTCCGCGTCTTCAAAGTGCTTGGGATCCAGGGCGTTCGAGCCGGGGGCGCGGAGCGGCCGTTTGTGGCTTGCTCCCGCGTCGTCATATCCTATTGCATGTTAAGCATAAGCGGTGGTAGCTCAGCTGGACAGAGCAACGGTTTTCTAAATCGTCGGTCGCGAGTTCGAGTCTCGCCCACCGCGCCAATCACCCTTCAGCGGTGCGCGTGCGAGAGGACCCCGCGCCAGAGCGCATCCTCGCCCGGGAGGCCCAGTCGGTGCAGGTGCGCCTCGATCTGGGCGTGGGTGGGCTCCTCAACCCGGTGCCTGGGATCCCCCGGGAGCGACGGCATCACCTTTCTCGCAAGCGCCCAGCAGGCCCACGCCCTCCAACGGCGCTGGTCGCGCCTGGGCTCGTTCATCCGGTCGGCGTAGTGCTGGAAATGGACGCGGGGGTTGCCGATGAAGACACTGTCGGGCGTGTGCCTCATGAACCACACCATCGCCGCGTAGGGCATCGGCCAAGTGACGAGCACGTGCTCGTGGCCGCTCAGGTCCGCGCCCATCGCTCGGTCGAGGCAGAGGATCGCGCGCGCCGCGTATTTCCTGTGCCAGAGCGAGTGGGCGTACTCGAGGCACGCGCCGTAGAACTCGGCGCCGCGGTCCTCCGCGGGGAAGGCGTTGAGCAGGCGCCAGTCGAGGCCGGGCCGCGGGGGCGGCAGGTGAGGGCACGCGGGCAGCATGCCCCGTTCGGTGCACGCAATTGCCCGCCGCGTCAATGCGGCTCGACCCGCCGGGCCCATTTTGCGAGACAAGAGCCGACCTGAAGACGCCCACCGACACACACATCCACCCCATATCCCCCTGGAAGCGGGCCCTGGTCTGGCCCCTGGGGGCGCTCGTCAGGCTGTGGACCGCCACGCTGCGCTTCGAGGTGCCCACGGAGGACCTCCGGATCATCCGGGTGGTGACCGAGCCGACCGTGTTCATCCTGTGGCACAACCGCCTTTTCCTGGCGGCGGAGATTTTCCGCCGCTACCGCCAGGGCCACCGGATCTACACGCTGATAAGCGCGAGCCGCGACGGGTCGTGGCTGGCTGCGTTCTTCGCCTCGGTGGGCCTCGGAGCCGTGCGCGGATCCTCGAGCCGCAACGGCCGCGAGGCCGCGACCGAGCTGATCAAGGCCCTGCGCGAGGGTCATGACGCGGGCATCACGCCCGACGGCCCCCGCGGGCCCGCCTACGAGATGAAGCCGGGCGCGCTCATCGTCGCCCGCCGCTCGGGCAAGCGCGTCGTGCTGGTCGGCGCCGACTTTGAGTCGTCCGCGCGGCTGCGCAGCTGGGACGGCTTCCACCTCCCCCTGCCCTTCTCGCGCGTCGGGCTGAAGTTCGTCGAGGTCGGTCAGGACGCGCTCGGGGACCGCGACCAGGCCGCCGCCGCCATCGGGCGGCAGCTGATCGAGATCAATCCGGACCGGAGGCCCGCGCCCCTCAGAACGAGGGCGTGAGGGTCAACGTGTCGCCGGGGCTTGCCGTGAAATCGTCGCCGGCGCTCCAGATACCGTCGTTGACCAGCAGCTTGAAGTGGAACGGGCGGTCGATCCCGTGGAGCACGAGCTCCCAGTGGTCGTTTCCGCCGTTCGACAGCTCAACGCCCTTGTCCCAGCTGAGGGACGGCGCGTCGCCGCGCAGGAAGAGGGTGTTGCCGAAACCCACGTCGATCTTGGCCACGATCGTCACGCTCGACGCCTTGGGCTTGGTCACCACCACCGGGGTCTCGGGGGCGGGCGCGGAAGGCGCCTTGATCTTCGGCGCCACCGTGGACTTCTTGGCCGCGGCGGGCGCAGCCGTCTTGGGCGCCGGGGCGGGCGCGGTTACCTTGGTCGCCGGGGCGGGCGTCTTCGTTGTCTTGGTGGTCTTTTTCATGAGGAGACGTTGATTTACCCTGGGTACTAACAGCCCCACGGACTGGTCGTTCCATAGCATTTGCAACGCCAAATGGGGAAGGTGACGGGAATTTCAAACGCCGCCACCGGTTTGCCATTCGGGCATCCGTGCGCAAGCCCCTGCAATCACCTCACCTGCAACGTATCCCCATCAAATTGCAGTCCCAAGGAGGGGATCGAAACCGCCTTGCGAGCACCGTCCTTGCGAACGCGCCCGGCGAGCCACGCCTCGTAGCCCGACGTCCGCGCGGCCTCGAGCGTCGCCGCCGCGTCCGCCTGGGACACGTAGACCGCGAACCCGATCCCCATGTTGAAGGTCGCATAGGCCTCGCGGGGGGCCACCGGCCCCGCCTCCATGAGGAACCGGAAGATCGCGGGCTGAGGCCTGGGGTCGGTGATCTCGTACACGAAGGGCTCCTCCAGACGCATCAGCTTCCTCCATCCGTGGCCGGTCACGTGGGCCGCGTAGTGAATCGAGATCGCGCGGTGCTGGCACTCCCGGACGAAGGCCACGTACAGCGTCGACGGGGCCAGGAGCGCCTCGCCGAGCGTCTGGCCGCCCCCGATCGGCGTCGAGTAGCGGCCTGGCAGGCTCTCGGCTATCTTCCTGCAGAGCGTAAGCCCGTTGGTCTGCACGCCCGAGGAGGCCAGGAAAATGATCGCGTCGCCGTCGCGCACGTCGCCCACGATGCGAAGCGACTTGGGCCGGATCCGTCCGATGGCGGACCCGGCGAGGATGATCGCCGAGGGCTCCACCAGGCCCCGCAGCGCCGGCGTCTCGCCGCCGCCCCACACCGCCCCGGCGGCCCTGCAGCCCTCTGCGAAGCCGGCCACGAGCTGCTGTGCGCGGTTCTCGTCCGAGAACCAGTCGGAGCTCCCCACCGCCGCGTGCATGGCGACCGCGATCGGCAGGGCGCCGCAGGTCACCAGGTCGTTTGCGATCGTGGCCACCGTGTCGATGCCGATCGCCCGGTAGTAGCAGCGCCCGCCCTCCGCCTGGACCGCGTCGGCGACCAGATTCTTGGTTCCGAGGCCCTCCTCCACGTGGGCGAGGAAATGGTCGTCGGCCTCGACGAGGTAGGCGCTGTCGCCGCGCACGCCGGCCGGCTCATGGAGGCCGTGGGCCTCGAGAAGGTCGCCGGTCTTCAGGGCGGCCCGCTGGCAGGCCCGCTTGAAGCTGTCGAGGGGGCCGTACTTGACCCCGGAGGACTCGTAGGAAAGGGACATGGAGGGCTCTAGTAGGACCGGCCTTCGTTCTTCTCGTAGTAGTTCACGTAGGCCTGGTTCACGACCCGGAAGCCGCCGTCGGTCGGGTAATGGCCGGTGAAGTACCAGTCGCCCGTGTGGTTCGGCACGGCCAGGTGCAGGTTCTCGATCGTCTGGAAGATGATCTCGACCTCCCCCTTCCACTCGATGCCCGCGGGGCGCACCAGCCTCGCGATCCTCGCCGATATCTGTTCGGCCGAGAACGGCTCGTAGAGGCGCCGCACGTGGTTCACCCGCCCGCCGCGGGCGATCTCCGCCCGGCAGGCGCGGTACACCTCGGCCAGGATCTCGGCGCGCCCGGTCTCCTTCAGCAGGTCGACGACCGCCTCGAACGCGACGAACTTGCCGATCTCGGACATGTCGATGCCGTAGCAGTCCGGGTAGCGGATCTGCGGGGCCGTCGAGACGATCACGATCTTCTTGGGGTTCAGGCGGGCCAGGATCCGAAGGATCGACCTGCGGAGCGTGGTGCCGCGCACGATCGAGTCGTCGACGCACACCAGGCTGTCGACCCCGGGGCGCACGGTGCCGTAGGTGATGTCGTAGACGTGGCTCGCCAATTGGTTCCTCATCGACTCCTGGCCGATGAAGGTCCGGATCTTGATGTCCTTGCTGACGACCTTCTCGGCCCGGGGCCAGTTGCGCAGGATGACCTCGTCCAGCAGATCCTCGGTGAGGCGGCCCTCGCGGCTCGCGGCGAGGATCACGGCCTTCACCTCGTGGCGCCGCTCGTTGCGCAGGGCCGAGAGCAGGCCGTAGTAGGCCACCTCGGCCGTGTTGGGCACGAAGCTGAACACGGTCTCCTCGAGGTTGTTCCCGATGCTCTTGAGCACCTGCGGCGCCAGCTTGCCCCCCAGCGCCTGCCGCTCGCGGTAGATGTCCACGTCGTTGCCGCGGGAGAAGTAGATGCGCTCGAACGAGCAGGCGGCCTTGGGGAGTGCGGGGGTGAAGGGCTGCTCGGTGATCGTCCCGCGCCTCTTGATCACGACCGCGTGGCCCGGCTGCACCTCCTTCACCTGCTCGACCGCGAGGTCGAACACGGTCATGAGCGGCGCGCGCTCGGACGCGAAGGCCACGACCTCGTCGTTCTGGAACCAGAAGCACGGACGGATGCCCGAGGGGTCGCGCGCCACGAACGAGTCGCCGTTGCCCACCAGTCCGCACAGCACGTAGCCCCCGTCCCACTTCTGCGAGGCGCGCGTCAGCACGCGGGTCAGGTCCAGGTCCTCGCTGATCCTGCGCGAGAGCTCCTCGCCGGCGAGGTTGCGCGTCCTCAGGTAGCGGTAGATGTCCTCGTGCTCCTCATCGAGGAAGAACCCGATCTTCTCCAGGATCGCCTGGGTGTCCGTGGCGAACACCGGGTGCTGGCCGATCGCGATCAGCGACTGGTTGAGCTCCGCCGTGTTGGTCAGGTTGAAGTTGCCGCAGAGCGCCAGGTTGCGGGTGGCCCAGGGGCTGCGCCTGAAATACGGATGGCAGGCGCTCAGGTTGTAGCCGCCGCTCGTGCCGTAGCGCAGGTGCCCGAGGAAGAGCTCGCCGCCGAAGTCGAAGTGCTTCTTGACCGTCTCCGGGAACTCCGGGTGGATGACCCCGGAGGAGACCTTGCCGTTGTACTGGCCGAGCAGCTCCTTGAAGATCCGGTCCAGGGGGTTCGACTTGACGTTGCGCTCCCGGAACATGAACGGCTCGCCGGCCGGCACGTCGAGCTTCACGCAGGCCACCCCGGCCCCGTCCTGCCCGCGGTTGTGCTGCTTCTCCATCAGCAGGAAGAGCTTGGTGAAGCCCCAGAGCGGGGTCCCGTACTTCTGCTGGTAGTAGGCGAGCGGCTTCAGAAGCCTCACCAGCGCCACGCCGCACTCGTGTGTGATGGAGTCGCTCATGGGGACTAGTCGAGCCCGGGGCGGCGCATCGCAAGTTCGATGGTCTTTTCCCAGCCGGCGCGCAGGGCCCCGACCGGCCAGTGGAGGCCGCCCGCGCGCGTCGCGACCGAGAACTGCCCGTCGGCGGTGACGGAGCCGAGGGCGTCTGCCGGCACGCCCGCCCTTGCGGCGGCCGCGATGACTCCGGCCTCGTCCCCGGGGGCCACGGCCAGCACCACCCTGCCCTGGCTCTCGCCGAAGAGGAGCGCGTCCAGGCGCGGCGCGGCCAGGCCCGTAAGGTCCACGCCGGCCCCAAGGCCCGCGGTCTCGCCGAAGAGCATCTCCGCCAAGGCCACCAGCAGGCCGCCCTCGCTCAGGTCGTGGGCCGCGGCCACGCGCCCCGAGCGGATCAGCGAAAGCAGGAGGTCCTGCAGTCGCCTCTCGGCCTCGAGGTCCACGGCGGGGGCGTCGCCCGTCTTAAGCCCGTGGATGAGCCCGAGGAACTGGCTGCCGCCGAGCTCGCTCGGGGCGCCCCCGAGTAGCACGAGGCGCTCCCCCGCCGAGCGCGCGAACTGCCGCGTCACGTGCTCCAGGCGCTCGATGAAGCCGACCACGGAGACGGTGGGCGTGGGGTCGATCGCGCCCTCGGGGGACTCGTTGTAGAGGGACACGTTGCCGCCGACCACCGGAACGTCGAAGAAGCGGCAGGCCTCGGCCAAGCCGGCCACGCACTCCCTCAGCTGGTAGAAGTTCTCGGGCTTGTAGGGATTGCCGAAGTTCAGGTTGTCGGTCATCGCGAGCGGAGTGGCGCCCGAGCACACGAGGTTCCTCAGGCATTCGACCAGCGCGATCGTGGCGCCGCGGCGCGGGTTCAGGTAGCAGTACCTGCCGTTGCAGTCGTTGCTGATGGCGATGAACTTCTCGGACTCGCCCAGGCGAAGCCGCACGACGCCCGCGTCGCTGCCCGGAACGACCACGGTGCCGTGCTGCACCATGTGGTCGAACTGCCGGTAGATCCAGCGCTTCGAGGCGATCGTCGGGTGCGAGAGGAGCCTCGGAAGCGCCGCCTGCGCACCCGCCGCCAGCAGGTCCGCGAGGCCGGAGCGCTCCGGCGTCCACGACGAGGTGGCGTCCATGTAGGCGGGCCTGCGGGCCTCGCGCTGGTAGACGGGGGCGTTGTCGGTGAGGGCGCCGGCCGGGATGTCGGCCACGACG